>NZ_AAXW01000013.1 GCF_000169335.1 Crocosphaera chwakensis CCY0110
AAATTTGTTCATCTTTGTATAGTAATGATGCTTCAAATTGATTGGCTATCACATTGCCAAAACGAGGTGATGAAATAGTGACTTTTCCTACAGTATCTAAGTCTGATGGATTGAAACTAATTTCTAAATTAATTAAACCTCCTAAATATTCAGTTAATCCATAGTTGCCTAAAGGTGCTATTTTCAAGATATCTATAGGTAAACTTTCTACATTAGCTACTAGATTATCATTGTCACGCTTTACCTGAGCAAGAATAGGAGTATTATTATTATAAGTTTGACGAATTTCAAAGTATTCTATGACAGAAACTAAAGAACAGTTTTGTTTTAAACAAGGACTAATAATAGCAGTAATTTTATCTTGTATTCCTTTTATATTAATAGAAATTTGATTTAAAGAATTTATATTTAGTTCACCACTTAAGTTTGGTTCAAATTGTTGATCATTGAAAGTTAAGTTTGATAAATTGATATCTCCAACTATTTGTAAATTTCCTGGTAATAATGGTGAAGTTAGTAGATTTTTTCCTAATAAAGTTCCTGTAAAGTTACTTTGTCCTGTTAATTCTATTTGTGCTGGTAAAAGTTGTCGATTAATTGGAATTTTATCTAATAATGGTGTTAAGGGTAATTTACTTAAATCAAAATTAGTTTCAACTTCTAAAGAAATAGTTTCAACATCAAGAGATTGCCATAAATTAGAAACTGTTAAATTGCCTTGTGCATTAATATTTTGTTCTCCTACTTCTAAAGAAAATTGTCGAAGATTAATAGGAATAATTGAGACAGATGGTAAAATGGAATTAAGAGGAAAAGAGGCATTAATTGAAGTATTGATCTTATCTGCTGGAAAATCAGAAAATAAATTAGTATTTAAACTAGATAATTTAATATTTTTGGTAGTAATATTAGCATCGATAATGTTATTACTAATATCTCCATTAACGATTAAGGTTCCGTTTCCTATATCTATTTCAGTGTTAATATATCCAGTAACGTCATTAAAGTTTAGTTTTAATAAAGTGGATAAACTAGCTGTTAAATTAGCTTCTAAGTTTTTGATAGTTAAACTTGGATAATTTTTAATAGTAAAGGGTGCAATAGATAAAGGTGTTGTTGTTGCATTAATATTAACTTGTCCTTGATTTACTTCAGTTTGTGCTGTTATACTTCGATTAGCAATCAACAGATCACTATTGGCAGTAATTTGTAAATTGTTAAAATTAGATATTAAATTAGAAAAAGTAATAGATTTCAATTCTCCTTGTATATTAATATCACTATTAATTAAGTTAACAGGAACTGGAATATTAGGAAGAATTTGATTAACCGATAAACTGTTAATATTAGCAACTGCTTCTAAAGACTCATTTTCTAATTTACCTGTTGCTGTGACTAGACTATCTTCTATTCTAAGAACTATATTTCCATCTCCATCAATTTCACTTAAGTTAAGGTTTCCATTATTCCAAATAGTTTCTAAATTACCCGAAATATTCAAACGAGAATCGCTAATTGATACCAGAACAGGTAAGTTAGAAATAAAGGAATTGATAGGTAGTTTTAATGTAGTAATATTTGTTTGTAATTGACTATCATTAATATTGCTATTGATAATAACTTTTCCTTCATTAATAGATAACAAAAAATTTGAATTAACGTCAAGAGATTGGATAAAAGATTGATTTATCTCTCCAGATAAACGAATATTACCTTGTTCTAGAATTAAATTGTCAGGACATTGAAGCTTAATTTCAACGCAAATAAGACTAGCAAAAGATGTTAAACTTAATGACTCTGTATTAATATAAGATTGCCATTTTTTTGTTATTAAGCTTCCACTTCCTGTAATATCAATAATTCCTTGTTCAGTACGAATATTTGTATCTTTTAAAAATAAATTGTTCCGTTTTATAACAATTTCACCTTGACTAACAATAGTAGTATCTTGTTGTGAAAAATCACCAGAAGTTTGCCACTGAATTAAACCATCAATATTAGCTAATTTTCCTTTTAATTCTCCCTTTGCTTGCAATGTATTCAAATTTAAACTAGAAGGTAAGAAATAATAAGTATTAATTAACTTTTTACTCGGTAATGCTACTTGAAAGTTAAGTTGAATAGGAAACTCTTTAATATCAATTGCTTTCTTTTGTTCGATTAATTGACTAATATTCTGGTTAATACTTCCCTTTGCTTGTATTTGTCCTCCTGCTTGGGGTTCAATTAAAAATTGTTCTAATAACGTTTCATCTAAAGTAATTTTAAATTCAGCTAAAATTCTTTCAAACAGTGTTTTTTCTATCGTTACTAATTGATCATTAATAACTTTACCTTGAATGATAGGATTAGTGATTAACCCAGTAACATTAATATTAATATTAAACTTTCCATTTGCTTTTATTGGTAGCTTAATGGGAATTACCTCTAAAATATTATTAATATTTACATTTTGAAGATCAATTTTGATATTACTTCCTTTTTGCCAATCATAATATCCTTGTAATGTAGTAAGAATATCTCCTAATATAATTTTTCCTTGGTTAATTAATATTTTATTTTTCTCAAATTGAAAAGCTAAATCTACTTGAATAGGTTTCTTAAGAGATTGAGCTTTTGCCTGAAAATCAGATAAGTTTAAATTTCCTTGTCCTTCAGTTTTTCTCAAATCTCGCAAAGAAGGTAAATTAAGATTCAAATTAGCCTTAAGATAACTATCATCAATCTTTAAAGGAAGATTAGGAAAAATAGATGACCAAGCTTGCAAAGGTAATTGATTCAGTTGTAAGCTTATTTTACTTTTGGTACTTTTAACAAAGGTTTCCCCTTGTAGTTGAATTTCATTACTTTCGAGTAAACCTAAACTGATATCATAAAGCCACTTTCTCTGTTTACTTTTTTCATATTCTATATTGCCCGCTACTTTAATATTGACTGTTTTTTCTGATTGATAAGGTAATAAAATAATCTCAGTGTTTTTAACATTAACCGATAAATCAAAATTAAGGGGAATAACTTCATCAGTGGCCTTGACATTTAACCATTGACCTGGTTTTTGTTCACGAATTTTACTGTTACCTTTTGAGGAAAAATATTAACAGCTAACTTTCTTTGTAATAAAATTGTTAAAGGATTGAACGTAACCTTAATAGTTTCCGCTCTTAACTGACTACTGTATTCAGTCGTCTCTGGAATATAAGCGTCCTCTAGCTGTAAACTGGTAAAAGAAAAGCCCTCTAACTCACCAATCTCAATAGGACGATAAATAACTTTACTGAGTTGTTTTTCTAACCACGGAGGTAAATACTCCCTTAAAAAGAAACTCAATCCCGTATAACCGATGAAAACGAGGGTCACAGAAGTCGTTGCTATGATAATAGTCTTCGGTTTTCTGGCAAATCTAAGAAAGCGGTTAAACCAACTAGACGAAGCGTTTGGAGGTGGGGGAGATTGACTCATGAGGATTCGAGGATGAGGAGACGTTAAAAGAAGATTTTTTGACTAATCTAACGTACTTCAAAAAAATCTTTCTTAGAAATTGGTGAGCAATAGGGGGCAATATGCCTCACAATAAGAAAGAGAAACCACCAAAGGAGTAACCCACAGATGTTGGCATACATCCTAGCGATCGCTGTTGGCCTTGCAAGCTTAAGTCTTTATTTATCCGCTTTTTTCCTTCCTGAATTACACCGAAAAGATGATTTTCTTTGGAGTGGTGTCGGTTTATTTTACGCCTTAGTTCTTTGGGTATGTGCAGGAAGGGTGACAGGGGGTGTGTTGTTGGGTCAAAGTGCTGCGGTGACGTTAGTGATATGCTTTGGTTGGCAAACCCTTCGCTTAAGACGAGCGATCGCTCATCCTGATGAAAAAACAGACATACAAGGATTTTCTCTATTAAAGTGGGTACAAAACCGCTTCAAGAAAAAATCACCCTCGGTTACCCCTCCGATGAGTGAAACCCCAGAAGAAGAAGAACCTACCCTTCAACCAGACAGCGAAATTATTGCTCAACCTGAGACAGAAATTACCTCAGAAGAAATTAAGATTACCCCTGAACCTGAAATAGAAACCCCAGTTATCTCCCAGGTAGAATCTCCAGAAGAAAGTGCGATTACCCCTGAGACAGAAACAACCCCCGAAGAAACCCCAGTTATCTCCCAAGTAGAACCTCCAGAAGAAAGTGAGATTACCTCTGAACCTGAAACGACCCCTGAAGAAACCTCAGTTATCTCCCAGGTAGAATTTCCAGAAGAAAGCGAGATTACCCCTGAACCTGAAACGACCCCTGAAGAAACCCCAGTTATCTCCCAGGTAGAATTTCCAGAAGAAAGCGAGATTACCCCTGAACCTGAAACTGAAACCACTGAAAACAAAAAACAAGGATTTTCCTTTAAATCCTTATTTGGGTTAGGTAAATCTAAATCTCAACCGATCACACAACCTCCTGAAAAAATAACCTCTAACACTGATCTTGAAGAAAGCAACTGGGACGACGACGACGACGATGACGACAACGGTTCAAATATCGAAGAAGTAACTCCTACGTTAGTAGAAGAAACAGAAGTAATCGCCTCTGAAACCTTTGCAGTTACCAGCGACGTTAGTGAAGAACAATCAACAGAAGAAACAGAACAAACAGAAAGTTTTGAAGAATATGTCGCTGAATTTGAGCCTTATATGGCCGATGATGAAGCAGAAACCCTCATCGAAGATTATCAACCGAAAAGCGAATCCTCTGAGTCTAAAATCACCGAAAAAAACGAGGACAAAACGGTAAACACTGAAGATTCCAGTTCACCAGTTATGGATGAAAAGAACGAGAAAACTGAGGAAAATGAGCAAGAGAAAAATTAACCTATTCTCTCGTCTCTTCTGACTCCTCTCCTTCTTCTAATATCTGATTAATTCCACAAAACAATTGAATCGATTCAATTTGTGGTGAAATTTCCCCAAACCAATCTCGATAAATACCTTGTAACGATGAATCGTCAATCACCGAGTTAACAAAACTTAACCATTCGGGATTATTATCAGGTAAAATAAGTCCGTATTCTTCGCAATCAATGGGATTGGTTGGGACTAACGTATAGTCTGGACCGAGTCTTAAATTTTGTATTTGAGCTTCTCCCACCAAGAGAATACCATCACTAGCAAAAGCATCTATTTTGTTTCCTTGTAGTGCTTGTATTCCTCTAGATCTTCCTGTAACCCCTTGAAACTGAACGAGATTAGCTAAAGGGTATCTTTCAGCCATTAATTGTTCATTAGTGGTATTTCTTAACACCCCAATATCAATATTGTCTAAACTTCTATTCGGATTAATCCTTTTTGCTTTCTCCGTTTTAACTAATAATTGAGTTCCTGTTAAGAAGAAGGGTTGAGAAAATTGTATTTGGTATTCAGGAACTTCTCGAATGGTATTTGGACCACACTCTATATCAACAATGCGATCGCTCGCTAATTCAAAGCGATTATAAAGAGTTGATTTATATAGTTTAAGAGCAATCACTTTTTTATTCAACTTTTGTTTTAATTGTTCTCTTAAAAGAGCGATCAAATCTAAACATAATCCCTCTAAATTTCCGTTAATATCTCGATAGCCAAAAGGAACTGCATCTTCTCTAATTCCAACCTCCAATAAACCTGTTTGATCAATTTTTTCTAATACGCTCATTTCTTGAGTATAGCTAGGCAAAACCCAAGAAAATAGAAGTAATAAATTCACAAAGGATAGATAAAAAACTGATTTTTTCATAATACTTTCTCGTTTAACTAATAGAATCCCAAGGGTCTAAAATATCGTTAAATAAAACTTCTTCAATCCAAGTTTTAGCCACAACTGCTAAAGGAAGTGCTAATAATAATCCTAATAGACCAAAAGTTTGAGCGAAAAAGATTTGCGCCACCAAGGTTACCGCAGGAAGTAAAGATACTTGTTTAGCCATAACGGTAGGCGTTAACCAATAACTTTCAATATTTTGAATAATAAAATACCAAATTAGAATCGCCCAAATTTTCCAAGGATTATCTAATAAAGCAACCATTAAAGGAAAAACGACACTTGTAGCAGGACCCACATTAGGAATAAAATTGAGTAACCCTGCCAATAAAGCATGAACTAACACTAACTTAACTTGTAATAACCATAAACCCACACCACTTAATATGCCAATAAAAAAACAATTAATCGTAACACCAGTTAACCAATTACCTAAGGCAACTTCTGAAAGGGTCAAAATTTCGTCCCCTCGTTTACGATAAAAAGAAGGGAATAATTTTAAAAATAAATGACGATATCTTTGAGGTTGAATAATCATTGTAATCGTCAAGAAAAAAACAAAAACCACTTGTAAAATAATGGCCAAAGAATTAGAAAATACGGTAAAAAAATTGGCAAAAATATCAGTCAATAACGGTTGTAAACGAGTTAATACATCACTTAAAGTAGGAGGCTTAGGTAACCAGTCAAAACGACTTTGTGTTTCTGATAACGAAATTAAATTAGTTCGCAGTCTTTCCCAAACTGTGGGTAATAATGCTAATAACTTTTCAAATTGATCGATAAAAGGAGGAACCACTAACCAAGCGAATAAAATAGCTAAGATTATGATAGTGATAACAACAATGATAATGCCCCAATTACGTCTAATTTTAAATTGTTCAAGCCATTTAACCAATCGATTTAACGCCGTTGCAAAAACAACTGCCGTAAATACCAATAACAATACTTGCCTAATCTGCCAAAGAATATAACCAGAAATGATTAAACTCGACAAGCTGAGCCACTGACCAAGATTCATGAAACTCTAAAAAAACGCTAAGGGGATTTTTTGATCTCTAGGCTACCATTTTGCTTCGTTTTTGGCTCGTCTAATGGTTAGCAACAAAAAAAGGAAGAAAGTAACCTTTCTTCCTATAATCATTGAATTTTTCGATTAATTAAGGTTATCGCAAAGTTCCACTAGCGTTAGTTGCACCAGACTTAGCAATTTCTTTCTTCAACTCTTCATAAGCTTGGTCAAATTGAGGATCACCAAAATCACCAATTCTATTTCGTTCTTGTTGAAGTTCTTTTCTTTGTTCCTCGGTCAATTCAACCAGAATATCAGGTTCAATCCCCTGCTTATTGATATCTCGGCCACTGGGGGTCAAATACTTAGCAATGGTCACCGCTAGTCCTGATGTACCATCTCCTAAGCGTCGAACGGACTGTACTAACCCTTTACCAAAGGTTTTGGTTCCTACTAAAGTAGCCCGATTATTATCCTGTAAAGCTCCCGAAAGAATTTCACTGGCACTGGCAGAACCCCCATCCACTAAAATAACCATAGGTTTATCAGTTAACGCGCGGTTAGTGGCTTTTTGGGCTTCTATTTCCCCGTTGCGACTAACGGTAGAGACGATTTTACCTTCATCAAGCCACATCCGAGCAATTTCTACACTAGAGTAGAGCAGTCCTCCTGGATTCGACCGTAAATCCAAGATATAACCTGTTACCTTAGCTGATTCAGCCTCACGAATCGCGTCACGCATTTCTTCGCTGGCATGAGCGCTAAACTGAGTTAAACGAATATAACCAACCTTACCCGAAGGAGTCTCTTTTACTTGAGCTTTAACGGGATGGAGTTCGATGCGCGCTCTAACAATAGGATAATCAATTTCTTCGTCAGTACGACGAATGGTTAACGTAACCTTGCTTCCTGGTTTACCACGGATGAGTTTAACTGCATCTTCTACTTCCATTCCTTCAGTGGTTTTGCCATTAATCTTAGTAATGACATCTTTAGCCAAAATTCCGGCTTCAAAGGCTGGTGTATCTTCTATAGGCGCGACAACCGTTAATTCTTTTGTTTCTTCATCCTTAGTGAGTTGAATACCTACACCAGTTAGTTCTCCGGAGGTATCAATTTGCATATTTTTGAACTCTTCAGGGTCCATAAAGCGGGTGTAGGGATCACCCAGTTTTTCTAACATTTCCCGAATCGCTTTATATGCTTCTTCTTTAGTTTCGTAAGTTTTAGACCCTCCAACATATTCCTGGCGAACTGCAAGCCAATCTACTTGATTAAATGTACCATCAACGTAGGTGTCATTAATAACTTGCCAAACTTCGTCTACTAACTTTGTAGGACTATCTTCAAGATAAGCAAAGCTACGGGAAAGACGGAACCCCGCTCCGGTCACAGCAACGGCGGTTAAAACTGCTGCAGTTGCACCGAGAACTAACCCTTTTTTGTAATTGACCATAAGCTAAGTAGTGTGTTTATGAAACTTCTATAACAGGCGAGTACTGACTCTAAGAGAGGAACTTGTCTAATTTCTTTTTATTCAGTATATCTTAGACTTTTGTTACTTGAGTAAGTAAACTCATTTTATTGAGTTATTTTTTTTTAGAGTAAGACTCCTCCCAATCATAACATTGTCTTCATGGTGATGATAGAAATCTTATGACAGATAGTACCTTAATTCCTGCTGATTCTCTCAAAAACCAACGTCAAACCTTACGCCATCAACGGCGTTTAAAAGCATGGCAAGGGGTGTGGCGATTTCTATTCCTCTGCGGTATGACAGGGGGATTAATTTGGAGCGTTAGTCTACCTCATTGGCTCATTCGAGAAAAATCACAAATTAAAGTTCTGGGTAATGAGCGACTACAGACTGAACAAATTCAAGCCATGCTCGATATAAGTTATCCTCAGTTAATTTGGAAATTACCCATTCATCAGTTAAGAGAAAAACTCGAAAGTCAACCCCCCCTAGAAACGGTTTATATGACCCGTCAGCTACTTCCTGTAGAAGTGACTATTATGGTGACAGAAAGACAACCAGTAGCTGAAGCGACGATGGCCGATCAGGTCGGTTTTATCGATGATGATGGGGTTTGGATTCCTCAAACATTTTATGAACAAGCAAAAGAAAAACCCTCCGTTAAGCTTAAAGTGTTAGGGTTAAGTCAACAAAGTTTAACCTATTGGAAAAGTATTTATCCTTTAATTCTTAATTCTCCTGTAGAAATCACTGTACTTGATTGGCGTGATCCTAGTAATTTGATTTTACACACTGCTTTAGGAAAGGTACATTGTGGCACTTATCTTGATAGAGAGCAGTTTCTTGAACAACTCCAAGGGTTAGGTAAACTACGTCAGTTATCTTCTGCTGTGGCAAAAGAACGGATTATTTATATCGATTTGTCTAAACCTGATGCTCCCTCAGTTCATCTGGAAGATATTGCGCCAAAATCTGATTAACTTAATCCTGAATCTATCAGTTGAGGGAGATGATCACTTTTTTATATTCTAACTTTTTGAAGATGGTTATTTAAAAGAAAACTGTTTAGATTGAATTAGATAAGTTGAATTCAATTTAAGTATTAATTTATGAATAACTCCACGGAAAATGAAAATAAAAGAGTTCTTAACGAAGGCGATCGCGTTAAGGAAGAAAATCAAACCGTTGAAGAAAAATCAGAACAAATCGCAGTCGATACCTGGGATATTACTGGTCACGAGGTTGTGCCTACCTACTTCGTTGTTGAAAATGAGGATGGTTCTGAAAAAGCATTACACCACATCAAAGACGCAGAAGAAATTAGTGACACTATTCGTCAGGCTAGAACGGATGAAAATGGCGATCGTAAATGGTGGTAACATTTGTCTTAAATAATCAATAATAATAATTGCCTCCAAACTAAAATAGTTGGGGGTTATTTTTTTCTTAATTAAATAAATATAATGGCATGATATCTAAACAAACATTAGAGATCCGTTGGTATGGTTTATGCTTATTACCATCAAATATTTGCAACTGGTTTCAGTCTGATTGTCCTGGCAAAATTTTAGATCAGGTCAATAGTAGAATAGATTACTATTTATGTGCAAACAATAATCATTCCATGAGTGTGAAATTAAGAGAAAATGTCTTAGAAATGAAATGGAAAGATAATAATTTTGATTCTGTTAGGTTGAATTTAGCTGAAGATTGTAACAGTAGTTGGCAAGGTTTTATTGAAAGATGGATAAAATGGAGACATAACAAACCATTATCTTCTGATTTGCAGAAAATCGTAAAAAACAATATAAATAATCCTACTTGGATAGCCGTTCATAAGACAAGATGGCAAAAACTGTATCAAAATGTAGAAATTGAAATTAGTGAAATCAAAATTAATCGAAAATACTATTGGAGTTTAGCCTTTGAAATGGAAGAAACCTTAGAAAACTCAATTGATACTTTTCAGCAAGCCATTACCGATGTTTATAAAACAGTCAATCAATTACAGTTAGAAAATGATCAGTGTTATGCCTATCCTAGTTTACTACTGAAGCACTTATCAGCCATTGGTTACTCGTAACTGAGCAGTAATAACTGTTCAATACTACACTTATTCTTATGTCTTTTGGTAGAAGTGATAAATATCTATTTTTTTTAGAATTATAAACAGGGATAGCATTAAAAAACAAAAGACGATGTAAAAAAGCATTCAATTTCATAAACCACACAGTAGAGAAAATAATTGTTAATTTTTAGGAGATAAAAAACTTATGAGTCCCAACCCTTTATTAGAGATGCAAAACTATGGTCAAAGTATCTGGATGGATAATTTAACCCGTGAAGCCATAGAAACAGGGGAACTCAATCAACTAATAGAAAACCGTGGTTTACGTGGATTGACTTCTAATCCAGCCATTTTTGAAAAGGCAATAACAGAGAGCGATCGCTACGATCAAGCTATTAAATCCGGCCACGAAGAAGAAAAATCTAATCAAGAAATTTATGAATCTTTAGTCTTTGAAGATATCCGTAAAGCTTGTGATATTTTCCATCCTATCTATGAAGAATCAAACGGGTTAGATGGATATGTAAGTATTGAAGTTTCTCCTCACCTTGCTCATGATATTAAAGGAACCATTGCCGAAGCAATTCACTTTTATGAGGCAATTGATAAAGAAAATGTCATGATTAAAGTGCCAGGAACCTTTGAAGGATTTGCAGCCATTGAACAGTTAATTAGTCGGGGAATTAATGTCAATGTAACCTTGTTATTCTCAGTGGATAACTATCAACAAGCAGCTTGGGCTTATATTAGAGGCTTAGAAACCAGGGTTAAAAATAATCAACCAATTGATAATATTGCTTCGGTTGCCAGCTTTTTCCTCAGTCGTATCGATACAAAAGTAGATAAAAGAATTGAACAGAGAATCCGAGAATTAGGAACAGAAAGTTTAAATAAATCCGTCCGTCTACGGGAACTTAAAGGGGATATAGCAGTCGCTAATGCCAAAATAGCCTATCAAACCTTTAAAGATATTATTGCTAGTCCTCGCTGGAAAGCATTAGAAGAAAAAGGTGCAAACTTTCAGAGACTTTTATGGGCAAGTACCAGCACAAAAGATCCTGACTATAGTGATGTTAAATATGTCAACGAATTAGTCGGAGAACATACTATTAATACCTTACCTTCTAATACCTTAGAAGCTTGTGCTGATCACTGCGATCTGAGTCCAAAACGTATCGAAGCTGACGTAGATGAAGCTTATCAAGTGTTTGAAACTTTGAAACATCCTGATATTAACATTGACATGGATCAAGTGCTTGATGAATTACTCAAAGAAGGAATCGAGAAATTTGTTAAGCCTTATGATTCTTTGCTAGAATCTATCGAAAATCAAGCGAAGCAATTAACTCCTAGTTAAAAGCCTGATAGTTATACAAAAAAGAAATAACTTGTATAATACCTCTCCATTTTAGGAGAGGTATACTATTATTAATTCAATACATATTCTTATTTATTAGCTAATTCATTAGCTTTTTGAGCTAATTCTAAATCCTTGTTAGTAATACCCCCTGCATCATGGCTAGTTAAATCAATAGTGACACGATTATAAACATTACACCATTCAGGATGATGCCCCATTGATTCAGCCACTAACGCAACACTAGACATAAAACCGAAGGCTTCTACAAAAGAATTAAATTGAAATTCACGATGTAATTTGCCGTCTTTTTCTGTCCAACCCTCTAGTTGTTTTAATTGATCTTTTATGTCGTCAGTTGATAATACGGTAGCGTTACTCATAATCATCTCATTGTTAACAGCAACAGCTAGATTAGTAGAAGAATGAAAGGGATTAATATTGCTTATTGTCAGCATAAAAATAATCATCACAACTAATAGCAATCCTTTCATTTCATTAACCTACAGTATCTAACACTTTTTCTTTTATTAGCTTAGCAAAAAATTGATGATTTCTGGTAATCAATTATCGCAAATATAACTCCAATAGGATAGGATAGTTATGAAAAAATTATGATAATCTTTCTATCGTTTATTTCTTTGCTATGATTCATAAACCTCTTGCCGTTGTTCTTTTATCAGGAGGCTTAGACTCTGCAACCTCAGCAGCGATAGCCATTGACCAAGGCTATGAAGTGATTGCCCTGTCCCTACGCTATGGACAACGACACCAACGGGAGTTAAACGCAGCCCAAACCATTGCTCAAGCCCTGAATATCTCTAAACACTACATCATTGATGTCAATATCGCTCAATGGGGAGGCTCATCTTTAACGGATAGTTCCTTATCTTTACCTCAGAGTGGTGTTGATACCACCGTTATCCCTTCGACCTATGTTCCTGGCAGAAATACCGTTTTTATTGCCTTAGCCCTGTCCTTAGCCGAAGCAAAAGGCGCACAAGCCATTTATTTAGGCATCAACGCCGTCGATTATTCTGGTTATCCCGACTGTCGCCCTGACTATCTCCAAGCCTATCAAACCTTGGCTAATCTTTCCTCAAAAGCGGGACTCGAAGGAAAAGCCCCATTACTGACCGCTCCCTTGATCACAAAAACAAAAGTCGATATTATAAAAGATGCTATTAAATTAGGGGTTCCTATTGCTAAAACTTGGTCATGCTATCAAGGAAAACCAGAACCCTGTGGACTCTGCGATTCCTGCCGTATCCGCGATCGCGCTTTAATTGAAGCCGGATACCCTGAGTTAGCCACAGTTAAAGGTAGAGAATTTTATGAATAATTAGTAATTAATAGCTAAAGAATTGATTACATAATTATTTGATATTTGCTCACTATTCAAGATACAATCAAAATTGTCTTAACTTTTTATTGGTTTAAATGTAATAAGTATTATGTCTCACGCCACAGATATAAAAACCTTAGCCCGTTGGATGTGTTCTGATTTTAGTAATCAAGAACAAGCCTTTGAAAATCCTCCTTTTTATGCACATATTCGGGTTTGTATTCGTCCTTTACCTGTCGATAATTTTCCTGAACCTAGTTTATTTTTAGAACAAGCTTATGATTATGCGTTAAATCAACCCTATCGAGTACGAGTATTACAATTAAAAATTGTTGATAACAGAATTGAATTAGAAAATTATAAACTGAAAGAGAAAGAAGCTTTTTTAGGGGCATCTCGTCAACCAGAAAAATTAAAAGAAATAACCCCTGATGATATCGAATTAATGCAGGGGTGTGATATGTTTGTTGATTGGACAGGAACCAGTTTTAAAGGAACAGTTAAACCAGGAAGAAATTGCCGTATTGTTCGTAAGGGAAAAGAAACTTATTTAGATAATAGTTTTGAAATTAATGAGCATCAATTAATTAGCCTTGATCGCGGTTATGATCCTGTTACAAATGAATTAGTTTGGGGATCAGTTGCCGGTCCATTTCACTTTGAACGTCGTCAAAGTTTTGCCGATGAAGTTAAATTTTAAAGTATTAATTAGGGTTAATTCTACCCCCATTTAAAACTTGATCAATGCGTATTTGATGGGGAGATTTTTGTGGTTCATTATCACCTCCTATCATTTGGGTACAAGTCGGACTACTAAAACAAGCTTGAATATCTTTTTCGGTTTCTTCCCTAGCAGAAACTTCAGGATCTTTCTTGTTTTCTAAATCTGTATTTTCTTCAGGAGTTGAGTCAGAATTAACAGGGGTAGAAGGAACAATATTAGGTTCAGATGAAGGGGAACATAACCCAGATAAATCAATTGTATTCCCTGCTTGATCAACTCCATAACAACGAGGAGAAGCTTGAACCCTAGAAGTCATAGCAGAGATCCCCATTAAAGAAGAGAAAATTAATAAACCAGTGGTAAAAAATCGTTGCATAAATTTTGCCTATCATCGGATCAGTATTCACTGCGATCGTAATAGTTAATGATCATGATAGACATCGCCAAATTTACGGAAACAGTTGATTAAAATTAGTTAAGCTCTTGAGAAATATTGAACTTAGGTTGAATAACAGTTGGCACTAATTGTAAAATTTGATCAACAACATCATTAGGGGTTTGGTGTTGATCAATGATAATTTGTAAATCACTTTGAGCGTATAAAGAGTGACGTTCCTCTAATAAAGATTGTAACTTCAATTGTAAATCTGTTTCTTGCAAGAGGGGACGAGTGGTATTTTTAGCTAAACGTTTGTTTAGAACAGATACAGGAGCATCTAACCAAATAATCAAACCATGATGTAAATAACTCCAATTGATTGACTTTAAAACAATTCCACCACCGGTTGCAATAACACTCTTAGTGCAAGAAGATAACTCTGAAAGAACCTGACTTTCAAGATCACGAAATGTTTCTTCTCCTTGGGTAGCAAAAATATTAGTAATACTTTGTTTTGTCACTTTTTCAATTAACACATCAGTATCAAAAAAACGATAATTCAAACGCTGTGCTAATTTTTTACCCACTGTTGTTTTACCGGTTCCCATCATACCAATGAGAAATACATTAACCCCTTGAAGTAGATTTTCCGTAGTCATTATTAAATCTCTGAGTAAGTCAACAGACTTAATTATACTTTATTAAAGCACTATAGCTTTTTTAAGCTATACTTTAATAAAGTAATTTATAAGTATTTTTCCAATATGACAAGCTTAATTGTCCTTGGTAATATTAATCGTTTTACATTTGCAAATTCTATAATTGTCGCTAATGCTAGAGTAAAAAAAAGCTTTGATCAACCTTTAACCAATATATTTGTTATCCATTCTAAAGATTCCTATATTAAGTTAAAGGATAATGAAGATTGGATAAATTATATAGAAACTAATGGAATAAGTCGAGAATTGTTTGTTGAAAAGATAATTGAGATCACAGAAGAACCATCTTCGATAGAAAAGTTCGTTGATTATCTTGAGTTCATTTTTAAAGGCATACCAAATGGTAAAAATTTAATTGTTGATCTTACAAATGGCACCTCATTCCAGAAAAACTTACTGTCAATAGCTTCTTACATACTTGATATAAAACATCAATATCTAATTGATGTTTCAAAATTATTTAAGATAACTGAAGAAAGAGGATTTTTACCAGTTGATATTTTGTTAGATTGCTATACTTTAGCCCCTGATAGCACTAGATTTGATAGTATTACATATTTGAATCTTTCCGAAATAGTACGTTACAAAAAAATTATAGAACATCAAACAAATAAATATATAGCTATTGATCCAGATGCCTCTGATGATGAGTTTTTTAAGAATAACTTAAGTCATTCTATTCAGTTAAAATTACAAGGCGATCAAAGTAAAGATAATGCTATTTATCGAATAGCAGCTTCCTCAATTTCAGCGAGTGTAGAAGATTTAATTCGTCTTCTTATTAATAAGTTTATGCTAGTTAACTTTGCCGACGGAGTGGATCGAAAAACTTTTGGACAGAAGCTAAAAATTATTGAGGCTAAATTTGAACATGATACTCCAGCTGACTTTGATATAGAGTTTTTTAGAAAGTTCAATGATTTTATGTTGTACTTAAGAAATAGTTCTACACATAAAGGTCAACTTTTAACTCCTTCAGAAAAGTTCAAAGCAGAACTTTCTGTAATAATGGCTTTTCCTTTTATCGACTTTTATACAGATATTGTCTATGATGCGTTATCGAAGAGTAAACTTACTAAAAAACCACAAAAAATAAGGAAACTAACTGATAATGATATTTTACCAGAAGAAGAATTATATTATGGCTTAGATGGAGATGATACAGGAAAAATTTTAGAAGAACTTTTTTTAGCTTGTAGCGATGAAGCTAAATTTCGTAAATCAAGCAAACAAATAACTAAGGCAATTTCCAAAATTGCTGGATTTATTCGTAAGACACTGAATCAAAATTCAATTATATTTGAGGCAGGTGATGATCTTTTATTTAAAGGTAATCTTGGAAAGGAAATATTGTTAGAAATACAGGCTATGTACTCACAATTAACATCAGGGATAACAACATCAGGGCTAACCTGTTCAATTGGATACGGACGCTCATTTCAAGAAGTTTATTTAGCCTTGAAACTTGCAAAAACGCAGCCAGGAAAAAATGCTATTGTTGGAATTGAGCTTTGCTAAATATGCGATCATAAGTAATTACACCAGGATTTCAGTACACTCGAAAAATACGCTGTTAAGTTGTTTTACTGAAAATATCCTAAGTTTGCGCTCTAAATTTTAAGCTTTATTCCAAAGTGTTCTAGAATACAATTTTCATTGTTAGGATAGGGATCTTGAGAATTCTATCGAAAAATCCTATGAATCAAGCTGTCGTTGCTGTTATGGATGGAACCAAAGCCCGTTTCTTTACCCTAGAAGAGGCTGAATTTCCTGAATACGAGTCAAGTCCTAATTTAGTAGAACACGAATGTTTAACTAATACTGCTAAAGAAATGGCAGGACGAGAACTATGGGCCAATACCAAAGGCCGTAACCGAGGAGCGCGCACTCAAGGCCATGGTTATGACGATCATCGTAGTAACCATCTCAGCGAATATGAACGCAACTTTGCTAAGGATATTAGTCAAAAACTGACAGACTGTCTTCAGCAATGGGAGTCCCGTTTTATTCTTTTAGTAGCTGAACCTCAGATGTTAGGATTGGTTCGTGAGTCTTTATCTCCTAATCTCCCCAAAGGTATTAAACTCGAAGAATTAGCAAAAGACCTTTGTAAACTCAGACCCTCAGAACTCCATGAATATTTAGCCCACAAAAATTTAGTCCCTGCTCGTAAATCTGTGGTACTTTAATAAACTTCTCCCCACTATCACGGACATCTCACGGGGCGGAAGCGGTTCCGCCCCCGTGTCCTCAACTTTTTGCTGTAGTGGGGTGTTTTTACAAATCCTTTACAATTAAGTGGTAACTGCTCACTGATCACTGGTAACTGACATATGATGAGCGATCGCTTAACTCAAACTTGGCAATGGCAGTCTGCCCAAGGGTTGCCTTATTTAACCTGTTCTCTATTAGAAGCTTGGCCTCATGGCTTTTTTACTCAACCGTTTTATCCGAAAACACCTGAAGACTTAAGCAAAATTTTTCATCCTGAAGCCCAAACTTATCGTGTCAAACAAGTTCATGGTAATCGTGTGTTGTCTCCTAGTGAAATTATAGAAGAGATGACAGAAAATAGTTTTCCTCCGGCTGATGGCATTATTGCTAATGTTGAAAATCAAGCTATCTGGGTAGCTAGTGCTGATTGTACCCCCGTTTTGATTGGGGATGAAGTAACCGGTAATATTGCAGCTATTCATGCAGGGTGGAGAGGAACAGCTAAACGGATCGTACCAGAAGCGATCGCCCGTTTACAAGTTTGGGGTAGTGCTATAAAAAATTTACGGATTGCTATGGGTCCAGCTATCAGTGGAGAGGTGTATCAGGTATCCGAAGAAGTGGCAGCAGAAGTGGGAGAAAGTTTATTTACAGATGAACCAATCAATAGCTCAGAAAACATTTTAAATTCTTTACTCAACCTATTTGAGTCTCCTATTTTACCTGATCCAGAACCTGGAAAAGTTCGTTTAGATGTACGTCGTATTAATCAATTACAACTTGAACAATTAGGCATAAAAGCTGAACAAATTAGTATCGCTCCTTATTGTACCTATCAATCTCCTTCTCATTTCTTCTCTTATCGACGGACTCATGAAAAAAAGGTGCAGTGGTCAGGCATTGTCAAAAATTAATAATAAAAAAGGTGGGCATTGCCCACCCTACTGATACTAAGTTAAAAATTAACGAAACATACTACTAACGGAAGTATCCTCATGAATGCGCCAAATAGCTTCCCCTAAAAGATTCGCTACAGACAACACCGTTAATTGTTCAAAACGATTTTCTTCTGGGATAGGAATAGTATTAGTCACAATGACCTCCTCTAATACCCCACTAGATAAACGAGAAACAGCTGGACCAGAAAACACCGCATGGGTAGCACAAGCATAAACCTGTCTAGCACCCTCTTCTCGGAGCAGTTTCGCCCCTTCAGTGATGGTTCCGGCTGTATCAATCATATCGTCCACTAAAACCGCTGTTTTGCCTTTAACATCGCCAATGACATTCATGACTTCGGCCACGTTGTGAGACTGACGACGTTTATCAATGATGGCTAAAGGTGCATCATCTAATTTTTTAGCAAAAGCTCTTGCTCTAGCAACCCCTCCTACATCGGGAGACACAATGACAATATCAGAGAGATCCTTAGTGGCAAAATAATCAAGTAAAACTGGTGTACTGTAAATATGATCAAAAGGAATATCAAAATAACCTTGTATTTGTGCCGAGTGTAAATCCATGGCCAAAACCCGATGGGCCCCAGCTTCAACAATTAAATTAGCGACTAATTTAGCGGTAATGGACTCACGACCAGCGGTTTTACGATCAGCCCTTGCATAACCATAATAAGGAATAACGGCAGTAATTTGCCTCGCTGATGCTCTACGACAAGCATCAACCATAATCAATAATTCCATAAAATGGTCATTGACGGGGTTACAACAGGGTTGAATTAAATAAACATCACAACCACGAATAGATTCTTGAATTTGAATGTACAATTCACCGTCAGCGAATCGTTTACGAATCATCGGCCCAATGTCCATCCCCAAATAACGGGCGACTTCTTGGGCTAACGCAATATTAGACGATCCACAAAACAGACTCAGACGATTATTATCTGACAATGAAGACACGGCCAGATGTGGCATTAATGTGGGAGTATGACTCACAGCAGACTCTTGACCCTTAACTCATAGCAATTCTATCATCTCAGGTTTTTGATTGTCTGATCAGATTTATCACTATTTTAATCATACGGGGATTAGGATTAAAACAGCGAAATTACACAGAAATTTAGGCTTTCCCCTAGAATAAGTAGGCTGATAAGATTCTTAACTGAAACTTAATGATTAACCCATTCTAGAAAATCATGCTATTGTAATAAGGTATGTGGACACGTAGCTCAGTGGATAGAGCACCAGGTTCCGGTCCTGGGTGTCGGGGGTTCAAATCCCTCCGTGTTCGTTTTCTATATATTATCCTTATATTATTAGGATACCTTTTGTCTAGCTCGTTTTGCTTTAACTACAGACGGGTCAATTTTAACCACTGCTTCGGCTAAAGGAAGAATACGCTTAGTTTTGTGTTGACGATGCACTTGATAAACCGTTTTTGTCTTTAAATCTAATGCACTTAACCAACCACTTTGGGGATGATATGCACCGGTATCAATATCTAACCATCCTTCTCCGACTACTAATTTCCCTGGTAAGACCCCTGGAAAGGTAAAAGTAATCGTATGACCAGTAATGATTAGTTTATCCTCAAAATAGGGTTTATCCATCCCATGAAAATCGTCCCTTATCCAACAAAACTGTTGCGCGGTTTGTTGTTCTAAAGGGATGTTAGGATCAATTCCTCCATGAACTAACCAAATATCCCCTAAGTCTAAATAGGTTGGTAAGGTTTTCATCCAGTTAATATGCTCTTGGGGAATATGATGATCATAACTAACTAAGGTGGAGTAACCTCCTCCATACAACCATCCTTGTAGTTGATGACTATTAATACCCCCTTTACCAACGGTTTCGAGAAGCATATATTCATGGTTTCCTAGTAAACAATGGTACTTATGTTTCATAACAAACTTTACCACTTGAGAACTTTGAGGCCCACGATCAATCAAGTCACCTAAAAAGTAAACTTGATCATCTTGGTTAGGTGCGACCGCTTCTAAAAGAAGATTGAGGGTGTCATAATGACCATGAACGTCACCAATAACAATACGACGCTGAGAAGTAGCGGGTTGAGAAGAGGAAGGGTATGTTAACATCTTTTAAGTCTTTTGCCGTTTTACGATGTCTAGGATTAGTATTCCCAGATATTGGTCTAATATCTCACTGTAGTAACAGGACGATGAATATAAGCGATCGCCCTACCTGTTACTTTTTCTTGATTATAAGTCCCGGTGAAGATTCCTTCTAATTTGGTTTGATGACGCACAAGATTTAATTGATAGTTTGCTTCTGCTTTGGTGTCATTGAAGAGAGTGGGAAAAGTTTCAATTTTAATGGTTAATTGATAGTTATTTCCCTCAATGTTGCTATTAATCACTTCTCCTTTAATTCCATCACCATATACTCTTGCTTGCCATTGATCATTGTCACAAACTAATCCTATTGCTAGATGATTTCTACTAATTTTAAAACTGGGCTTATCTTCAATTTTAGCAGGTTTTAATATTTTTTTGTTTATTTGACTATCTAATAAGGTAACAAAAACTTGTCCTTTGAGCGGTTGATGATCTTTTTGAGGGGGTTGATCCCAAAAAGTTGCTATAGAAACCGCTCGATAATTAGCT
The DNA here is from genome assembly GCF_000169335.1 of Crocosphaera chwakensis CCY0110. Classification (GTDB taxonomy): domain Bacteria; phylum Cyanobacteriota; class Cyanobacteriia; order Cyanobacteriales; family Microcystaceae; genus Crocosphaera; species Crocosphaera chwakensis. Next base: position 20,661 of record NZ_AAXW01000013.1, read on the forward strand.
TGTCTTAAGGGGTTGATAATATTAAATATTGGTTGATTATCCCATAATTTATCGCCCTTTCCGTGCCAACGATATTTCGTATAACCTAATACCTCTGGATGGGAAAAAATACGATTCATTGTTTCAGTTGCTTTAATTTTTTGTCGTGTTTCTGGTTCATATCCTCCGGGGGGTTCGATGGGATTTCTAAATAAGGTATAGTGATCCGTCCATGTGCTAATTTCTCCATTTAGAATAGGACGTTGAACCTGTTGATAAAAGTCATTAAATAGTTCGTAAAAGTTAGAGCGATAATTATTGCGAGAAGCGACATCAGTCCATTCTTTTTCTACTTCTAAGACTGCTTTTCCTGGCGTCCCTCCCCAACGACAACCTAAAATTAAATGATTGGGATCATATTTCTTGATTTTCTCAGTACAAATTCGATAATATTGTTCTACCCATTGCTTAATAAATTGATGGTTATCTTCTTGATAATTATCTGAGATTAAAATTTCTTCTCTTAAGGTTAAGTCTCTTATACTTTCTTTTGCGGTAATATTAATTTGCCATGCTTGACCCAACTTTTCCAAGGATGAATAACGATTTAAGACAAATTCCCAAGCTTTTTGAGCAGCAGGAATATCTTGTTTTTGACTTAAACAAAACTGTAGTAATCCAATTCCTTTAGCGTTTAGTTTTGGTTCTGCTGGCAACTCAAAATCATCAGATTGTATAGGGCCATCATAGCGATACGTGGGAGCATTAGCGATAATTGTTTCATTACTATTTATCATTTCCATAAACCCCCTTTCGTTGTCTAGAAAATAGCCTAACAGCATTTTATTATTTTTTAGAGGAGTACAAAGTTTTTGACACTTTTTATCAACATTTTCTATCCATTGAGAGTCCCAAACATCAGGAAATTTAGTAACTAACCAGGGTTTTTCGTAATAAGTTTCTATGATTTCTGTAAAAGCCATATTTTGGTCAAAAAATTCTGCAGTTGTCCAAGCACCCATGGCGTTAAAACCCCATTCTTTGAGATAGTTAACCCAGGTTTTAACGGTGTTTTTAGGAACAGCAGGTAAGTTGGCTCTTCTTCCTCCCATTCCCCCTGCATTTAACCCTGTACAACCTCGATGACAAAAGGCTTTTCCTTGGGGATCGATAAACCACCATTTACCATTAATACTTTGACCAACTTGAAAAAATCCGTCTTTCCCTCGAATAGTTTTGCTATCAAATTGAACAGCAGCTAATAAGCGATTATCATTAGCTTTTGCCATATCTAATGTTTGTTGCCATTGACTTAGTTGCCATTGATAAACTTCTTCTATTTCTGTTTCTGTAATAATGGTAAAACGAGGAGCTAAATAAGCTAATTTCCAAGGTAACCATTGTGTTTCTTCACCATGATAAGCTTCAATAATTATCGGGTAAAATCCTTTATTGACTCTAATTAATTCTCCATGTTTAACGAGTTGGTTATTTACCCAAAAACTAGCATTAACATTTAATCCTATCGCTCCATGACAAACTCTTAATAATTGAGGTTGATCAAAAGATATTACTGTATAAAATAAAGAGGAGATTTTAGGTTTATTATTTCCTAATTGTTTTAAGTCAATAGCATCAGTAAAATCAGGGAAACTATTAGAAATAAATTTTTCTTGTGGTAATTGTTTTAATGTTTCCAAAATATTTTTATTTCCCTCTTGAATAGAAAGAGATAACATTGCTCCCTCTCCTGGTTTTACTGATGTTTTATATAACCATTTTTTAGGAACAGTATCATCAATAAATTCAACAGGTTTAATTAGATTATTAACAACTATCTTTTTAGATGGTTCAATATTTGTGATTTGAGGTTTTTGGGGTTTGGGATCAATGCCTGGAATCGTTAGATTATTATTTGGAAGATTTTGGGATAAAAGACGTTGTGGATAATACTTTTGCCAGATTCCATAGAGAAAAACTGTGCTTAAACTTAATAAAAATCTTCTAGTAAATTTCATGATAATTGCTGATTAACTTAGCTTAATCGATTAATTTAAGCTTTCTTTGATACAGATTTGTTTTTAACTAATTTACGCTTAAAAAATGTTCCAAATCCGATGGCAGTCCCTGAACCTATAATGGTTAGAGGTTCAGGGACAATAACAGGTTCAGGAGGTGGAGTTGAAACAAAAAAGGCACTTTTTTCTGTGGTACTTTGTTGAAAACCTCCAACCAATTTCATCCCCAATAAATTGGCTTGTAATCTTACATTATTATTGTCACCATTAGTTAAAAGCTTAATAATTGGATTTTCTGGATCGTTAATGATTCTACTAAATTCTCTATCACTCGGAGTTCCATTATTAATCGTCCTGATACCATCAAATAAAGAATAACAAACAGAAGATGGAGCGGATGATTCACAAAAATCAACTTCTAAAGTGAACAAAAAATTATTGGAACTATCATTAGTGTTGAAACTAGCGTTGCGATTAATAAACCAAGTTCTTTCTGCTGGTGATGCTTGTTTATCGAGAAACGACACTTTAAGTTGCAAACCTAAACTATAATTAATTAAACTTGAAGATGGTTGGCGTGTAATAGATACGTTATCCACAATTAAACCAATTTTTTCAATGGTTTCCCCTTTAAAATCGGATCTCAAGGTAGCAGCGATCGCCTTTTGATTCCAAAAACAGCCTAATCCTAAACAGACCCCTGTTGTCAAGGTCACTAACTTATAAAGTTTAACCATCATTTTAGTCCTAATAATGTTAAAAATTTGAGGATTGATTTTCTACATCGATTAAACCCGATGAATAGCAGTTTGTCATCTCGAAATGTAAGCGTTAATGTATAAATTTGTGTCACTTACGTATATAATCTCCTTAATCTTAACGACTCTAGCAAAAGATTCTCAGAATACGATGAGAATAGAAGAAGAAACAAGTCACTACATTAAAATTTAGATAATTGATGACCAAAAAGTAACCTTTTAAGGTAAATATAGATTAAATAATAAAATCTGAGTAGTTTGGTCAGCACTAAAGTTATCATCACTAATTACAATCAAACTCTGACTTCCATTTGCTAATCTTGGTCCGATGGTCATTCCTTCTAAGTTATCCAACTGAATACCCAAGGTTTCTAGATCCAATAATAGCTTTTTTCGTAAGGGTTTAATTCCTTCTATTCCCTCTTTGAAACTACTAATAGTTGAAGTTTCAGACGCACCACTATTAACCACTTGAAATAATTTTGCGCCAAACCCAAACATTCCAAAGGTTCGCTCTAAACTTAACCAGGAACCTTCACGGGGTAAAGCGAGTAATTCTGTAAGTCCATTAGCGATCGCACCTTTTGGCGTTTTATCCAATAAGTATAAATGTTCGGCAAGTAATACAGGAAGACCCACCGGACTGATCACATAATGCAGCAGACGTACTGGAATATTCACAGGAGGAGTCGAAGCAGTATCCTGTTTTAGTGATGCTTCTGTAGCTGTAAAAATGCGAAAAGGGTCATCTTTTAAGGTACTCGTCGCACTTATGGTTAAAGGTTCAAACCCTAGATTATTTTCCACGCCTTGAGGTTCTGTTTCGGGATCAGTTGCCATTAAATAACGTTTAGGAAGACGGATCTCCTGTTGAAGTTGTCCTGTAGTGGGATCAAATTCGCCAAGAAAGGGGTTAATTCCCTGGTTAGGTACTCCTTCGCTAGATATAAATAAAGTGCCTCTGGGGGACAAAGCAATACCCTCTGGATCGATGGTTTGAGATGGGTAATTTTGCCCAGCTTTATCCTTGAGAAAGGTGACGTTTTCTACCGTTACCCCTTTTATTGTTACTGGTTGCTCATTGGTGGTCGTTAGGTCTATCTTAAGGGTGTAGAATCTTGCCGGCGCTTGTTGAGCGCGATCGTCAGACAAAACATAAAAGCGATCGCGTTGCCGATCATAGGTAATTGCTGATAAACCCCCTATGGGAGTCTCTTGAAAAGTTTGCGGTTGTATATCGTACTTATCTAAAAATTCTAAAGAAATTGGTGGAAATAACCGCTCTTCTGCTGATATTTGGGGCATAGTACCACAAGCAGATAAACCAATCATAATTATTAAGGCTAGGATAAGGTTAGATAATTTCCTCACACGGTTGTCCCTATAATACAATTCTCTTTCAAATGTTATCTTATATTCAGTGAACAGTGTGCAGTAAACAGTGACCAGTTATTAGCTGTTAAACTTGTTTGTTAAACTTAATGTTGGTGAGGAAAATTATGTTTTATTTTCGTGATTATATTAGCAAAATTCCTGTTTTAATTAGCTTGATTTTTTTTCTTTATTCTGGGGATTTAATAAAATCTAATCAGATGGCGTTATCCCTTCCTGAGCCAGAATTAACCCCTTTAGAAGTTCCTTTAGATGATCCTTTACTGCCTCCTGTTCCTCGTCCTTTGACTCCATTAGAACAAAAAAGATTAAGAAGCGAATTAGATCAACTCAATCAACAAGCACAACAAGAATTAGAGACTGGTAAGGATAACCTTGCCTTTGAAATTTGGTATCGAGAATTAAGATTAAGACGAGTTTTAGGAAGAATAGAAGAAATTAATGCTTTAGGAAGAGTCGGGGAAATTGCGTGGAATCGAACCCGAACAGAAGATGTACAAATTATTAGTAAAAGACTGGTTGAACTGCAAGAATTATCGGAAAAAGAAGATCCTTTAAGTCCAGAATTTTTAATTGCTTTAGCCAATGCTTATGAGAAGTTACATAGTTTAGATAATTCTATTGTTGTTTATCGAAAAGTATTAAACTATGCCAGAGAAAATGATAGTCCTTTTACTATAAAAGAAGCCTTGCAAGGATTAGGAAGACTTTATTTAGCGAAATTTGATTATCCCAAAGCTGCAGCCGTCTATGAGGAATTATTAGATATTGCTCAAACTGAACAAAATACTTATGAAGAAGGATTATATTTACAAGCCTTAGCTGAAATTTATACAGCATCGTTACAACCCAATAATGCAGCAGAAATTAAACAAAGATTAGTGGATAGTTATTTAGCTAGTGAAAATATTCAATTTGTCCCACCCTTAAAGATTGATATTGGTAAAGATTATGAAACATTAGATCAACCAGAATTAGCCAGCCAAAATTATCAAGAAGCTTATGCTTTAGCTTGGTCTTTACAATTATTTGGAGCAGCAGCAGAAGCATTAACTCAACTTGCTGATTTATACACCGATTATGAACAAGAAGATTATGCTTTGCAAATTTATCAACGTTTAATTCAAGTCGAACAATTATCTTATAATTATTATGGTTTGATGAAAGTTTATGACAAAATTGGAGAAATTTATCTAGACAAACAACTTTATGAACCTGCGTTAGCTGCCTTTCAAGAAGGGTTAATTCTAGCCCGTTCCCTTAATCATAATCAAGGACATTTCTTAGCACAAATTCAAAAAGTTAATCAAGGAATGCAAGAACCAACACCTCCCTCGGTTCAAGAAGAGTTACCCCCGTCACCTAATGATAGTGATCCCAGTAATATCAACATTGATAGAATTGAACAAGAAATAGAAAGAAGAGGAAATCCCTTGAATGATATTGATGAGTTTGATAATAGATTTGAACAGGATAACATTTTGAGGTAAGGGGGATACTAAAAGTTACCTAAATATTTTTTACACTAAACTTTACATCCCACACCTGACACCCTACAGCCAATCAACAGACAAAAGCTAAAATAAACCCATAAAAGTTAACTGTTTTTCAGGAAACTTTGTCATAATTTGGAATAGGGAACCCTGTGATTATAAAAAAATAAAAGTATCATGCGTATTAAACAGTTATTTGTCTATGTAACATTATTGGTTTTAGGTGGAAGTGCAGGAGTTTGGGGGAGTCGTTACTGGACTCAAACCCCTCAAGAGCAAACCAGTCAACCGCCGGCAGTGGTTCCCACAAACCTTAAACCGTTTCCCTTTCCTGCAAAATCTTCTTCTAAAGCTAACTTAAATTTTATTGCTGAAGCAGCCCAAAAAGTCGGACCAGCAGTGGTTCGTATTGATGCAACGCGACAAGTTTCTAATCAAATGGGGGAAACGTTTGAACATCCTTTTTTCCGCCGTTTTTTCGGTAACGAGCTTCCTATTCCTAGAGAACACATTGAACGGGGAACCGGATCAGGGTTTATTTTAACTCCCGATGGACAATTATTAACCAATGCTCATGTTGTCGATGGCACGAAAGAAGTGAAAGTGACCCTCAAAGATGGCAAAGTCTATGAAGGAAAAGTGTTAGGAACCGATCCGATGACCGATGTCGCTGTGGTAAAAATTGAAGCTCAAGACTTGCCAACCGTAGCTATTGGTAGCGCAGAAGAACTGAACCCAGGAGAATGGGCGATCGCTATTGGTAACCCTCTAGGTCTGGATAATACGGTTACAGTAGGTATTATTAGTGCGTTAGGGCGATCCAGTACCGAAGTCGGTGTCCCCGATAAACGGGTTCGCTTCATCCAAACTGATGCGGCCATTAACCCAGGAAACTCCGGCGGACCACTACTGAATGCCCAAGGCCAGGTTATTGGTATTAATACAGCCATTCGCGCCGATGCTCAAGGGTTAGGTTTTGCCATACCCATCGAAACCGCCCAACGGGTGGCTAACCAGTTATTAACCACAGGAAAAGCAGACCATCCTTATTTGGGTATTCACATGATCACCCTTAACCCAGAATTAAGCAAAGAATTAAATCAAGATCCACAACTTGGGTTTAAAGTTACCAATAGCGAAGGAGTTTTAGTGGTGCGAGTGGTAGATGACTCCCCCGCCCAAAAAGCAGGATTCAAACCAGGGGATATTATCCTTAGAGTTGGGGGAAAACCTGTCACTAAAGCCGTTGAAGTACAAGAACAAGTAGAACTTAGTACCATTGGCAACACCTTGGCCGTTGAAGTGGTTCGTGATGGCAAACCCAAAACTTTCAAAGTATTACCCGGTTCTTTCCCGGCAAATTAATCAAGATACAAGCCAACCTTCTGCCTTTTTCAAGCTCTCCCATAGTAAGCGACCGCTTTTTGACCTTGCCAAGCCCACATTTGATCCCCTAAAGAAAAATGCCACCATTCCCCAGGATGACGTAAAAATCCCGCTTGCGTCATGATTTGGTTGAGTAGTTCTCTTTTTTGATGATAAGTTTGTCCTAGATTGTCGGTATGGTTAGCATAATAATTAGGTTGCGATCGCTCGGATAATTCGTCAATCAGTCCACCCATATCTAACAATTGACCTTGATTATCTATCAACGTAATATCAACAGCCCCACCGGTACTATGAGGAGGAGGAGTGGTTAAATCATCACTAGGGATCGCCCATATTTGATAAACTTGCTGCCAAAGACTATCTTTTTCTGTTTCAGATAAACTGTCTAAGGTTAACCCCTTTTCTTTGAGTAAAGAAGTAAATGTATAATCCACCATAAATTGTTGCACGGCGACAGGACGATAAGCATCAAAAATATGTATTTTCCATCCTGAATATTGTTGTTGTAAATAAGTTTGCGCTTGTATCAGTGCTTCTATCACTTTAGATCGTAAATAATAAGGGGATTTTTCTCCATAACTAGCACCTAACTTTTGATAGGGATGGGGTGTTTCTACAGAAAACTGTACTAAGGGAATAGCAATTAGGGGTTCTCCACAGTCTCGAATTGGGATACTTTGGTAAGGTTTCATCTAGTTATTCAGTAATTCCACTTACAATTAAATTATATGAATCTTCAAGACAAATGGTTCTTCATTGATAATTAATAATTAATAAATGGTCACTGATAACTGATAACTGATAACTGATAACTGATAAACGATACAATAGGAAAGATAGAAAATATCTTATTTAATATCCGTAACATCTGCAATGATTTCTACCTTTCCTCAAGCAAATTCCGTTAACTTTTCACAAATTCGCCTAGAAATTCGCAATCTTAACGCTCAATTAGTAGAATGGCGACGCTATCTACACCAACGACCAGAGTTAGGATTCAAAGAAGAAATTACCGCTAGATTTATTACTCAAAAGTTAACAGAAATGGGCATTCCCCATGAAACAGGAATTGCTAAAACGGGGATTGTTGCTATCATTGACAGTCCCTATTCCGGCCCTGTATTAGCCATTCGCGCAGACATGGACGCTTTACCCATTCATGAAGAAAATGAAGTCCCCTACCGTTCTCTCCACGAAGGAACTATGCACGCTTGTGGACACGATGGTCATACAACCATCGCTTTAGGAACTGCTTCCTATTTGTGGCAGCATCGTCAACACTTTAAAGGAACCGTCAAAATAATTTTTCAACCCGCCGAAGAAAGTCCAGGGGGAGCAAAACCCATGATAGAAGCCGGTGTCTTAAACAATCCTGACGTAGATGGGATTATTGGCTTACACTTATGGAATAATCTACCTCTGGGAACTGTAGGAGTTCGTAGCGGGCCATTAATGGCTGCTGTAGAGTGTTTTCGCCTCAATATCTTCGGTAAAGGCGGTCACGGGGCCATGCCTCATCAAACCATTGATTCTGTGGTGGTTAGCGCACAGATTGTTAATGCTTTACAATCGATTGTTTCTCGGAATGTTAATCCCATTGATTCTGCGGTGGTAACAGTAGGAGAATTACACGCCGGAACCGCTTTAAATGTGATTGCAGATACGGCCAGCATGAGTGGAACGGTGCGTTATTTTAATCCTGAATTTGAGGGTTATTTTGGTCAAAGAATTGAAGATATTGTTAAAGGAATTTGTCAGGGATATGGAGCAGATTATGAGTTAGATTATTGGCGGTTATATCCTCCTGTTATTAATAATGAAAACATGGCAGAGTTAGTTAAATCTGTGGCATTAGAAGTGGTAGAAACTCCTGCAGGAATTGCACCAACTTGTCAAACAATGGGAGGAGAAGATATGTCTTTCTTTTTAGAGGAAGTTCCAGGATGTTACTTCTTTTTAGGGTCAGCCAATGCAGAAAAAGGCTTAAATTATCCCCATCATCATCCTCGCTTTGATTTTGATGAAACTGTGTTACCGTTAGGAGTGGAAATGTTTGTCCGTTGTGTGGAAAAATTTTGTAATTAAAGTTAATGAAAATTAAAAAGCTAATTGCAAAAGTTTTATTATTAGGGGTTGGTTTTATTCCTAGTCAACTCCTGGCTCAAACCAGCTTACCTTTACATGAAAACTTGATTAGTTTTAATTCTTCTCAAGGGGAAACCTTATTAATAGAAAGTAATGCTCGTCAAGATTATATTCCTTTAAGTCTTCAATTTGAAACCCAAGAAAACTTAGCATTTTGTGGCGTTGCAAGTATAGTCATGGTGTTAAATGCTTTGTCTATACCTGCACCAAAAGCGACAGAATGGGTGATGTATCATCGCTTTACTCAAGATAATGTTTTTGATAACCCAAAAACAGAAGCTGTTATCACAAAAGAAACTGTTTCTCGACAAGGAATGACTTTACAAGAATTAGGGGGTTTATTGAAAAGTTATCCTGTTGATGTAGAAGTTTATCATGGGGATGAAGTCAGTTTAGAGGAATTTCGCCAAGAAATTATTAATAATTTGAAGCAAGCAAATGATTTTGTTTTAGTGAACTATTTAAGGTCTGCCATTGGACAAGAAAGAGGGGGGCATATTTCTCCCATTGCAGCTTATAATAAAGAAAGCGATCGCTTTTTAATCTTAGACGTTTCTCGTTATAAATATCCCCCCGTTTGGGTTAAAGCGGAAGACCTTTGGAAAGGGACCAATACCATTGATTCAGTTTCCCAAAAAACCAGGGGATTTATATTAGTTACTTCTCAATAATATTGAACTAATAACTAATTAATGTTCACTACTTTCTGTTAAAATTTCTAACATAATAGGAGAAAGATTTTTCCCTAATTTTCCATTGCGAATTAACTCAGCATACGTATCAGCTTCAATATCTAACAATGTATCTTTGAGTTGTTGCATAGCGATGGATTCTAACTGAGGATATTTTTGTTGAAAATCAGCAATTTTTTCTTCTATCGATTTTAACTGTCCTGTTACTAATTCTTTTTCGTAACGATAAAATTCTGAGTCAATACTAGGAGATTCATCTAAAGTTTGAAAATAATCAATCACTCGTCCTAAAGCCATTTTTCTGGCTAACAACTCTGAATATTCTTGACGTAACGGTTGATCGCCTACTAAGTTCAAATTTTTCAATACCCATTGTGTACTTAAACCTTGAATTAATAGTGTAAATAATACCACGCCAAATACAGTATCAATAATATCTTGTCTTCCACTCAAAGAAACAGGAACGCTTAAAGCTAAGGCAATAGAAACCGAACCTCTCAAACCGCCCCACCAAAGTACAGTTTGTTCAGGTAAACTGATATCAACTTTTGTGAAAACATTACTAAAATTTGCCAATCCATAAATACCAATAAAACGAGTCGCTAAAACAGCAATAATAGCAATACCAATAATATCTAAATTATCACTTAAACTATCAAACTCAATCTGATCGCCAATCAATAAAAAGACAATAGAATTAACAAAAAATGCCAGAAATTCCCAAAATTCAGACACTAATAATCGGGTTCTAGGATTCATGCCAATACGAGATCCAAAGTTACCTAAAATAATACCCACTGTTACTACAGAAATAACCCCAGATCCCCCTAACTCTTCTGTAATCAAATAAGTACCATAAGCAGAAACTAACGTTAAAGATTGCTCAACTAAAGGCAGATCAAACCGTTGGGTTAAATAAGAAATACCAAAGCCCACCAAACAACCTAAACCGATACCAATACCGACAAACTTACCAAAACTAAGCACTGTATCCGTAACCGAAAACACCTCTGTTCCTAAAGGTATTCCTACCAATAATAAGAAAGCAACAACCGCAACCCCATCATTAAATAAACTCTCTCCTTCCATCAATACCGTTAACTTTTTACTCGCTCCTAATTCTCGAAATAAAGCCACGACAGAAACCGGATCAGTTGCTGATAAACTTGCCCCAACTAATAAAGCAATGGGTAAGGCCAAATCTGTTAATTGACTCAACGCTAAAGCAATGCCAACGACAGAAATAATAACCCCAACAATAGCAAATAAGACAACAGGAATCCAATTTTCTTTCAACTCTCGCCAGCGAATATTCCAAGCAGCTTCAAACAGCAAAGGAGGTAAGAAAATCTCTAGAATTAATTCAGGAGAAAGATTAACCAAGCGAACATCAATAAACGCTAACCCTAAGCCGACAATTACCAATAAAAGTGTGTATGGAATTTGCCGAAACCAAGAAAAAATACGGGAAATTGTGGCGACACTCAAAGAAACTGATAAAACCACTAAAAATTGTTCTAAATTTTCTTGAATGGCCATATCAGCAGCACTAGCTTCTAGACTCATAAAATACTCCTCATCATCATCTATTTAGAAAGGTTGCTATATTAAGGACTAAACATATTGTTATCTGTCCACGTGGTTAAAATGTCTCAGTCAGTTCCGGCTTGGGGAGATACACCCCTAACCAACCCACCCACTCCACAACAACTTGATCAGATGCAAACCCATCTCGATTTAGTATTGTTGGCCAGCGAGTGTTTGATCCCTATAGATACAGATATGCTTCTACAAGCAGCCATCGACTTAGATGTTAACACTACTTTAGTCGAAAAAGTACAATTGTGGTCAAACCGAGACACCACAAAAGTAGATAACCCCTTAGACAGTTTTACCGTTGAACAAATGCGATCGCTAATTTTAATTATTTGCTACCTTAATCAACAATATGAAGAATTGATTCGTCGCGCTGTTACCCTCCTAGAACAAATGACAGCACAAAATAAAGATCCAGCACAAACGACCTTATTAGGAAACTATTTAGAAAATTTTCAGAGTTTCTATTCAAAAAGAGAAAATACGGTCAAACTGTCCCCCGACAAACAAATACAATTAGCCTATAAATTATTAACTGACCTACTATTCTACAGTGAAGATAATGGCTATGATCGCTTGTGGTTAACGCTTCTAGATTATACGTCTTAAGCCAAGGCGAGCCTTTATTAAATTAATTGATTATTCAAGATCCAATATAAAAATCATTACTCCTCTACTCAAAACCAATTATATTTAAACCAATTGTATGATGTTATTTAATAATACACCCCTACAAACCTACACCCCTCCTACTTGTACCTTGAAATTATGGGATAAACGTCATTTACTATCACGTTGGGGCGAATTAATCTCTTTAGATAGTATTGAGTTTGAACTACAATTTGATGATCCTCGACTCTTAGAAGAAGACCAAGTGACGGTTAAAGGCGATCGCATTCAACTTGAATTATTACGTAACGTTGTCCAAACCTATGTTAAAAATTTCCTGCATCATACCGCTTCTTATATCGAAGGAAGCCCAAAAGAAAAATTCTCCCCAAACAATCAAAAAATAACAAATCCAGAAGCGATCGCAACCCCTTCTTTATCCTCTCAAGGCTTACTTTCTCATCATCTAGCCTTGGGATCATTAGCATCTCAATCCTCTCATACCTCTGTTACCTTATCGCTGTCCCAACTATTTGACCTGGTAAATGCTCTAGAAGCCTACAATAAAACCATTGTTACCCTAGCTCATGGCAAAAAAACTCCTTTAAAGAAAAGTCTAGGGGTTTGGATCGCCACAGGTACTGTCGCAGTCCTGGCCATTCTCATTCCTACGGTTGGAGTGAAGTGGTTTAGACAACTGACGACAACGGATAATCCTACTGATGACACCACAGAAACCGCAGACAGTACCCTTCCTTTTCTGGATGTATCACCCCCTGTACCACCCCCCCCAAAAACTCCTCTCCCTACACCTTCTTTAGCCCCCTCCTTGGCTAATCGTGACCCTTTACCACCCCCTGGAGAAATTGGTCAAGTTGCCCCGCCACCGCGAAACCCCAATGTTGCTATTCAAGCACCTCCGTTACGAGTCATACCACCCCCACCGGTAGCTCCTCCAGCCCCACCAAAACCCAACACTGCCCAGTCTAATGCTTCGGGGACAGTTGAGTCGGTACCACAGCATCTTTTACCCAATGGAGAAACCCCTATCATCATGCCTGGTTTGCCCCCACAACAGGTCAACCAACTGCTCCAAAACCCAACACTACCTGCACCCCCGACGTTACAAGCGAGGAATACCACCCCATCGTCAGGAGCAACAGCAAATCGGGATCAAGTCACCATTCCCGACGAGTTATTGTCTCCAGAAGCTAAGGTTGTCCCAAAACCTCCCCCAAAAACTACTCTTCTCGATGCAATTCCCCAAGTTGCCCAAGCCCGTGAGTATTTCCAGCAACGGTGGCAACCTCCTGAAAATCTAGAGCAAACCTTAGAATATCGTCTCATTGTTCAAGAAGATGGTTCTCTCAAGGAAACGGTTCCTCTCGGTCGTTCAGCCTCTATTTATCTGTCTCAAATTCCTTTTCCTACTCCAGGATCTCAGTTTGTTTCTCCTCTCGAAACAGTGAATAATCAAACCATTCGCTTAGTTCTTATTCCCAATGGAACCGTTAAAACCCTTTTAGAATAAGGGGATGGAGAGTATGGGGAGTGATAAGATCACGGGATATAGAGGTAGCGGGGGGAAGATATATCAATCATTGTTCCCTGCTCCCTCTGCTCCCTACTCAAAATCACCCTGCTTTTTGTGGGGTTGAACTTTCATTTGCAGGTAAACTGTGAATGAACTGTCTGATTACTTCGGTCTTGGTTTTACCATCTTCCATACAATACGCCTCTAAACGTAATAAGTCCCTCTCAGGAAGACGAATGGTTAATACTTTGTCAGACCTTGGTTTTGTTCTAGCCATGTTTCTTTTTTACTAATACTGTCCTTTACTTGTTTTAACAAGATCGTAACATCATATTCTGATTTGTCACACAGTGAATGTACTTACTCTTTACTTTGTTAGTACAAAAACTTGACAAAGTATAAATATTGTCCTATATTGGTAACAACAGGTACAAAGCCTACTATTTATAAACATAGGAGAACAGACTATGGCAAACAACCCAGAAATCGACACTAAAACATTAAATAACGATGTTAGTGATGGTAGTGAATTAATTCCGGCTGACGTAGCAGCAAGGAGAGAAAGAGAAGGAACTCAAGAAGAAAAAAGAAAAGAAATTAAACAACAAGACGATATATCCACAGACGGATACACCGTTGACCAAGAAGGATTAATTAATAATTATCCTGTAACGCCTCCTATGACAGCAGCAACCTATCCCACTCCCAAAGAACAATATGCCTATATTATTTTAGGTGGTTTAGCTGCAACTTTTGTTATTAGTTTAATTTGTATTGCTTTTAGTGTAAGTTAACTATCTACTTATTCAAAAATCCAAAAATCATAAAATTTCGTAGACACAATCAAGGGGAATAAGAATATATGGCTACTCAAACACCAGCAAACGAACAAAATTTAAGTAAACAAGCCTACGAAGAAAAAGTTAAGGCTCGATTAGAGAAACTCAACGCTCAAATTGATGAAATGAAAGCTAAAGCTAAACAAGCTAAAGCTGAAACTGAAATCGAATATCATAGTCAAATAGAAGAGTTGACAGCAAAAAGAGATGCAGCCTTTAATAAATTAGAGGAACTGCAAAAATCAGGGGAAGACGCTTGGAAAGATATTCAAGCAGGATTTGAATTAGCTTGGAAAGACTTGCAAGTATCTTTTGAAAACGCTACTAAAAAGTTTCAGTAATACTTCTATTTTCTGAAATTTGCAATCATTGAAGCAATAGGTTTTTCCTTGATAAAGCCTTTGCTTTGATAGTTAACATCCTAGACAAGATACAACAAGATATAAGGAGAATAATAATATATGTCTACTCAATTACCTACAAACGAACAAAACCTAAGTAAACAAGCTTACGAAGAAAAAGTTAAGGCTCAATTAGAGAAATTCAACGCTCAAATTGATGAAATGAAAGCTAAAGCTAAACAAGCTAAAGCTGAAACTGAAATTGAATACCACAGTCAAATCGAAGAGTTAACAGCAAAAAGAGATGCAGCCTTTAATAAATTAGAAGAACTGCAAAAAGCAGGAGAGGACGCTTGGAAAGATATCCAAACCGGATTTGAATTAGCTTGGAAAGACTTAGAAATGGCTTTTGAAGATGCTATGAAAAAGTTTCAATAAGTCCATGTTTAGCTAGATTATGATCTTTAGTATTAGAGATAATACCCATTGAATGGGTATTATCTCTACCTATATATGTTGACGAATCTCTATGAATTCAATTACGATAATAAATAGAATTAGCTCATAGGATTTATGAGTTTTTGAGTTTAATAGAAAGTGATTTACAAAGAAACTTTAAATTTACTAGAATGGCCTCGTCTTTGCCAACAGTTAGCAACCTTTGCAGCCACTAAAATGGGTGCAACAGCAGCCCGTAATTTACCAATTCCAACCAGTTTAGAAGAAAGTAAAGAACTTTTAGAACAAACAAAAGAAATTTACCGTCTAGAACAAAATTTAGAAATAAAATGGACATTTGAAGGCATTACCGATGTAGGAGACTCCCTAAAAAGAGCAACCCTAAAAGGTAATCTTTCAGGAAAAGAACTGCTTAATATTGCCACAACCTTAGCAGGAATGCGACGGTTACGAAGAATAATAGAAGATTATGAAGAACTACCCACATTAACAGAATTAGTCGCCGACATTCGCACCTATCCTGAACTAGAAAAAACAATCCATCATTGCATAGACGAAGCAGGAAAAGTCGCTGATCGCGCCAGCACCAAACTAGGAGAAATTCGTCATAATCTTAAAGAAAATAGAGATAGAATTTACCAGAAACTGCAAAATATTATGCAGCAAAAAGGAGGAGCGATTCAAGAAACAGTGATTACCCAAAGAGGCGATCGCTTTGTTCTTCCCGTAAAAGCTGCCCAAAAAGAGCAAATTCCAGGCATTATCCACGACACTTCTGGTACAGGAGGAACCTTTTACATCGAACCTAACTCCGTCGTACAGATGGGGAATAAACGTCGTCAATACTTACGACAAGAAGAAAGAGAAGAAGAAGCGATCTTACGTCAGCTAAGTGAACAAGTTGCCGAAGTAGCCGAAGATTTAGAATATTTACTAGCGATCGCCACAATTTTAGACTTAGCCACCGCTAGATCCCGTTATAGTTTCTGGTTAGGAGGAAACGCCCCAAGATTCATAGAAGATAAAGAAACCATCACCCTCAGACAGTTACATCATCCCCTATTAGTCTGGCAAGAAAGACACGAACAAGGATCACCTGTCGTTCCCATTAACGTGCAAATTAACCCAGAGATTCGCGTTATTGCTATTACCGGACCCAATACTGGCGGAAAAACTGTCACCCTGAAAACCGTCGGGTTAGCTGCTTTGATGGCCAAAGTAGGCTTATTTGTTCCTGCCAAAGAACCAGTAGAGTTACCTTGGTTTAAGCAAATTCTAGCAGACATTGGGGATGAACAATCAATTGAACAAAATTTATCCACTTTTTCTGGGCATATTCGTCGTATTGTTCGTATCTTAGAAGCGTTAGATCAGGGAACAGAAAGCAGAGAGCAAGAAGCAGGGATCAGGGATCAGGGATCAGTTTTATCTGAAACACCCCACACCCCACACCCATCCCTAATACTCCTAGACGAAGTAGGTGCCGGAACTGATCCCGCCGAAGGAAGTGCATTGGCGATCGCTTTATTGCACCATTTAGCTGATCATGCCAGATTAACCATTGCTACTACCCATTACGGAGAATTAAAAGCTCTCAAATACGAAGATTCGCGCTTTGAGAACGCATCAGTGGAATTTGATGATCGATCCCTTTCCCCGACTTATCGTTTGTTGTGGGGTATTCCAGGGCGGTCTAATGCCCTAAGTATTGCTCAACGTCTGGGTTTGGATCACGAAATTGTAGAAGAGGCTAAAACCCGTATTGGGGGACTGTCTCAAGATGTTAACGATGTCATTGCAGGGTTAGAAGCGCAACGCAGAGAACAGGAAGAAAAGGCACTTGAAGCCCAAAAATTATTGCAAGAAACAGAGAAATTTTATACCGAAGTTACCGAAAAAGCGACGGCTTTACAACAAAGAGAACAAGACTTAAAACGACATCAAGAACAAGAAGTGCAAAAAGCGA
Source organism: Crocosphaera chwakensis CCY0110 (assembly GCF_000169335.1). GTDB lineage: Bacteria > Cyanobacteriota > Cyanobacteriia > Cyanobacteriales > Microcystaceae > Crocosphaera > Crocosphaera chwakensis. The sequence continues at coordinate 37,871 of NZ_AAXW01000013.1, forward strand.
TCGCAGAAGCAAAAGAAGAGATTGCTCAAGTGATTCGTAATTTACAACAAGGGAAAAAAAGTAGCCAAAAAGCTCAACAAGCAACAGAAGCCATTACTAACATTGGTCAAAAACAGTTACCCAAAAAAGCAAAACCAACTGTTAGTTATCAGCCCAAAGTCGGGGAAAAAATTCGCCTCTCTAACTTAGGACAAACCGCCGAAGTATTAGATGTTTCCCCTGAAGATGAAGAGGTTATGGTACGGTTTGGACTGATGAAAATGACTGTTTCGTTTAGGGATATTGAATCATTAGATGGTCAAAAAGTAGAAACCAAAGTTAAAGAGAAAAAACAAGCAGTAACACCACCACCGTCACCGTCTAAACCCAAAGATGTACCAACCATTCGCACCTCTCGAAATACCATTGATATTCGAGGAAACCGTGTCGCAGAAGCAGAAGCTGACTTAGAAAATGCGATCGCCCAAGCGACTGAGTCAGGGTTAATCTGGATTATTCACGGTAAAGGTACGGGTAAATTGCGTCAAGGCGTTCATGAATTTTTGAAGCGTCATCCTCAGATTGCGCGCTTTGAATTGGCTCCTCAAAAAGAAGGGGGTTCCGGGGTGACATTGGCTTATTTTAAGTAAGTTCAATATTGTCAAGAAACTTCAGTAAAATATAAAGGGCTAGGCCAATATTCTTCTTTTGAAAACATCAATTCATTTTATTACTCCTACAACTACCTCGAAAACCCTCTCATTGCTTGCTACATAAATACTTCAATTAAAACTATCAGAACCAAAAGCAAGGTAATGAGTTTTATAGTTAATTCAAATAGAAATAAGAGAAAACTTACCTGCTGTATTGTCAGCATAGTGAGCAGGATGCTCACACTAAATACTATAGATAAAAGTATCAAAGGAACAATCAGTGGATTTGAATTATTTTAATTGATAAAATTATGGCTTCAGAATTAACTAAAACTCTCAACCGAATTTTACAAGCAAAAGAAAAATGGGCAAAACAGTACAATACGCAGGATCTTCAGTATTTACAACCTGGATTATCAAAAGATGAGATAGACACCATAGCTAAACATTTGCCGTTTCAACTTCCCTTAGAAGTCTCCGAACTTTATCAATGGCGCAATGGTTCTAGACAGGGAGAGTATGAAGATCAACACGCGGCTATCTTTTCTCCTGTAATGACTCCATGGACTTTTAGACCTCTACCGGAAGTCGTTAAAATCTACTTAAAAAATCTCAGAAAACAGACAAATCTATCAGCTAACACTTTCCCTTTACCCACAAAGGTAAAGTATTTGCAAAGCTTTCACGAATTACCTATTTTTTATACTATAGATTGGACTTGTTCAGGAAGTCTTTGGCTCAATATAAAAGAAGGACTAAGTCTTGTGGTTTTTGATAGCTTTGATGAAGGAGAAATGAATATTATATCTACATACAGTAGCTTAACATCTCTGATGCTAACCATAGCTGAATGCCAAGAAGCAGGAATTGTTTTCGATTGTAAATATACTTCAGATCAGTGCGACGAATTAGAAAATCAAATCTGGTACAAATATAATTCTGAACTTAGAGAGTTTGCCTTACAAGTTCTCCAAAAACTACCTTTCTCTGAATTAGCTTGGATACATATTATATCTGGGCTTGTTAAATTTAAAGATTTAAGAACTGTTTCCTTTTTAATTCACTGGCTAACTAATTTAATTGATGCGTATAAAGATCCAAACTTTAAAAGAAATTATATAGCTTATCTAGATGGAAAGTTATACAAACAAGACACAGATAATTTTTACTACTTTCAATTAGAGACGGGACTACCAAAAATTTTAGGAGAATTGGGAGACATTAGAGCCGTTCCTGTTTTAATTACAGCTTTACAAGATAATAATCTTTTTCAACAAAATGCTTTTAGTCGGATTTGTGCAGCCAAAGCTTTAGGTCAATTAAAAGACCAACGAGCTACTTTCCCTTTAATTTACATTCTCAAAGATAATTGGAAAGAAGCTCGAAAAACAGCAGCTTGGGCATTAGGAGAAATTCAAGATAAAAAAGCAGCAAAACCCTTAATTAAAGCTTTACAAGATAGGGATAAAGAAGTTCGACAGACAGCAAAAGAAGCTCTTGCGAAAATAATTGATAAGTATCCCGAAATTAAAAATCTATAGGTGTTGCTGACCGTGCATTTGTTATCTTTCATTTTTCACTATATTAACTCTCCAGTCACTTTGAAGAATTAGTATTATTTCTTTATCAATAGATTTTTTCTTCTCGTTACTTCAACGATCGCCTACAATCCTAACTAGAAGCTTTTTGATCTCTTGAGAGTGAGCAGCACATCACCAACTCACCTTACTCATTGTTTTCGTCTTGTGAAGGAGGATTATTTTGAGCCTGATTAAAAGCTTGGCGATCAGGAAATAGAGTACATAATAATTGATTAATATAAACTTGACCCACTACAGGGGCGTTATTTTTATCAGCAGGACTATTCGATTTTGTCGGAATTTCAGGAATTTCAGGAATTTTTGTCACCTCTTCTATTTCGGGTTCTGAATCTGCCCACAAATCTTCCATTTCTTCGACAAATCCAGGCTTATTATGATTAGTTGTATCAGTTTGAGATGCTTTCTTTTGATCATTGGCAGTTAAATGACCATTGTCTCCAAAACCATTATCATCTGCTTTTATTGCTGGTGGAGACTGACTTTCTTTTTCTTGAAACTGACGAGAAGTATCACCCATTAATGATCCAGCTTCAATGGTGGTTCCTGACTCAATAGAAGTATTAATGACGGTTGTACAAGAACCGAGACAAACATTTTGACCAATTTTACCGTGACCAACAATGAGAACACCTGCCCCCAACATAGCGCCGGATTCAATTTCAATGTCTCCTTTATAAGCATTGATCAGGGTTCCCATACCAATACAAGCCCCTGAGTGTATGACAATACGACAATTAGGCGCAGCTTGCAAAATTGTTCCAGGTGCAACAACAGCACCCTCATGGATAATAACCTCACCAGTGATCGAAACTTCTGAGTGACGTGGTGGCTGAATAAGGGGTAAAGGCATCAGATTATATTAAATAGCTTATGACGTGAGAAGGGAGGTATTGATGAGAAGATGATGAGATTAAAATTTCTTCACCACCTGCTCACCTCACCACTTCACCACCCCATTCTTAGGGACGTTGGATAATGGTTTCTAAGACGCGCCGTTTGGCTTGAGGATCAATACCGATTAAGCGGACATATTCCCCTTGATGCTCAGCTAAACAACCTTCTAAGGCTGCAATGACTTCGCTTTCGTGAGTGCTGTCGATGGGAGAGCAACTTTGCCATGATTTGGTACGGAAACGACGCTTATCCGCGTGTTCTGTGCCGATTTTATAACCTTGGGAGAGTAAGGAACGCACTTGGGTAACGGCCTCGCTAGTTAAATTACTGGTGGCAACCCGGCCATTTCCATTGCTATTGCTAGAATAAGTAAGGGTTTTAGACGGTGCCGAAGCGGTAGCTGTGGCAGTTGCTGTTCTGCTGCTTCGATTACTTAGGGCATCTTCAGGCCGTTGAATGATAGTTTCTGCAACCCTTCTTCTGGCTTTGCTATCGATACCAATTAAGCGAACATATTCCCCTTGATGCTCGGCTAAACAGTTTTCTAGACCCGCAATGACTTCGCTTTCACGGGTGCTATTGATAGGAGAGCAACTTTGCCATGATTTGGTTTTAAAACGACGCTTGTTGGCGTGTTCTGTACCAATTTTGTAACCTTGGGAGAGTAGAGAGCGAACTTGAGCGATCGCATCAGAACTTAAACCGCCACTACCAGAGGTTACTCTTCTTTTACTTGCGCGAGGAGAAGCTACCTTACTATTACTCTGAACGGTGCCGGGTTCTCCTGGACGCTGAATAATGGTTTGGGAAACTCTCCGCTTGGCATTAGGATCAACGCCGATTAAACGGACGTATTCCCCTTGATGTTCGGCTAAAAGTTGTTGTAATTCGTTGATTACCTCAGATTCTCGCTTACTATCTATTGCAGGGCCAGTTAACCAAGATTTTGTCTTAAAACGACGGGTACTTGCATATTCTGTACTAACTGTCAATCCCTGATGTAATAAAGTACGAACTTGGGAGGCGATATCGTTGCCTACCTTGCCGTTACCGTTACTAGAACTTTGGACAGGAGCGAGATCCACTTTACTCTTGGTGGTGGTAATGCGACTGGGTTCTCCTGGCGTGTCTTCTGGTCGTTGAACAATCAGTTCAAGGACACGACGTTTAGCACCGGTATCAACCCCTAACAGGCGTACATATTCCCCTTGATGGTCTTGTAGAAAGTCCTCTAAATCTGCTAAAACTTGATCGGCGCGACCTTCAAAGGTTCCGCCGGTTAACCAAGATTTGGTTTTAAAACGACGCTTATTGGCATATTCTGCCCCAATGGAATACCCTTGGGACAGCAAAGAGCGTACTTGCGCTACAATGTTTGAACTTAAACTCATACTTGTCACCGAATTTCTATAATCACTCTGATTAATGTCTTTTATAGACTTTCCTAACTGTTTACGAATAGGGGTAATACAGGCTTGGTTCTCAGCGCATTGATACCCGACTCGTAGGGCTTCGTTAACTTCTACCACATGATGAGCAAAGTGGCGATCGCTGTCTGTTACTTCAGGAAGGCGATCAGCCTGTTGCTGATTAGTAATAACAGCACCAGAGGGGACGTATTTTCCTGGGGGAACTTCTACGTCTTGAATCAAGGCGTGCATCATGACGATACAGCCTTGACCGACTCTAGCGTTAAATATGGTTGAGCGAAACCCGATAAAACAGCCATCCCCGATATATGCCGGTCCGTGGATCAGAGCCATGTGAGTAATACAGGCTTCTTTACCAATCCAAACGGAATATTCTTGGCCGTCATCTCCTATCACCCGCCCTTTTTCTAGTCCATGAATGACGACCCCATCTTGAATATTGGTTCCTTCACCAATATAAAATGGGGTTCCTTCATCGGCTCTTATAGATGTTCCTGGGGCAATTAAAACATTAGCCTCTACTTGAACATCACCGATGAGGTTAGAAAAAGAATGTACGAATGCACTATCGTCTATCTTGGGTTCTGCGAGGGTTTGCGACCAAGGTGTCGGGGGTGCCGCCCTTTTGCGGACTACCATGACAATTTTCGTCCTCCTCTTTAAATAATTTAGTATCAGTTATTAGCAGACTATCAATGAAGTTAAACCCTTCATTGTTCGTCTTTTTTGCTATACAATCGATTATTTTCAACCGTAACCGTATCAATAATTCCTACCACTAACGCATCTAGGGGACGGCGCTCCATACCATCGTCGATGCGAGCAGCACTGCCTCTTGATACCAATACCCACTCGTTAATCCCTGCACCGACTAAATCACCGGCTACTTCGTATTTAGGGATAGGTTCTCCTTGAGCGTCCATAAACTGAACTAATAAGAACTTGGTTCCAGTTAAACTGCGGGTTTTGTAGGTACTGACAACAGTACCTCGAACTTTGGCAATTTGCATTATATTGGCGAATTACTGTTTATTTAGCGTCTAATAGGCACAGGATTGACACTTTCACGGAATTGTTCTACTGCTTCGGTGTAACGAATAGGTAAAACGTATTCGAGGTTTTCATGAGGTCTAGCTATGATGTGGGTGGATAAGACTTGTCCCCCATTTACCCGGCCTGCGTTGTCAATACCAGCAGAAACAGAGGCTTGAACTTCAGAAACGTCACCGCGAACGATAACGGTAACACGCCCACTTCCGATTTTTTCGTAACCCACTAAGGTAACACGGGCTGCTTTTACCATAGCATCAGCAGCTTCGACGACGGCGGGAAAACCGAGAGTTTCTACCATTCCAACAGCAATTGACATGAGTTTTTTCTCCTAATAACGAATGAGTGTTTGTTTAATTAACCGTTTTGCCAGAGAAAGACGGTTAATAAGCTCTAAATTGTTCTACTTCCTCGGTGTAGCGAATGGGTAGAACGTATTCGAGGTTTTCGTGGGGACGGGCAATGATATGAGTAGACAGAACTTCTCCTCCATTGACTCGGTTCGCGGCATCGATACCCGCAGAGACTGACGCTTGCACTTCTGAAACATCACCCCGCACAATGACCGTAACACGACCGCTTCCAATTTTTTCGTAACCCACTAAGGTAACACGGGCTGCTTTTACCATAGCATCTGCTGCTTCTACGACAGCAGGAAAGCCCTTTGTTTCGATCATTCCAACGGCAATTGGCATTGTTAATTATCCTCGCTTTAAGGCCAAAACTAAATTTAATTAATGAGAAGCTACCAGAAATTTTTCTTTTGTTTGATTGGTTTAGCCATTAGAAAAATTGTTTTTAGACTGGACAAGCGTCAAGCTAATAGATATATTTACCTAATAGCTTTAAAGATCTAATCTAGCGTCAAACATTATCCTTCTAGTATCAAACACTAGGCGAAAAATTTGCACGGGGGTAGCTAACTTATCAACCTTCTATATAAACAATAGAGAAACTTGGCCCCTTTGACAATATAAACCGCCATGATATTTTCTAATCTGATGGTTAACCAAAGTTAATAGTTAAGGTCAAAGCTGGAGAGATTTTTGTTGTATCCCTGACTGAGTCTTGCTCTGAGGGATCGGACTGTTTTATAATTTCTTCATCATGAGAACTAAAAATCCTCAATCAACCGATGACAGGGAATTGAGGAGTCTAGTGTCTATTTTTACTTTTGCGGATTATTCAGAGATGACTTTTTTTATATTGTCTAATTTTTTTAGGTTGTAATCTCAGTCATCTTTTCATTTGTCTGAGTGATTATAGTTTTATTAATTAATCATTAATCATTAATCATTAATAATTATTTTCGTTGCAAGGCATTACAGTTATTCTTGATTTTTCACTTTTCAAAAAAGACTTACTATTTTAAAAAATGTTGAAAATATTTTTAATATTAAAAGAGGTTGCTAAGACAACCTCTTTGGGATTCTTTACCAACATAATTATCATAATTTAAAAACTACTTTTATTAATTTTTTTATGATAATTATTGATCGGTGAATTTTGAATCATCCTATTATTTTATAGTGGCTACAACAGAGGCGTTCTCCGAAGTTTTCACTTTAGGTGAAAGCAAACCTTTGGCATAAATTTTAGGATTTTCTTGGGAGATTTGGGTGTAAGATTGACGAACTTGTGTATTTAAAGCGACCGTCTTCACATCATATAACTGTGTCGCTATCTTAGGATAGATACCAATAGCAATAATTAACACGAGGAAAGAAAGAGCAATAAATACTTCTCTTGGTTTACCATCGCTATAGTCAGCTTGTTCTGGTAAAACACAGTTAGTTCCGAAACACATGGTTTCCTGATTATCTTGATAATCTTTTTGTCGTACCGTATCCCCTACAACACAGACTGGAATTTTGCCAGTGCCATAAAATAACTGTCGTAGCATAGACAGTAAATAAATGGGGGTAAGAATAACACCGACTGCTGATAAAAAGACGGTAACGGTGCGAAAATTAGAACTATAGATGTCGCTATTACTAAAACCGAGAAAAACGGCGATTTCGCTGGCAAAGCCACTCATCCCAGGAAGGGCTAAAGAAGCCATCGCACCGGCAGTAAATAAAGCGAATACTTTGGGCATTTTTTCCCCAATATCCCCCATATCATTCAATGCGAGGGTGTGGGTGCGATCGTAAGTAACACCGGCTAAAAAGAATAGTAGGGCAGCAATTAAACCATGAGAAAGCATTTGTAGCATTGCGCCACTCATTCCCAAGTCGGTAAAAGAGGCAATTCCCAACAGAACAAAGCCCATGTGAGACACGGAGGAATAGGCTAAACGACGTTTCATATTAGTCTGTCCAAAGGAAGTTAAAGCCCCGTAGACAATATTCACTACCCCTAATGTGGCTAAAATGGGAGCAAAATAAATATGAGCATCGGATAATAGTCCCATATTAAGGCGAATTAATCCGTAGCCTCCCATTTTCAAAAGTACACCGGCTAAAATCATCGATACAGGGGCTGACGCTTCTCCGTGAGCATCAGGCAGCCAAGTATGAAGGGGAAAAACCGCTAATTTTACACCAAAGGCAATTAATAATCCCGCATAAAGTAATAATTCGAGTCCTAAAGGATAATCTTTTAATCCCAGTTCAACTATGTCGAAAGTTAGATTATCCCCTCCGTATAAAGCCATTGCTAATGCTGCAACTAAAATGAAGATGGATGCGGCCGCTGTATATAATAAGAATTTCATAGCTGCGTATTGTCGTTTTTGTCCTCCCCAAACGGAAATAAGGAGATAGACGGGAACCAGTTCTAATTCCCACATGATGAACAGCAGAAGGACATCTTGAGCCACGAAAACCCCAATTTGTGCTGCGTATAACATCAGCATCAAGGTATAAAATAGACGGGGTTTATGATCTAGTTGCCAAGCGGAAAACATGGCAAGAGTGGTTACCAGTCCAGCTAAAAGGACAAGAGGCATGGAAATGCCATCCACCGAAACAGTCCAACTCAGTCCTAACGTGGGCAACCATTGATAGGTTTCGACTAACTGGAAATTAGAGTTACTCGTATCATAATTTTGGGCAAAAACGTAACACATCAAAACAAAATCAGCGATCGCAACTCCTATGGCATACCACCGTACTTGTTTACCGTCTTTCACCGGCAGCACAGGGATCACTAAAGAGGCCATTAGCGGCAAGAGAATGATCGCAGTTAACCAAGGAAATGAAGTTAATATCATCAATTATTATCAAAAATACTAAGGCTAAGTAACAGCATTATATTAGATTTTGTCAAGATTAGTTTATTATTTTTTAATATTGTTCTAGGGGTTAGTTAACATCCTTGGATAAAGATGGTACGATTCACGATTAAATATGAAGTTTGGTAGGAAGGGTCAAGATCAATTCAAAATTAAATGTAATTAATGATAAATGATGAATGATTTTTTATTACACAGTAGTTGGTTAATTCCGTTTTACGGTTTAATCGGTGCGTTATTAACGTTACCGTGGTCTTTAGGAATGATTAAGCGTACAGGTCCTCGACCTGCTGCTTATTTGAACCTATTAATGACCTTATTATCCTTTGTTCATGGGTCTATCGCTTTTAGTTTAATTTGGCAAGGAAAAACGGAACAATTAGTTTTCAAATGGCTAAGTGTGGCTGATTTAGATTTATTCTTATCGGTGGATTTATCCCCTGTGAGTTTAGGGGCCCTAGAATTAATCACAGGGATTAGTCTTTTAGCCCAAATCTATGCTTTAGGCTACATGGAGAAAGATTGGTCTTTAGCTCGCTTTTTTGGCTTAATGGGAGTGTTTGAAGCTGCTTTAGGAGGAATCGCTCTTAGTGACTCTTTACTCCTCAGTTATGGACTACTAGAAATTTTAACCCTGTCAACTTATCTATTAGTGGGATTTTGGTATGCTCAACCTTTGGTAGTAACCGCAGCGAGAGACGCATTTTTGACGAAACGGGTGGGGGATATTATTTTGTTAATGGGGTTAGTGGCTCTATCGAGTTATGGAGAAGGATTAACCTTTTCAGAATTAGAAAATTGGGCGTTAACTGACCCAGTACCCCCTTTAACCGCTACATTATTAGGATTATCTCTCATTGCTGGCCCTACAGGTAAATGCGCTCAATTTCCGTTAAATTTGTGGTTAGATGAGGCTATGGAAGGGCCAAACCCGGCGGGAATTATGCGAAACTCCATTGTTGTCTCTGCTGGAGCTTATGTCTTAATTAAGCTACAACCCGTGTTTACCTTGTCCCCTATTGCCTCTGATGTGTTGATTGTTTTAGGGACTGTAACCGCTATTGGTGCATCTTTAATTGCAATGGCCCAAATTGATATTAAACGGGCGTTGTGCCATTCTACCAGTGCTTACTTGGGGTTAGTGTTTATTGCTGTGGGGTTGGGCCATGTGGATATTGCCTTTCTGTTGGTGTTTAGCCATGCGATCGCCAAAGCCTTATTATTTATGAGTGCAGGTTCAGCGATTTTAACCACCAGTGACCAAAATATAACAGAAATGGGGGGTTTATGGTCAAGAATGCCTGCTACAACTACGGCGTTTGTGGTTGGCTCTGCTGGAATGGTAGCCTTGTTGCCGATGGGGATGTTTTGGACTTGGGCAAAATGGTTTGATGGCTCTTGGAATGTGTCGTTATGGTTATTAGCGATCTTAGTGTTTGTTAATGCTCTATGTGCTTTTAATTTAACCCGTATTTTTCGCTCTGTTTTCTTGGGGACTCCTCAGAAGAAAACACGTCGAGCGCCCGAGGTTCCCTGGCCGATGGCGGTTCCAATGGTGACGTTAACTATTTTTACTTTAATTGCTCCTTTAGCTCCCATTCGCTGGCCGTTGTGGTTATCCCAAGTTAGTCCTGTGGTGAATAATAATTCTTTTGCTGTTAAATGGGCAATTCCTTTGTTAATTTTGTCGGGTTTATTAGGCTGTTTAGTGGGCATTTTTCGTCCTATTCGTCGCTCTTGGGAACGATTGGCTAATCTTTATTTACGCTTTTTCCAAGATTTATTTGCTTATGACTTTTATTTAGATAAAGTTTATGAGTTTACCGTAGTGGCATTGGTAGCTAATATTTCTAAAATAACAGCTTGGTTTGATCGCTATGTAGTCGATGGAATGGTTAATTTAGTTAGTTTATTTACCATTTTTAGTGGTAATGCTTTGAAGTATAATGTATCAGGTCAATCGCAGTTTTATATACTGACAATTTTTATCGCAGTTAGTTTTTTACTGTGGTTTATGTTGAATGGTCAATGGTCGGTAATTACTGAGTTTTGGTCAGGATTTTTTCATTAAAAATTAGTAGAGATATGTTATTAATTATCTCTACGGAAGACTAAAAAAATTTGCAAATGACTGACTTGAATTTGATTTTTTATCTAGGAGAACCCAAAATTAATGATGCTTAGTGCTTTAATTGTTATACCGTTACTAGGAGCCATTATAATTGCCAGTTTACCAGGTAAACAAGATCGGGGCTTTTATCGATCTTTAGCTCTTATTTTTACCAGCATTTTATTAGGTTTAACCTTATTGATAGGGTTTCAGTTTGATCTGAATAACCCTAATATTCAATTCAATGAGTTTATTCCTTGGATTACAGGCATCGGTTTAAATTATCATTTAGGAGTTGATGGTTTATCTTTTCCTTTAGTTTTTCTGAATAGTTTATTAACGTTAATTGCTATTTATTCTAGTGATAAAAATATTGAAAGATCCCGATTTTATTACGCTCTCATTTTAGTTTTAAATAGTGGGGTATCAGGAGCATTTTTAGCTCAGGATGTTCTCTTATTTTTCCTCTTTTATGAATTAGAAATTATTCCGCTTTATTTTCTCATTGCTATTTGGGGAGGTGGAAAACGAGGTTACGCTGCCATGAAATTTCTATTATACACCGCCGTTTCAGGAATTTTAGTTTTAGCGTCATTTTTGGGCTTAGTGTGGCTATCAGGAGCATCTACGTTTGACTATGAGCCTTTACGTAGCCATAATTTACCCCTATCAACTCAATTATTACTACTGGCTCCGCTACTCATTGGGTTAGCCATCAAAATACCGATTTTTCCTTTTCATACTTGGTTACCAGATGCTCACGTAGAAGCATCTACCCCTGTTTCTGTATTATTAGCCGGGGTTTTGCTGAAGTTAGGTACTTATGGACTGTTGCGCTTCGGTGTGGGTTTATTTTTGGATGCTTGGGTTTATCTGGCTCCCTGGTTGGCAACGTTAGCAGCCATTAGCGCATTATATGGGGCTTCCTGTGCCATTGTGCAGAAGGATATGAAGAAGGTTGTCGCTTACTCTTCTATTGCTCACATGGCTTACATTTTATTAGCTGCTGCTGCGACGACTCGCTTAAGCATCACCGCAGCAACGTTTCAAATGGTTAGTCATGGTTTAATTTCTGCTATGTTATTCCTGTTGGTTGGGGTGGTTTATAAGAAGACAGGAAGCCGAGATGTTGACTTTTTACGGGGTTTATTGAACCCTCAGCGCGGTTTACCCATTACGGGGAGTTTAATTATTTTAGGGGTAATGGCCAGTGCTGGTATTCCTGGAATGGTGGGCTTTATTGCTGAATTTTTGGTATTTCGGGGGAGTTTCCCTATTTTCCCGATACAAACCTTACTTTGTTTAGTGGGTAGTGGCTTGACGGCGGTTTATTTCTTGTTGATGGTTAATAAAGTTTTCTTTGGTCGCTTAACTGAAGAATTATCCCAAATACCAAAGGTTTTATGGTCTGAACGGTTTCCTGCTTTCGTTTTAGCTCTTTTAATCGTCATTTTAGGTATTCAACCTAGTTGGATGGTGCAATGGAGCGAACCCCAAGCGGGTTTATTGTTAACAGGACAATCTCAAATGGAGGCAACAGTTAACTTTAATAAAGGGGTTTCTTAAACTGAGTTTTTTTGTTATTTGGGGAAGATATTCCCATCAAGATATCTTCCTTTTTTTTCTAACACATATGTGTGATATTATGTTATTAAGATATAGCATAGTTTATTATAGCAAACTTTTTATTTAATATTTACTCACCCTATAATATTAAGATTATGCTATCTTTTTATTTAGTGATCAATTACATCCATTTTTGAAAATACAGGTTACAATTTTAATGATTACGAACAAACAAAAGCCGATGAACAAACTACAAACTTTCAAAACTTGCTTACAAGCACAAAAAGCTGATTTAAAACAACAATACCATGTTAAAGAATTGGGAATTTTTGGCTCCTATGTTAGAGGAGAAGCTAAACCGAATAGCGATTTAGATTTGCTTATCGAATTTGAACCCGAATATCGTTTCGGGTTATTAACTTTTTGTCATTTAGAAAACTATCTTAGTGAACTATTAGGGATTAATGTTGATTTAGTAATCAAGGATAGTCTGAAACCAAAAATTGGTCAACAGATTCTCTCGGAAGTTATTTATATATGATTAAACGATACAGCGAAGACTATTTAAGAGATATAAAAGAAGGAATAGAATTAGCCATTGAATTTGTAGAAGGATTAAATTTTGAAGAATTTTGTCAGGACAAAAAGACAATTTTTGCTGTAACTAGAGCGATTCAAATTATAGGAGAAGCAGTGAAAAAACTTCCCTCAAGTCTTAGAGAAGCCAACCCTCAAATCCCTTGGAAAGATATTGCTAAAATGAGAGATAAAGTGACCCATCAATATTTTGCAATTAAATTAGATATCCTTTGGGAGACAATTAAGAATGATTTACCTATTTTGTTATCCATGATTGAGCCATTACTGACTGAACTTATGGAAAATAATGAAAATAATGAAAATGAATAAATGTTTTCATTAAAATTCTAAGGCTAACTGTCTTTGATTTCGATTTACTAATTGTTCAAATTCTTGTACAATATTAATATATTTTTTAGGAGCGATCGCACTAACATTGAGATGACCTGCATCGGGAACTAAAAGCAGTTTTTTAGGAACTCTCGCAGCTTCATATAGGGTTTCACTCATGGTGTAAGGAACTTTGCGATCGCTGGTTCCATGAATCAACAACAAAGGCAGTTTTAATAAGGATAATTTAGCTAAAGAATCAAAGCGTTGATGTAACAATAATTTAGTGGGAAATAGTTTATAAATAAACCCTGAATGGTCAACCATATCCATCATAGAAGTGAAGGTATTTTCTACAATAATACCGGCTGCATGGGGTTTACGAATGCCTAAATCAATGGCAACTGCGCCACCCAAAGAATGACCATAGATAAAGATATTTTGTGGTTTAATTTTACGTTCTTGGGTTAAATAAGCCCAGGCAACTTGAGAATCTCGGTATATTTCTGATTCGGTAGGAAATTGACCTTTACTGAGGCCATAACCCCGATAATCAATGATAAAAACAGAATAGCCTTGATTGTAAAAGGTTTGAATTGTCCCTAAATTATGGCTAATATTTCCACCAATTCCATGTAAATACAATAAGACTTTTTCTGGATAAGAATTAGGGTTCATCCACCAACCGTGAACTTGTTCTATTTTGCCTTGAGGAGTCATCACTGATAACCAGATATCTTCGTAAGACATTCCTAAATCACCAGGAGTCATGTTCAGAGTCAAGGTAGGTTTATAAATGAGCCGATTTTGACCCATTATCAAGGCTGAACAAACAACCAGATAAGCTATTACTCCCACACCAACACTATTTAGTAATCCTTTCAATAGAAGATTAATCATCATCTAGGAATCATCCTCAAGTTTTGCGTCTTAATGTAGCAATAAAATTGTTAATGATGCTATTTTCAAAGCATGATAAGAATTTAACAATTATTACTATTATCATTCTCCCTACTGTAACGGAGGTAATTGATTATGCCAATCCGTAGACTGTTCGTAGGCATAAGCTACCTGAAACAGTTTCCCTTCTTCGAGAACATTACCGATTAATTGTAGACCAATGGGTAAGTTGTTGTCATCGAAACCGCAAGGAATACTCATCCCCGGTAAACCGGCTAAATTAACGGGAATAGTAGTTAAATCGGAGAGATACATACTCAAAGGGTCAGATGTTTTTTCCCCTGCTTTAAACGCTGTGGTGGGGGAGGTGGGACAAACTAAGACATCAACTTTTTCAAACCCTGCATCAAAATCTTGCTTAATTAAGGTGCGAACTTTTTGTGCTTTGAGATAATAAGCGTCATAATAACCAGCTGATAGGGTATAAGTTCCGATCATAATCCGTCGTTTAACCTCATTCCCAAAACCAACGGCGCGGGTTTTGGTGTACATATCGATTAGGGTGTCTGCTTCTTCGCGGATGCCGTATTTTACTGCATCGTAACGGGCTAAATTAGAGGAAGCTTCTGAAGGGGCGATAATATAATAAGCTGGCAAACCGTAACGGAAACGGGGACAGGAAACATTGACAACTTTTGCCCCTAACGTTTTAAGATGATCGATCGCTGCTTTGACGGTTTTAGAGACAACGGGATCTAATCCTTCCCCAAAGGTTTCTTCGATCACACCGATGGTTAACCCGTCTAACGAAGGTTTGAGGAATTGGGTATAGTCGGGGATGGGGGTGTTAATGCTGGTGGAATCTTTAGAATCGTAACCTGCGATCGCCCCTAATAAGATAGCTGCATCTTCAACGTTACGGGCAAAGGGACCAATTTGATCTAAAGAAGAGGCATAAGCCACCAAACCAAAACGAGAAACTAGCCCATAGGTGGGTTTTAGCCCCACTACGCCACATAAAGAAGCCGGTTGACGGATCGAACCCCCTGTATCAGATCCCAAGGCGACAACGCATTCTGAGGCTGCTACAGCGGCCGCTGATCCTCCAGATGATCCCCCTGGAACCCTAGAGAGATCCCAAGGGTTAGCGGTGACATGATAACCAGAGTTTTCGGTAGAACTCCCCATAGCAAACTCATCGAGGTTGGTTTTGCCTACCATAACCGCCCCTGCGTCTTTTAATTTTTGGGTGACAGTCGATTCATAGGGAGGGACAAAATTAGCTAAAATTTTCGATCCGCAGGTGGTTTTGATGCCTGTGGTACACAGATTATCTTTAATACCGATAGGGATACCGGCTAACAGGCCAATTTCCTCATTTTTCGCGATTTTCTCATCGACTTTTTTGGCGGTTTCTAGGGCGTGATCGGCAGTAACTTGTAAGAAACTTTTGACTTTGGAGTCGACTGCGTTGATTCTTTCTAACGCTTCTATGGTAATTTCAACGGCCGATCGTTCTTTGTTAACTAATTGTTGATGGAGTTCTCGGATAGATGTCATAGTCTACTCTTGTCAATGAAGGGAGGGGATGCGTTACACGCCCACCATCTATGAATATTACCATTTTGCCGAACTTAAGATTATCATATTGGCCGTTGGCGATCGCAAGTAATGGAGTCGATGTTAGCAATGCTTCTAAATTGCCCTCTGCCTCTAAAATAGCTTTTAATGTTTGGCCCGACGATATTGGATAAATTAATGATAATCAAGATGTTATGATACCAAATCCACTTATTTTAGTAGAGTAACGTTTTTTCTCCCCACTCCCTGCTCCCTGCTCCGAAAGTTAATACTATACTATCTAAAGCGGATCTAGTATGAGTTGGGTTTCGTTCCCTTCGACTCTCGCTCACGATATTCCTCTACCAACCTACATACTAAAACTACATCCTAGGTTCGCTAGAGCCGATTTCTTTATTTTTCAAGGCAGAAAATTGCTGATTTATTTAGAAAATACTTCTTGAGGTAGATTATATTTACTACAAATCCAAAGTAGTATTTAAGAAGGAAATATGCGTTTTTTGAAGTACTTTATAAAACACATTTAAGTTTAGTTTTTTGTCGAGAATAAGTATTTATTAGTGATGTCAAACTTAAATAAGTATAGCTTTTACTTACCAAAAAAAGCAGGACTCTACCTCGGTGGGATTGCACTGGGTGTAACAACATTACTTCTTCCTGGTTGCCAGACTGCCGATGAAATTGAAGAAGGAAGAACCAATGTCACCACCGAAGACCTCGCAACGGATGATTTAGAAGGAGCGACAGGGGCAGGAGGTGAGGAAATCCTTGTTGGACAAGAGGTGACAATTCGCGCTCCGGTTAAAGAAGAAATCAGCGACCAAGCCTTTGTGGTACAAGCAGAAGATGGCACAGATGTCCTTGTGATCAACTCCCCTGGACAACCGGCTACCCTCCCTGGCGATGATACTCCCATTCAAGTGACAGGAGAAGTTGTAGAATTTGTCATTGCTGATGTGGAAGTTGATTATGGTTTGGAGCTTGATAATGATCTGTTTGTAGACTACGAAACCGAGCCTGCCATTGTCGCTGAATCCATTGCCCTTGCACCAACTCCTGAACAGTTAGCCGAAGGAGATGCTCAACCCTTCTACGATCAAGTGATTGCGGTAGAAGGAGATGTGGGTAGTATTCTTTCCTCCAATACTTTTGCACTATATGAAGAAGGTTGGATTGATGATAGGGGACTACTGGTTATCGGGGTTGACCGAGCTTTAGATGCAGAAAATACTGCTCTACAAGAAGGAGAAACTGTGACAGTTACTGGTCGATTAAGGGATTTTGATCTGGCTGTTTTAGAACAGGAATACAACTTAGGTTTAGATGAAGAAGAAGCAGCCGAGTTTGAAGCAAGATATACCGATAGACCTGTTATTGTCGCAGAAGAAGTCTTTCCTTCGGCAGTGGAAGATTAATTAAGTGTTTTTTAGGCTAAACACAATGAGAAAAAGACTTTTATTAAAAGTCACGTTTAATCAGTTGTCCAAACACAAATAAGGAGAAAATATGATACAGCAAAAGAAAGTTATTCGCGAAGAACATACCAACATCGTCAACCAAACCGATACTCGTTACAAACGGGCTGTCGGCGTTTATAAAAATCGGGAAGACCTTGAAACTGTGCTTAAGGCCATCAAAGATTCTGGCTATGATATGAATCGCGTTTCTTTGATTACCCGCGATATTGATGAGATCGAAGGTGCAAAAGAAGTTACCGAAAAGCATGGAAACGAGGCAAAAGAAGGAGCTGCTGCGGGTGCAACCTCTGGAACAGTCCTCGGTGCTGTGGGTGGCTTTTTAGTCGGGGTTGGTGTGTTAAGCATTCCTGGTATTGGTCCGCTTTTGGCTGCGGGGGTTGAAATTCCCGCGCTCGCGTCCACTGCTGCAGGTGCAGGAATTGGTGCTGCAACAGGCGGAATTATTGGTGCTTTGGTGGGTTTAGGTATTCCTGAAGAAAAAGCCAAAGTTTATGAAGACCGCATTAAGGCTGGGGATCACCTAATAATGGTCAGTGGTACAGACGAACAGCTTGAGCAAGTTACATCAATCATGCACGATCACCCTGTCGAAGAGTTTGACATCTATGCTGCTCAGGATCTGGATGCAACCACGGGTGCGTCGAAGACAGAGCGAGTCGAAGCGGTTGAGCCAAACTCGGAAGTGGCCACGACAGAAACCAAACACAAGGAAATTCACTCTGATGCAGATGTAGTGATTGTAGACAAAAGAAATGAAAGAAATAAGGTGCAGTAGATTCAACTAAGAATCTTAATTTAGATTCTCCTAAAGTCCCCTTTTTACAGGGGACTGTTTTATTGTTCACTGATAAGATTATTTCCCCCTGTTTGTACTTGCCATAACCCTGCATAAATGCCTTGTTTTTCTAATAGTTGTTCATGGGTTCCTTGTTCGACAATTTTTCCAAATTC
The DNA here is from genome assembly GCF_000169335.1 of Crocosphaera chwakensis CCY0110. Classification (GTDB taxonomy): domain Bacteria; phylum Cyanobacteriota; class Cyanobacteriia; order Cyanobacteriales; family Microcystaceae; genus Crocosphaera; species Crocosphaera chwakensis. The sequence goes on from NZ_AAXW01000013.1 coordinate 56,208, forward strand.
CATAACATAAATACAGTCTGAATGACGAATGGTAGATAAACGATGGGCGATCGCAATAGTAGTTCTTTGGGCGGTAATTTTGTCTAAGGAACGGGCGATCGCTGCTTCGGTTTCGTTGTCGACGGCTGAGGTGGCTTCGTCTAAAATCAAAATCGGTGGATCTTTTAAAATTGCTCTAGCAATAGCAATTCTTTGGCGTTGTCCCCCGGATAATTTCTGACCCCTTTCTCCAACAATCGTATCGTATCCTTGATATAAGTTTTCAATAAATTCATGGGCTTCTGCTAATTTGGCTGCTTCTCTAATTTCAGCATCTGTAGCGTTAGGATTTCCATAGGCAATATTTTCTTTTACGGTTCCATGAAAAAGAAACACATCTTGACTGACTAACCCGATTGCTTTGCGTAAATCACCTAAAAAAATGTCCTGAATATTGATATCGTCTAAGGTAATTTGGCCGTGATCAATTTCGTATAATCTGAGTAATAATTTTACCAAGGTACTTTTTCCTGAGCCAGTAGAACCCACCACACCAATACGATGACCGGCTGGAATTTCTATATAGAGATTTTTCAGAATGGGATGACCTTCTTGATAAGCAAAAGTAACGTTTTCAAGTTTAATTTTTCCTTTTATGGTTTCTCTAGGTAAAGCGACGGTTCCTGTATGAATAGTTATAGGTGTATCTAGTAAGTTCATTACCCGATTTGTCGAAGCCATTGACCGTTGATACAGGTCTAAGGTTTGTCCTAATCTGGTTAATGGCCATAGTAACCGTTGGGTCATAAACACTAAAACGCTATAAGTTCCGACAGCTAATTTACCCTCAACGGCTTCCATGCCACCGTATAATAAAATAGCAGTAAATCCAGCTAAGATAACAATTCGTATTAACGGAACAAAGGCTGCACTAAAAGCGATCGCTTTTTGATTACTTCTACGATAGGCTTGACTATCTTGCCGTAATCTTTCTAACTCATAAGCCTCTGTTGTAAAACTTTTAATGGTGGTAATTCCGCTTATATTATTAGATAAACGACTATTCAATAAACTTACTTTTTCCCTAACGTTGGCATAACGAGGGGCTAATAATTTTTGAAACTTAATAGAACCCCATAAAATAAAGGGGATGGGTAACATAGCCATCCAAGCGGTTCCTGGGGTGACAATAAAAAAGGCTGCACCGATAATAATAACGGTGGTAATTACCTGTAATATTTCATTGGCACCGATATCTAAAAAACGCTCTAATTGATTAATATCATCGTTTAAAATCGATAAAAGTAGTCCTGTGTTTCTTTCTTCAAAATAGGCTAATTCTAACTCTTGTAAATGTCCATAAGCATGAAGTCTTAAATCGTGTTGAATATTTTGAGCTAAATTACGCCATAATCTTTCATACATATATTGGAATAAAGATTCTAATCCCCAGATAATAATGGATAAAAAAGTTAAAATTAATAATTGCACAAAAACATCTTTAAACCCTAATTGTGCAATTAAAGAATCTTGTTGTTGTACTACGACATCAACCGCAGCACCAATTAATACTGGGGGAGCTAAATCAAAGATTTTGTTAATAATAGAACAAGCGATAGCTTTCCAAATAAGGGGACGATAGGCTTTTGCATATTCAAAAAGCCGTTGCATAGGATGTTCATTATTATGATAATTTTTTCTTTTAGACATAATTTTTAATTCTAAATTTCAAGCAACTGTTTGTGAATAAAAAATAAATTTATTCAACGTAGGAAAGTTAAGTTTTTGGTGATGTTCTGCATTATCATAGCGAAAAATTCAATTATTCTGCTTATCCATGTATTGATAACTATACATTTTTCTATCCATAGCAATTTCAACATACACGAATTCTCAAAAATAAAGTAAAGAATTGTCTTGTATTTTCATCTTTCTTTTGACAAAACCTTCGTAAAGCCCTCTTTTATCTTCTTCTATTTAAAATGATTTAATTATTGTAGAGAATTGAATCAACTGATGAATTTGTTTAAAATACTCTTCAATCAACAAAATAAATGCCCTCTATAGAATCTTTTCCTTGTTGTAGATGTTCTAAGATTCTAAATTCTCCAATCGACTCATCAAAATCAAAATTATGAGGTAATTTATCATTATTAAATCGATTAATAAATTCTTCGGTTGATAATTGATTATTTTAATTGATTTTTAAATTAAACCTTAGTTACATGATCTTCGAGTTTGATTAAATTCTGGTTCTTGCCAAGAAAAAGCAAAATGACTAATCGATTTAAGTTGCGGAAATGCAGTGCGAATGGCATTCATTTGGGTTTCTAACGCCGGACGATTATCTTCAGCTTTTCCCCAAGATCCTGCGATCGCAGGTGTAATTTTTGTTTGCGATGAAGCCATTTTAAACACTCGTTTTACCTGTTCTACAATACAATTAGCATCTTTGCACAAGCCATAAGCCATCGGATGAAACTCTAGAGATGGAGAAAACTGATCCCATGCTTGCAAACGGGAGTCAAACCCCTTTTCTCCCACCAATCGATTACCATCAGGAAAGAAAACAGCCCCAGACTGAATACCATAGCGTTTAACGATTGATTCTGCAAAGGAAACAAAGTTAACTACCCCTTGAGCTGCATGGGCAACCACTAAATACCAGATTTCGTCCTTTATGCGTTGATATCGGACATTTAAGGGTTGATTGAAGGCGGTGTCTGGTATGGTTCGACCTTGCCATAAAGGGACGGTTTCGTTAGAATACAATCGGTCCACTTCTTTGATATCGTTAACGGTAAGATAGCCTTTGGTGACATAGCGATGGATGAGATCCCGACCTTTATTATTCGTTGCGCGATCATACAATGTTTGCAGAGATGCTGGACTATAAATCCACAAGTCTTTGACCTTTCCTGCTACTGACTGGGTTCCAGTTCCTCTAGGATAGCGTACATAGTCAAATAAAACTCCATCTGGTCGCCGTTTGAGGACAGCTTCTAGTAACCTGTAATAGTCAGTTTGAGCCTGACGGTTATAAGGATCAACAAACGCCTGAGACTGATCGTGAACATAGGTGGTGCTATCTTGTCCCTTGCCATTCCTAGCCAAAACTTGTTGGCGATCGCTTCTTTGGGCGTAGGCGTAACCAAAATTAAGGGTAAATAGCCAGGCATACATTTTTAAGCCTCGTTCCCGTCCTTTTTTGATGATTTGGTCTAATAAATCGACGTTTTCTGCCCCTGGTGTTCTGACAACGGTATCCCAAGGGGTGGGGTTATCTGCTGGTGGTAGGAGTACCTGACTATTGGCAAAGGTTTCAATATAGACGGTGTTATACCCTTTACTAACAATACGATCTAATACTGCATCGATGGAACCTGGACGTACATCACAAGGGTATAATCGTAACCAGATAGCTTGTTCTTGGGGCCAAGTTTGTTGACGACAACGGCGTAATTCTAAGGCGTGTTTTTGGATTAAAGTTTGATAGGTTTGTTGGGCTTGGCGATCGCCTTTTAAAGCAGCTTCTAAGAGGTTTTCTTTTTGGGCGATCGCTTGGGGAGACAGTTGACAATAATTGCTTGCTGTGGCTGTTTTTATGGAGAATAACGGGAAAATACTGTTACTGAGGGTGATTAATAATCCTATTATAGGATAGATTAATTTTTGAGAAAGCGATCGGCCTTTCATTTATTTTTACTTTCTAGCTTCATTATGATGAATGGCTTTCTATCTTAACAAATTTTTTTCATTAAGTTCGGCTCAATTTCTTATTTCATCTATTATCACTACGATTTTTTTTTCTTATAAAAGATTTAACAGAATCTCTAATCTTCTCTTTTCTAATTCTTCGGCTTTCTAGGGAGACTCTGTTTAAAAATGTAATAATCCTTGCTCATTTTTTAATCCCATTGGTTTGGCGATCTCTGGTAAACTCTCCCTTTTTATATCACTTATTATTCCGAGATGAAGATATTTAAAGGCTTCATAGGCTCTCACTTCTATAAATAAATCTCTGTAGAGTTAACCGTAAGTATCAACACATTTTACCGTCATTTGGGAGAGCGAGACTTAAACATATTCCCTGTCTTGCTTTCAGACTTTTTTCTTCATTGTACCTCTTCTAGAGTGATGAAAGAGGGATAGTACGGTAAAATTGGATAAGTCTTCGATAAATCCCCTTACTTTACCTAAAATATGTTAGTCAAAAAAAGAATTGATTATTATCCTATTACCATAATTCTGCTAGTTTTGGGGATAGATTTAGTCGTTTTTCTATTTAGCCCTTCAGCGTTGTTACCGATTATTTGGATGATAGTTAGTCTCAATATTAAAGGATGGATTTGCAGTTGGAATCATAATCATCAACATTATAATTTCTTTACTGTGCCTTTGGCTAATCGTTTCATTGAACTGGTAATGGGTTTGCAAACAGGAATTGTCGGAGAAGCATGGGTTCTACATCATACTCTTGGTCATCATCTCAATTATTTAAATCAATCTAAAGACGAATCTGCCTGGAAAACCCCTCAAGGTCGATTAATGTCTCGTTTAGAATATACCTTTAAAGTAGGTTTCATGGCATATCCGACAGCCTTGAAAGTGGGAAAACAGCATCCTAAATCTCGTAACAAATTGATTCAAAATATAGTGTTAACTGTTTTGATTTTAGGCTTATTATTCTCCAATAATTGGCTCAATACATTGATTATTTTTGTTGCACCAATGATCATATTATTGTTTATGGTTGTCTATGAAACTTATTATCATCATGCAGGTTTAGATCAGTTAGATCCTTATCAAGCAAGCTATAATATTACAGATCGCTGGTACAATTTTTTCACCTGTAATTTAGGTTATCATACGGCTCATCACCTTCAATGTGGTAAACATTGGAGTCAGCTACCTCAATTACACCAAAATATTAAACATAAAATTCCACCTCATTTGTATCGAGAAGCTGGTTTTCCTTTTAGTTTAATGACAAAAATTGAGCAGCAACTTTCACAACGCTTTTCAACAAATTAATAACGTCAAGGTATTATAAATTTAAGTCGAAATAAAAAGTTTTTTATTTCGACTTACAAATTTTTTCTGCGTTTAAAAATTAAATTATTAACTATTAATAGTTTGCTTGAGAAACCAATAAATATTAGTGACAGTTTGATCAGGCACATTTTGCCAGTTTTTGGGTACTAAGCCAGCATATTTAGTATTACTTGCCATTTGAATAATGTTTGATTCATACTGTTGTCTTAAATCACTATTGATTAGAAATTTAAGTTGATCTTGTAATGATAAAAAATGAGAACTAATTTTTAACTCATTATAAATTAATTGTTCTTGTGGTACTCTTTCTATGTAAGGATTCAGGTGGCAAATATTGACAAACAGGCTGACTGCGCTAAAGTAACGGTATGAGTCAAACTGAACCAGGAGTACAGTTAAATCCAGACGAATTAAACCAACTGTCAAAATCTGGGTTGGTACAAATTATCTTGGCTCAACAGAAACTTATCGAGCAGCTACAAAAAGAAATAGAAAAATTAAAGCTCAGTCGTAATTTAGATAGCCAAACCTCATCAAAACCCCCATCAACAGACTTATTGAAAAAGTCTGAGAAGGCTAAAACAACTGAAGACGATAAGGATAAGAAAAGAAAACCAGGGGGACAACCTGGACATAAGGGAAAAACAAGGAAAGGCTTTGGGAGAATTGACAGAATTCAAATCTTGCAACCATCAATATGTAGTCACTGTGGTCAAACAGAATTATTAATAGAACCAGTGAAAGTTGATTCTCAGCAGGTAGCACAACTGGTAGATAACCCATTGAGGTAGTAGAATATCATCGTCATCATTGTCGCTGTGGGCATTGTGGTGAAGTGACCAAAGCGAATTGGTCGCCCAAGACCGTCCCAGGACAAGATTTAGGAGTGAAGTTACAGCTTTTCTGGGATGGTTAGGGAATTATGGACATCTACCTTATGAAAAGCAACAAGAGATGTTGTGGGAGTTAGGGCAAATTGAGATAGGTATGGGGACCATCGTAGCCACCAATCAACGAGTAGAAACAGCCATTAATCCGTCGGTTGAACAATTATCCAAGTGGGTCAAAGTAGAACAACCCCCAATTCATGTTGATGAAACACCCTGGCCAGTGAAGGGAGTCAAAGAATGGTTGTGGGTATTTACCAATCAACTTTTCTGCCTGTTTCGGGCTGCTGATACTAGGGGGCGTAAGGAATTAGAAGATCAGTTAGGCCATGAATATGGTGGTGTTTTAAGTAGTGATGATTTGGGAGTTTACAATGGTTATACTGTTGTTGCTCAACAGAAATGTTTGGCACATTTACGCCGTCACTTTCAGCGATTAATAAAAACTCCAGGTCAATATAACAAAACCATCGGTCAAACTTTTCTCAAATTAATTGATGAAGCTTTCCGTCATTATCGTATTTGGCAAAACGATAAGAATAGGCATGGTTATCAAGTTTGGGCAAGACAATTCAAAGATAAGATAAAGATAGCCACAGAAGAATGGAAGCCTAAAGCCGGTTATGAAGCCGGAAAACTTTTGCGAAACCTTCGGCAAAAGGCAGAGCAATGGTGGTATTTTCTGGAGCATCCAGAGATCCCCCCTGATAATAATCTTGCTGAAAGATCCTTAAGATTAGCCATCACGAAACGGAAAGTTAGTGGGGGTTCAAGAAGCATGGAACGATTTAAACAAACAGCTAACTTATTGACGGTTATTCAAACTTGTCGTCGTCAAGAACGTTCGGTGATTGATTTTTTCGAGAAGTCATTAATAGCCAAAGTCGGTCATCCGAATTGTTTGTTTCCTTCCCTAATTCCTAACTTCTAGACCTGAATCCTTACCTTTCTATATCGAAAGTTTCTTTTTTGATAATAGGAAAATTATTGATATCTTGAGATGAATTATACAATAAAGCATCAACAGCAGTTTTCCAAGATTGTAAAAGCTTTAAGTCATGATTATTAATAGCTAAAATTTCAGGAAAAATAAAATCTAGTTCTTCTTGAGATTGACAATTATTGATTAAATCGATACAGTCTTTTTTTATAATGTCTTCTAATTTATATAGGCGATCGCTAACAACTTCATAAGCATCTTGTAATTGATAAGTAATAGTAATTGTTTGGTGAATTGCCCATGAGCATTCTTTTCTACGAAGTTCTCCAGGAACATTTATATTTTTTAATAGCTCTGTGTTGCTGTAAGTTTTCAACGCATTAATTAACATTGCCCGAACATCAGTAATATTCTTGCTTCTTTGACTGATATCAGAAAGTTTGCAAGAATCTTTTAGATAGTCTAAAGCGTGTTGAAATTCATTATAAGCCTGGGATAAAATAGTATGATGATGACTAAATATTATATTTTCTTCCATCTTTTCGATACGATTAATAATCTCTTTATTCTCAGAACATAAAAATGCTTTAAGATCCAAAAATCCCTCTTTTACTTCTAGTCTTCCTTGTCTAACTTCTTCTCTTAATTTTAACAATTGATGTAAATTTACTGCTGATAAAATACCTCCGCTTACAACTCCTACTCCTATTAAGGAAGTGGTTGATTGTAATGCGAGAACACTTGTTTGTAATATATCCAATTGTTCGGTAAAATTATCTACAGTTGCTGTACTTAATTCATAATTTTCAGTCCCAAAGATTTTAGCAACAACTGCGTGACCACAATCTTCTGCTATTACTGTAAATAAAGTTTCTAAAGCAGAGAGACCTAGATTCAAGATTATAGGATTCATAAATTTTTTACTGATATAGGATAACTATAGATATAATTAAAGTACCCTAATCAAGAAAAGCAATTAACAGATGAACGAAAATTTTGCAAAATTTCAAAAAATCAATCAGTCTGTTGAACAATTACTTACTAATCAGTATAATTCTGTTGAGTCAGAAGAAATAAAAGATTCTGCAAAAAAATTAAAACAGTCCATTGAACCTTGTATTAATGAGTTAAAAGAATCAGCAAACAGACTAATGAGCTTGATTGAAGTATGTACTAAAAATTTAGATCATGCTAAAGATATTTGGGAGAGTAAAGAAAGAATTGTTAATGCTTCTCAAGAAAGAATATGGATACAAGTAGGAGATTTAACAGGAATCAAATTTAAGTTAAGAACACTAGGTCATGATTCTAAAAGATTAGCAATAGAAAAAGCAGAAAAATATACAGATAATTGGTTTAATAGTATTAAAATAAAACACTTTATTGATCCTAAAACAAATAAACTTCGGCAAAAAATAGGTTTATGGGATAAAGATAACTTTAATAATAACATAGGTGATCAATTCGATAACTACGTTTATCAAATTGATCACATTTGCTCTAAATATTTAGAGCAAATTTATTTAGAAGTTTCTAAAATTAATATAGCCCAATTTTAAAATGATTTTTTATTATTTGATAAACAATATGTTTCTTATTTATATGAAGAATTTGATAATAAAATTGATAAAATTAGTTATTTACATAAAAAACCATTTGAGTTATTTCTTTTTAACATTAAAAGACTAAATAATTTACAGACAATTTTTAAAGAGGATGTAAAGAAATGGAAAAATAGAATAGTCGGAGAAATAAGCTTAGAAGAGGTTGCAGAATTTAAAAGATGGTTATCTATTCAAAGTTCTGAACGTATTACAATAATTTTTGATGATCGAATTGATTTTACTACAAGCTTCCTCGAAACAGTTATTCAATTCTATAATAACTTATTAGAAAAACAAAACTGTTATCAACAAGAAAGTGAATATCAAAAAATTGCAGAAAAAGAATGGATTGAAAAACAAGAAGAAGAATTAAAAATGATTCAAGACAACTGTAAAAAAATTATTGATGAATCATAACTTAAGCCATTTTTAATTACAAAGCTTTATCAGGATCAATTTCTAACTCTTTTAAATTAGCTGTTAAGTGTTCAATTTTTTGCTGTACTGGAAATTTTATGTTATTTTACTTCATATTTATTTACAAAAATAATCTTTAAAGGTATTTCTTAAGACTGATGCAACTGTGATAAATAATAACTATCATACAAATATAATTGATTAAAAAAATTATAGTCAGTTATTGTTTATAGAAAAATTATTTTTTACAAAGTCATGTCTAGTTATTTAAAAGAAAAAATCACTACAGCTCTTGAAGAAGCAAAAAAAGAAGAAAAAACTTCTCCTGAAAATGTCAAAGAAATTGTGAAATCAACAATTTCTCAAGCAAATTTAGAAGTCAAAGAAGATTCTCAAAAAATTCGTTCTTTGGTTCAAGACATAGTTTCGGCTGTCATTGAAAATTCCCAAAATAAGGGAGAGGATATCAAGGAAGAAATGACCGCAACGGTTGAAGGAATTATTGAAAGCATAAGTAATTCTAAACGTCAGAATATTTCTAAAAATCAACAAGAAGTTAAACAGCTAGAGTCCAAAATAGCCCAAGAAGAAAAAGAACTGGAAAATAACATTGAGATGGTACTCAATGAAGTTAATGAAACAGGAAAAAATCACTCAAGCAACATCCAAGAAACAATAGAATCATCTATCAAGTCCATCCAAGATAGTGAAGAATTTGCTCTGATGAAAAGGCGTTATGCACAACTAAAAGCGAAATTAGCTGTTATTAGAGCTAACTTAGTTAGCCGTTATAGTGAACAGTTTGAAGATGTAAAACCCTATTTAGACGAGGCTAAGTCCTGGTATCAGCAAAGCCAAACAGAACCTGAATTATTCAACGAAAACATAACGGAGCAGCAGAAAAAGCTAGAAACTAAAATAGAAGAATCTGCCCGTACCCTGGCTCAAAAAGAGCGACATATTAAACAAGTTTTACGGGAATTATGGCAATCTTTTTCCGCCGAAAAATCTGATTAAAAATGAACAATGAATAATTATTCATTGATAACGATTGGTTCTAGTTGGTAATTATGCCATTGGTGTTGATAGAGTTCAGCAATATGATAATGAATAACGTATTGTGGAGGCTGACCTGCTTTAACTTCAATCTTTAGAAAAGAATATGGCCGTTTTTTATGAGAACCATGGCCATTACGACCAATAAATTTTAAAGAGCGAGCCACTTTATTTTCCAAACCTTGTTCGTCAGTTTCTTTGAGAATAGAACCTTCCCTGCGTTGACGGCGAAGACTGTGCCCACTACCCCCACAAACGAGCCAATGAATAAAAGAATCAGCTTGTTGTGTATTTTCAGTATAAAGATGTTCTAAACAGTGAGCATGGCCTGATAAAACTAAATCCACAATGCCACTGCCTTGGGGAATCTTGCCGATAATTTGAGCAACCTCATTAAAAACATAGCGTAGACGATGACGCACTGCCAGGGTTTGTCCTTGGTTCCACTTGGTCTTTTCTGTCACATAGGGTGGATGATGCAAATAGATAATTCGTCCTCGAATTTCAGGATTTTGCCAAGACTTGATCAATTGGTCTCTGAGCCAATGAAGTTGTTCAAAATCAATGCTGACTTGGTGTTTATCGAGCCTTTTATTGATATCTAATTGTTCTTCTTCAATTTGGTTGATTTGTCCCTCTTTATCATCTAAAATTTCTGCTTCTTCTGTGTTTTCAGGATTAAGAGATTGCATTTCTGTTAGAATTTTTTCTTTTCGTGTTTCTAGTTCTTTACGTCGTTTCACCAGTGAATGGCGCATCAGTTCCCCCGCTTTCGTATCGGGTAAAGGAGAGGGTGCATTAAAGGTATTAGAATCAAGGGCAAAAAAGTCGATGCCACCGTAAGAAAAAGTATAGTAACGATTTGGCAGACGAGTAAACTGTCCAGGTTGATAGGATAGACAACGATTACCATCAGTTGTTAGAAGATAGTGTTTATCTAAATGTTTGGCTAAAGAATGAGAGGACTTAATGTCAGCTAAATAATCTAAAAAAGCCCTACTGTAAGCTTGTCCTTTAAAAGAACCGTGCCAACCCACATCAAAATCAAATTTAATCGGTAATAGACGACGGACTCCCCAAGTGAGTTGAGAAAGGACTCCATAGACTAAGGGAAGATCATAATAATCGTGGTTACCGAGAACAGGCAAGAAGGGCAATTTAAAGATTAACTCATCATAGGCAATTTTTTTAGGAGATTCACCACCTACTAAATATTCTTTGTAAGGCTTAATAAAGTTTTTGTAGTAATATTCTTTTGAACCAACTTGATAAACGACATCTCCTGTATGAAGAATAAAATTAGCTGACTGTTTCAGCATCAATTCAGCAATTTGTCTTTGAGGATGATTGTCATAATGCTGTCCACAACCGCTATCACCAATCACTAAAAATGAAAAGTCTGGATTATTTCTATTACTGTCTTCAATTAAAAGTTTTGTTTGGTCAATGGCACGTTCTTTGATTGCCGATTCTTGCCATCGAACTCTCTGCTTCATTTCGTTAATCTTAACCGAAATTGAGGGATCTTTAACGAATTGCATATAACAGCTTCCTAAAACAAGGTGTAGGATTTATTGTGGATGAGTCGAGTATATTCTCATAACCAATCAAGTTATCAAACCCCTCTTATTGTTTCGATGAGGCAAGATTACTCTTAACTTAAAAGATATCAACTTTTACATAAGATATCAACTTTTAATACTATCTCATGAAAAAAATTTTAGGAGTCTATATATATTAAAAAGATTACTAAAAAATAAGGTATTATCTAATCCTTGGATAAAACGATACATACTATTCTTTAAAATGAGAATGGCTGTGGAAACACTCACAATAGGGATCATCGTCACTATAATAGGTAAGCTAGAATACCCAAACAGCGATCGCTATATCTCAACATGAGTCAACAGCAACCCCTCAGCCAAGTATTAACCCAAGCCGTCCAAAACTTGGTTAAATCAAACCCCAAAACAAAAGTATTAAAAAAAGGGGTAAAAATCCCAGAAATAAGGGTCAAAGAAAGCCCAAAAGATAAAGTAATCACCTATGCTTTGATTGGCGATCGCTACATAATGGGTCGGAGTTCGAGACACACAGACATCAAAATACTTAACCCCATTGTTAGTCAAGTCCATTGTTCTTTGCATCGAGATCAAAAAAACCCTCGTCACTTCATTATCAAAGATGAAAATTCTACCAATGGGATCTATCTAGGAAAACGACGGGTTAAAAATTTATCCCTCCGTCATGGAGACACTATTACGTTTGGCCCCCCCGAATTAAATGATATTGCTACGTTAACCTACCATAATCCACCCCCAAAATGGATGCAGTGGCTACAGTACAGTTTTTATGGCACCGGATCACTGATTACCCTATTAATTGCCTGGTTATTGTGGGAAACTAGCAAAGTTAACGTCCATCCCTTACCTTCTGGAGTGAGTGGCCCAGTTGTCGTTTACGCTAGGGATAGAGAAACTCCTCTCAGTCCTCTTAGTGACGATCCTCACCATGAAATTGAGCGTCTAAAGGACTTTTCTCCTCATTTGAGTAAAGCTGTCATCGCTTCCGAAGATAGTCGCTTCTACTGGCATTTTGGCGTTGATCCTTACGGAATTTTAAGGGCGGTAATAGTCAATTTTAAAGATGATGGTATTCGTCAAGGGGCCAGTACCCTCACTCAACAACTCGCCCGTAGTTTATTCCCAGAAGTGGGACGGGAAAACACCGCACAACGTAAAATCAGAGAGATTATTGTCGCTTTAAAATTAGAAGCGGTTTATAGTAAAGATTTTCTGCTCAAAACTTACCTTAACCGTGTTTATTTAGGTGTCGGTAACTATGGGTTTGAAGATGCGGCTCAATTCTATTTTGATAAGTCGGCCACTGAACTTGATATTGCCCAAGCAGCAACCTTAGTGGCGATGTTACCAGCCCCGAACTTATATAACCCCGTACAAGATTATGACACTTCGGTACAGTTGAGAAATCGGGTCATTGATCGCATGGCAACCTTGAGAATGATCTCCCCTGAAGAAGCAGCCCGGGCCAGGCGATCGCGTATTAACATCAGTCCCGAAGCCAGAAAAGCTTTAGCCAACAGTAAAGCGCCCTATTTCTACGCCCATGTTTTCCAAGAGTTACGCCAATTATTAGGGACAGAAATTGCTAAAGAGGGTAACTTTATTGTAGAAACTGGACTCGATTTAAACAGACAAGCATTAGCCGAAAAAAAGTTACAAGAAGCGGTTAAAACCCAAGGGGCAACCTACGGCTTTTCTAACGGGGCCATGGTGACGTTAGATACTCGTACCGGGGAGATATTAGCCCTTGTGGGAGGTACAGACTACAAACAAAGTCAGTTTAACCGTGTCACCCAAGCCAAACGACAACCCGGATCAACCTTTAAACTGTTTGCCTACGCTGCGGCCCTAGAAAAAGGAATTTCTCCCGGAAAATCCTATAGTTGCGGTGGCATTAGATGGCAAGGCCAAGCCTATAAACCCTGTGAACGCAGTAGTGGGGCAACGGATATGTATGGAGGGATGGCACAGTCGGAGAATACCATCGCCTTACAAGTAGCCAGAGAAGCCGGGTTAAACCGTGTGGTCGATGTTGCCCAACGGTTAGGAATTCAATCGGAATTACAAGCCGTTCCAGGGCTAGTTTTAGGGCAGAGTGAGGTCAGTGTTTTAGAAATGACGGGGGCCTATGCTGCGGTGGCTAACGACGGTTTATGGCAGCGTCCCCATGCCATTCGTCGCATTTTAGACGGGGGGGACTGTACTAATAATGAGGACTGGCGCACCTGTCGAGAAATTTATAATTTTCAGACCGATAATAGTGCTAGACAACAGGCCATCTCTCCCCAAGTTGCCCAAACCATGACCAGTATGTTGCGAGGTGTTATCAGTAACGGAACCGGACGCGCTGCCAGTGTTGGGTTAGGGGAAGCAGGAAAAACTGGCACCACCGATCGCGCGGTAGACCTTTGGTTTATCGGCTATATTCCCCGTAATAATTTAGCTACAGGGGTTTGGTTGGGGAATGACGATAATTCAGCTACAAAAGGCAGTAGTGGTCAAGCGGCGGCCCTTTGGGGAAACTATCATCGTCCTTAGTGATTTGAGTTCGGGGTTAGGAGTTCGGAGGTCGGAGTTAGATCATATACAAGGAAATAATGGGTATTCTATTGTTAGCCTTTGAGCTTATCGCGAATTCACGTTAAGTTACAAATCATTCAATTTTATTTTTTATGATATTGTAATTATTTTCTTAAAATTATGAGTGTTTCTTCATCAATTTCAATAGTTTTATATACGTCTGGTTTAACTTTTTATCTTGTCTGGGGTTATACCCTAATTCCTAAATTCTATCAGGCAATTTTTAACAAAACATTTGGTTTTAAAAATGTTTTTCTGCTTATTGGTTACTTATTACCTTTCGTTTTAATTGATTATTTTCTATCCAATTATCCAGAGCAATATACCTTCATATCCATTTATTTAAGCATGGGAATAATATCTTGGTTGACTTTGTTTTCAAATATAAAATATAAAAATAACTTAGGTGAATTATTATTTACTTCTTGTTGCATACAAAGAAAACTTTATTTCACCATTCCATTAACATTGATCTATTTATGGGTGATTTATAAATATGTACTTGTTTTCTTTCAAGGATCTGAATCAGCCTTTGCACCAGAAATATTTGGAACACAAATCAATCCCTATTTATATTCTATTTGTCAACTTTTCCTTCTTCTGTCCATAATGATTAACTTCTATGTAACTAGCTGGAATAAACTAGAAATTAGAAGTAAAGGTATTTGCTATTTTTCTGCAATTGTCTGGCAAGATATTGTCGGTTACGATTGGTCAGAAGAAAAAAATAATCTATTAATTATTAAACATCTTAATGGCGATAAAAAAGAAATATAATCAAAAATAAGGATACATCCAGAAGAAAAAGAAGAAATTAATAGTATTTTTTATGAGAAATCGCAACTATTACTGACATCTTACACCAGTACAAGATAACTTAATAGCTAAAAAGAAGACAGTCAATTCTCAAGCAGTTAGCCTTAAAATAAAATACTTTTGCCTCTTGCCTCTTGCCTTTTGCCTATCCTCACTAGCTGATTTTATCGAAGGTGCAAGATATGAGTATTACCTAATAGTTAAATTAAGTGCAAAAAAGATTATAACTTTAGCCGTCGATGCGATCGCAAATATCAAGGAAACGTTTCAACTTCAAGACGGAGTAATTTCTTATATTGTTTTGTTGGGTTTCGTTCCTCTACCCAACCTACAAGATCAGCGATCGTACTGGTAATTAATAGACAAACGAGATATTACGATTCAATCCGTTTTATTACGTTTTGCTGCTCACTCTTGGCAACAATAATAAAGCCTCCTACTGTATCACGAAAAACTTTTGCAAGAGGCTTATTGAAATTTTACCTTTTAACTGACTTGGCAACTTTAGCCAACATTCGCAAAGCTTCATTTACCGAAGCTGAATCTGGAAAAACCTCTGCAACATCGGGATCGAGAATAACCACATTACTAGACTGGGTATAAGCTTCATAATATTTGCCTCGAACAACTCCTGAAAAATCATATTCAGGGCGCATTTCATCGGAGTTTGTTGATTCAATATTCTGATTCATACTTTTTTCTCTCCTTTGAGGTAGCTAAACGTGCGCTGATTATCCGAATTTAGTTATTTCTTTCAGTATGAGAAACCACCAATAACTTTCGAGTACGAGAAACTCCAATGGTCAAAAGACGACATTCTCCGACTGAGTGATCAGGATCAGAAATGGTAATGGCTAAAGGATCACCGAAAACAGTGACACCCTCTTCAAATGAGACATCGTGCTTTTGTAAGTTAGACCTTGCTTTGTCTGGATTCCATTGGAATTGCATACGTTAATTATAAGTCTTCTGGAGGAAAACCTTATTCCTTGCAATTAGTTGGGGTAGTTCGCATAACCCCTGTAAACACCGCTTCAGCAGGACCTGTCATATAGAGTCGGTTATCTTGTTCGGACCATTCAATGGTTAAACATCCCCCCGGTAACTCCACCGTACACAGGCGATCGCAATTTCCTGTCAAAACCCCTGCTACCACAGACGCACAAGCACCGGTTCCACAGGCCAACGTAATTCCTGCGCCTCGTTCCCATACCCGCATTTTCAGGTAATCAGACCGAACCACCTCAATAAACTCCGTATTCGTCCGTTCTGGAAACACTGCATGATGTTCAAACATCGGGCCAATGGTTTCTAAAGGAATCGTCGCCACATTATCCACAAAGGTAATACAGTGAGGATTACCCATACTGACACAAGTCACTGACCAAGACTGACCCCCTACTTCTAAAAATTGATTAACGACCTTTTCTTCTCCTTTGGTCAAGGTGGTAGGAATCTCTTTGGCCAATAAAAACGGGTTTCCCATATCTACCTTAACTTGTCCATCCTCTTCTAAACGAGGGATCATGATACCAGCTAGGGTTTGAATACGGTAGGATTTACCTACAGTTTCAATTCCTTCTAATTTAGCCAAGAAACGAGCCAAACACCGAATACCGTTACCACACATTTGCGGTTCTGAACCATCAGAATTAAAAATCCGCATAGTGTAATCAGTATTTTCGTCTCCAGGTAAGGCAAAAATCACCCCATCGGCCCCAATACCAAAATGACGATCGCATAACTTAATCGCTTCTTTTGAGGATAACAAAGGGATAGCATTGTGGCGATTGTCCACTAAAATAAAATCATTACCTAGACCTTGATATTTAGTAAATTCCATAATGACTTGAGGGAGGGTTATATAAACAATTATCAATTAACTTACAGAGAACAGCAAGCGATCGCCGATTATAATAATAATCGCTATCTATATTATGTCTAAAACTCATGAGCGAATTTGATACGGGGTTGCCCAGTGTTCGACAAATTCAAAAATATATTAAAGATAAACAAAAAGTTGTTATTCAACTTGCTACGGCAGAAACCATTACAGGGCAAGTTTTATGGCAAGATTCCCAATGTCTTTGTCTTAGTGATGAGTCTAATCAATCCCTATTAATTTGGCGACACGCTCTTATTTATATTAAACCCACTTCTTAGCTAGATAAAATTACTTCTTATTGGTGTCAAAAATAAGATTAATTTTATAGTTTTGAAACTTTTAATTCAATTCTGGGTAATCTTAAGAATAACTCGTATTCAAAGATTGCTCCACCTGTCAGCAAAAAATAAATCCTATGAGCATTCAAAAAATTGTCGAAAACGCATTACAAGATGGCTATTTGACACCCATAATGGAAGAAGAAGTCGGACGGATCTGTGAATCTGCTACAGACTTACCCATGGAAGAATATATGGCATTAGATCGCCTCATGGGGGCTTTATTAACTGGAGAAGTTAAAGCCGTGGCAAGAAAACAGTTTATTAATGTTATGGAAGAATTAGTCTTGAATGAGGCTATTAATCAAGTCGCTGAACAAGAGTCTAAAGAATCTTGTCACCTTGATATTGGCGATATTGCTGCTTATGCTCTCAACCGTTTACCCCCCCTTTATGCTACCACCCACGAAGGAGCAGATTATCAAAGACGACGGGCAAAAGAAGAATTACAAACTTTGATCGCTCAACAAGTCAGAGAAGGAATACAACGCTATTTTGAACGTCCTAACATTCCCAACCGACGACCCATCGAACAACAACAACGCGGTGATATTCTTCAAAATATGACTGATATGCTTAAATCTTTGGCCCCTGATTAAATAAAGTTCAAACTCATATCTTGTACCTTCGATAAAACTAGCTAATGAAAATAGGAGAATAAGCAAAAGGCAACGGGGTGTAAAAAAGGGGCTATTTTGCCCCGATCAATTAATCGTCCATTTGCCACGGTTCTAACAAATTATTTTCATCAAAAATCTTTTTAGGTCTTAAAATAATAATCACTTTACCTAATAAGGAAATAGCTGGTTGTTCAGCAAACCATTTAAAAGTTAATTCCTCTGCTTCCTCGATCAAAAAATAACTCTGATCGTCCCAGTTAGTTTGACTACGATCAATTAAGACTAATACTTGCTCTGGTTTTCCAGTTAAAGATTGAGGTAAGCGATCGCTTTGACATAAAATAGCCACTGGATCAACTGCCGTTAAGACAGCTTGCCAACTGGGTAAGGGAACCACAGACTCGGTATGATTACAGGTAACATAATTAAAGGGGCTAACAATCTCTAGTTTTTTGACTCCCAACACCTCATTTTTGCTTAAGGGAAGGGTTCCAGCCAAGGGAACGATCCTCGATATCTCTTCTTGGTTTTGGACACGATAAAGAGGCATTAAAGGTGCGCTGCGTTCAGGAGTAACTGTGAAGTCACTGAGCAACCTTTCGATCGCTTCTCTAGCTGTGGTAGAAACGGCGTATTTTAACCCTTTAGCAATCAAACGAGTTCTTGCTTGAAGGTCTTTTTTTTGCTTTGCTTGCTTCCAAGCTTGATAAGCCATAGCATCCCCAGGATGAAGGGTAAACCCAGGGGGAAGTTGAGGCATTAGGGAGAACGTTTGAAAGGTTTTAGCGGTTTCTCTGGTTTCGATGTGATCTAAGGTTTTATCCTTAGCTAATTGTGCCACGATCGCCCGTTGATTTTGGTTTAAGATCCGCAGTTCATAGAGTACATCGCTTTTCGGCCCACGATAGTAACTTAACAAGTCTTCGGATACTTCAGTATTAACTAAACTCTCGTACACTTGGGCAGCAACGATAATTAAATTTTGCTGGCTGGCTTGAAACCCCGTTTTTTCAAAGAGGGTTTGACTGTTATAACCTGCTTTTTGTAGCTGTTGACAGGTTTTCCCCCAGTCGACCCAGGTTCCTTCTTTGTGGAGAAGCGATCGCATTAATTCTTGAGCTTGTTCTTCAGAAAGTTGTGGTGATGTCTCTTCGGGGTGATGGTTCATCGACTATGTTTGTAGGATAAAGCTTTTTTAGGCTTTGGGCTGTAGACGCACAGATTTTTTACCCATAAGCTATAAGTTGTATTATAAACCAAAAGGAGACAAGCCACGCATTTCTGTTGACTAAATTTCAACGTAAATACTTATTCATCTAATTATCTTATTTAAGAAGATAAGTTTTCATGTATTCTATGTATATATAGTTTAGTAATCGGGCTAAATCTTAGGAAAAAATAAATGAGAATTGCCTATTTAATTAATCAGTATCCAAAAATAAGTCATAGCTTTATACGTCGAGAAATACTGGCATTAGAAGCACTAGGACTTCCGATTACAAGGTTTTCTATTCGTTCTTGCCAAGACCCCTTAGTTGATGAGGCTGATCAAGAAGAATTAGCTCAAACAAATATCATTTTAGATGTAGGATTTTTAGGCTTATTAATTAGTTTTATTAAGCTAGCCTTGAGTAGACCTAAACGTTGGTTAAATGCTTTTAAAATAACTTTTAAAATAGGTTTAAATTCCGATAGAGGACTAATGCTAAACTTTGCTTATTTAGCAGAGGCTTGTGTATTATTAGATCGATTTTCTCATTTAGAGATTACTCATTTTCATGCTCATTTTGGGACTAATTCTACAACAGTTTTATTACTCCATCATATTTTAGGAGGAGCAGCTTATAGCTTTACCGTTCACGGGCCAGAGGAGTTTGATAAAGTGAAAGCGATCGCTTTACCTGAAAAAATAAAAAGAGCAGCTTTTGTTGTTGCCATTAGTTCTTATGGAAAAAGTCAACTTTATCGGTGGTGTGACTTTAAAGATTGGGATAAAATAAAGATTATTCATTGTGGGGTTGACGAAGCTTTTTTTTCTCTTCCTTATCGACCCATTCCTGAAAAACCTTGTTTGGTTTCTGTCGGTCGTCTAAGTGAACAAAAAGGTCAATATTTATTAATAGAAGCTGTTAGTAAATTGGTAGTGCAAGGATATCAATTCAAGTTAATTTTAATAGGAGATGGAGAGTTAAAACAACCGATTGAAGAAGCGATACAACGCTGGAATTTGCAAGATGTAGTCGAAATTACAGGATGGGCAACTCAGACACAAGTAGCTGATTATATCTTACAATCTCAGGCAATGGTGTTACCGAGTTTTGCTGAAGGTTTACCAGTCGTTATCATGGAGAGTTTAGCATTAGGTCGTCCTGTCATTAGCACTTATATTGCTGGAATTCCTGAATTAGTTATTCCTGGAGAATCAGGTTGGTTGGTTCCTGCTGGTTCCGTTGAAGCCTTAGTTAGTACCATGAAAACCGTTTTAGATACTCCAATTTCTGAATTAGAAAACATGGGTAAAATTGGAGGTAAAATGGTAAAAGAAAACCATAATATTGCCCAGGAAGCACAAAAACTGAAATTATTATTTCAGTCTATTCATTAAGTAAAAAACTAACTTCATGACAATTATCATTGATTTCGGATTATTGAGCATTACTTGTCTTGTTTTTATTCCTTGTATAGTCCTATTTATAGAATGCTTAATGTCTTTATTTCCTTCAGTTAAAACATCAGAAATAACATTTGAAGATAATCCTGACTTTAAAATTTTAATTCCTGCTCATAACGAAGAAATTATCATTAAAACGACTTTAAACTCTTTATTACCTCAAGTAAAGTCACCTGAGCAAATTATTGTAGTTGCTGATAATTGTAGCGATCAAACTGCTGCGATCGCCCGACAATATAAAGTAACAGTTTTAGAACGTCAAGATGATGAAAACAGAGGAAAAGGTTATGCCCTTGATTATGGACTAAATTATCTCAAAAATCAGTCCCCGAATATTATAGTCTTAATTGATGCTGATTGTTATATTACCCCTGACACCATTAAAAAATTGGTTCATAAATCTTCTATTACTCAAAAACCTGTACAAGCTTTATACTTATTAGAAAAACCAGAAAATCCCAGTCCCAAAGATTTAATTTCTGCTTTAGCTTTTTTAGTTAAAAACCAAGTGCGTTCAACAGGCTTGTCTCGACTGGGACTTCCCTGTTTATTAGCAGGAACAGGAATGGCATTTCCTTGGCAAGCTTTAGAAAAAATTTCGTTAGCTAGTGGTAATATCGTTGAAGATATGCAGTTAGGAGTTGATTTAGCTTTATGTGGATATTCTCCTATTTTTTGTCCAGATGCTCAAGTCACTGGCATTCTTCCACAACAAAGTTCAGCAGCAAAAACGCAAAGAACTCGCTGGGAACATGGTCATATTCAAACTATTTTAAACCAAGTTCCTCGACTCTTAAAAGGCTCAATTGTTCAAAGACGTTTTGATTTATTAGCTTTAGCATTAGAATTAAGTGTTCCACCCTTATCTCTGTTAGTTATGTTGTTAATAGGGGGAATTATGATTACTATTACAGCAGGTTTATTTGGTGGTTCTTGGCTACCGAGTATAATTTTAGGGGTAGGGGGACTTTGTTTAATCTCAGGAATATTAATGGGTTGGGCTAAATTTGGACGTAAAGAAATTCCTGGTTTTGCTTTATTAACTATTCCTTTTTACTTATTATGGAAAATACCTATTTATTTTGCTTTTTTAGTTCGTCCTGAGTCACAATGGGTTAGAACAGACAGAGATTAAATGGTCAATAAAAAATAAGTTACAATTTAGAAGGGGGAACAACACCAATTTTGGTTAAGCTTTGATCGATATTTTGTATTAGTTCAAAATCTTTATTTCCTAAGTTATACTGAGGATGACGTAAACAATCAAAAGCTTGTCTAAATTGTTCAGGGTGGGCTAAAATTGGTACATGAAAATGAGCAGAAATAATCCGCTCAAATCTCCATTTTGAAACTCCATCCACCCAGCTTAAAACGTCTAATGGGTTACGGTTCAAAATAACTCCTTGTAAAATAGGTGCGACGAACAAAGGATGGCGATGAAGTTTTTCAAAGGATAATTTCCAGCTATCATCCCATTCAAAGGGAAAGAGTCCGAAATAAGCTTTTTTAGACCGCTCAGGGGACTTTAAAGACTCTTTCAAAACTTGACCCCAGTTAACTGTTCTTAAAGCATTAGGACGAAAATAGAGTGCAAATAAAACAATTCTTTGCCATCCTTTAATGCGGTTTTGTAGTGTATCTTCTATGGTTTCTAAAGCATTATCCCTAGCATGAAATAATAAAGGATAAGGATCGAGTTGCACAATGTCGGGGGGAGTTGCAGGAATAGAAATAATAGAATCCGTTAATAACAAAGTGTGCGATCGCTTATGATAAAAAGCCACTTCTTCAAATATCCCTAAACCCAAATCCAACGGACCTAAAATAGCATAATCAAATTCATCAGCAAAGGGAGTTTTATGACTTTCTAAGGGTAATTTTTGGGTTCGCTTTTGAGGTAACCCCAACCAACTCAAAGGAAGATTAAGGGGAAAACTCCATTGATCAGGAGATACAAAAACTTGTGCTTTTGGGAAACATCTCGCAAATGGACCGACAAATACTTTATGTTCAATGCCAGAAACTGTGGGTAATATGATATATTTAACCTCTCCATGAGTCACCACTAACTCATTAACCAGACGGATACATTCACGGGTGGGTGCAACCGGCGCATAAACCAAAAGTCCACCCTTAGCAAGTTTCACCACCGTCATACGAATGGGAACAACTACATAAAATATTCCTTGACATTGCTCAAAGGTCCAAATGGTATCTTTGACGACTTCTTTAAGAAGAGTGCGACGTTGACTATAGGGGTAAAGAGGAACCACCGGCCAAAATGGCCAAGATATATCTTGAGAACTAATATGAATTGGTGTTTCTTCTTCGTTTCTGATCCTGTTACTCCCACTCACTCTATTAATCTCCTCTTGTCGTCCCCAAAATTTTTACCTTAACAATTATATAATCTTGAGTCACACAACAAGAATTAAAAGCTATAAATAGAGACTTTGTCGAGTGGAGAGAATATCCTCATGCTTTTTTAGCCAAAGAGTAGATGGGAAGAAGTAGCATAGAAAACGTAATTATCAAGACTTCTTACCCAAGAATTAAACGATAAACCCTCAAAATTCTGCTACTTGTTTTGATTTTTCAGGAAAATTGGTTGTCTCAGGCTTTGGTTTTTCTTCTGATTGCTTTTCGCACTTAACTTTCGCTATTTTTAACTTCAAAAAGCTAGTAACCCCTGCCATACCTAAAATACATAATATTCCTAAAGGTTCTGGAATGGGAATAGATGTTAATGAATTGTTAACAGTGAGGAGTTTATCAGAAGAAACCGATGAGGTATTCTTTGTATCTATTTTAGTTAGGATAGTTTTGAGTTGGGGATTTTTTACATTTTCTAGCTGATTTATGCCATTATTTTTACTGAATGCCGATTGATTACAAAATGCTAAAGATAGAAAGGTAACAACAGCGATAATCTCTAATTTATTTACTATTTTCATTGTTCAAAAAAAAGGTGTTTGGTGGCAATTATAGGTAAGACTTCAGAAACCCCCCTGATATTTTAGGAATGCTTTAGATTTGGGAGGTAATGATGCTTGACTCTTCAGACAAAAAAGGATGTTATATCATAAGAAAAAGCTACGAAAGACAAACAAAATGAAAACTTCCCTACACGGTAAATCTTCTCATAAAAATACAGATTTGACACAAGAAACTTTACAATTAGAAGGAATGGGATGTGCTGCTTGTGCGAGTACCATTGAGACAGCAATCAATAAAGTTTCTGGGGTAGTAGAATGTAGTGTTAATTTTGCCTTAGAAAGGGGAACTGTTAAATACGATACTAAAACTACTGATTTAGAAACCATTCAAGCTGCTGTGAGTAAAGCAGGGTACAAAGCTTATATTGTAGAGAATAACAAAAATAATCAATCGAACGATATTGAACAACAAAAAAGGGAAACTAAACAAAAAGAATTAACACAAAAAGTAATTGTGGGTGCTGTTGTTAGTTTGATCTTAATTTTTGGATCATTACCCATGATGACAGGGTTATCTATCCCGTTTATTCCTCATTGGTTACATAATGCTTGGTTACAGTTGATTTTAAGTATTCCTGTCATTTTTTGGTGTGGAAAAGGATTTTATACAGGAGCGATCAAAGCTTTAAAACGTGGCACGTCTGACATGAATACTTTGGTTGCTTTGGGAACTGGTGCAGCCTTTTTATACTCTTTGTTTGCCACTTTTTTTCCTAGTTTTTTCATCTCTCAAGGCTTAAATGCTGATGTTTATTATGAAGCTGCTGTTGTTATTATTACCTTAATTCTACTAGGTAGATTATTAGAAAATAGAGCCAGGGGGAAAACATCAGAAGCGATTCGTAACTTGATGGGATTACAAGCAAAAACAGCAAGAGTGATTCGTCAAGGGGAAACTATAGATATTGCTGTAGAAGATGTAGTGATTGATGATATTATTTTAGTGCGTCCAGGGGAAAAAATACCGGTAGATGGCGTGATTATTGAAGGACAATCTACCTTAGACGAATCGATGATTACAGGGGAATCTATTCCCGTTGAAAAACAAGTAGCAGATGAGGTCATCGGCGCAACCATTAATAAGACAGGAAGCTTTAAATTTGAAGCCAAAAAAGTAGGCAAAGATACAACATTATCCCAGATTATTCAATTAGTAGAAGAAGCACAAAATAGCAAAGCCCCGATTCAGAAAATAGCGGATCAAGTAACTGCTTGGTTTGTTCCCGGAGTGATGAGTATTGCTGTTATTACCTTTATTTGTTGGTTCATTTTTGCTAAAAATTTATCTTTAGCAATGGTAGCAACCGTAAGCGTTTTAATTATTGCTTGTCCCTGTGCTTTGGGGTTAGCAACTCCCACATCTATCATGGTAGGAACGGGTAAAGGCGCAGAAAATGGTATTTTAATTAAAGGAGCCGATAGTTTAGAATTGGCACATAAAATTAAAGCCATTGTATTAGATAAAACAGGAACTTTAACCCAAGGTCAACCGACTGTTACTGATTATATTACCGTTGATGGAATTGCTGATAATAATGAGCTTAATATCTTAGAAATAGCAGCAGCTATTGAACATAATTCTGAGCATCCTTTAGCTGAAGCAATTGTTAATTATGCTAAGCATCAAGGAGTTTCTAATAACTTACCGAAAGTGGAGCATTTTGAAGCAATGGGAGGACAAGGAGTACAAGGAAAAATAAACGGAAACTTAGTACAAATCGGAACGCAGAAATGGATGGAACAATTAGGGATTAATACTAATGATTTAATGTTTCAAGCAAACGAATGGGAAAGTCAGGCAAAAACAACTCCCTGGCTCGCCATTAATGGGGAAATAAAAGGCTTATTTGCTATTGCTGATGCGGTAAAACCTTCCTCTGTTGAAGCGGTTAAAAAGCTCAAAAAATTGGGATTAGAAGTGATCATGTTGACAGGAGATAATCAACAAACCGCTCAAGCGATCGCTGATGAAGTGGGAATATTCCATGTCTTTGCAGAGGTACGTCCTGATGAAAAAGCGGATAAAGTGAAAGGAATTCAGCAATCTCAAGGTAAAATCGTCGCTATGGTAGGCGATGGTATCAACGACGCACCCGCACTTGCTCAAGCAGATGTAGGAATGGCGATCGGTACGGGTACAGATGTAGCTATGTCTGCCAGTGATATTACCCTCATTTCAGGGGATTTACAAGGTATTGTAACCGCCATAGAATTGAGTCGTGCTACCATGAAAAATATTCGTCAAAATCTCTTTTTTGCCTTTATTTATAATACGTTAGGAATTCCTATTGCTGCTGGTATTTTATATCCTTTCTTTGGTGTCTTATTAAACCCGATGATTGCCGGTGCAGCCATGGCCTTTAGTTCCGTTTCCGTGGTTTCAAATGCTTTAAGATTGAGGAATTTTCAGCCATAATTGGTGTGGCTTGGGACAACAATAGTTTCATTATTAATTAATAATTGAGGTAGTTTTAAGAATGTGGACACGATTCAAGTGGTGGGGAGCAACGATAAAGAACAATAAGTTGTTAGTAATGGGCGCGATCGCTACTCCAGTCTTACTCTCGATGGTGTGGGGGATTAAGCTAATCTGGGATCATAGACTTGAGCTAGATGATGATCGTTTATCCCATAATGAAAGAGGCACTCTTGCTCACCAACAGGGAGAATCTCCCATCGGTAATCTTGGGATAATCGCAACAGGTGTGGCTGGACTCTTCGTGTTACTTAATCTCCGCTTTGCCTCCAGGGATGCAGAGATAGCCGACCTTAGCGGTGCTGATCTTAACTGTGCCGACCTCAAAGATAGCAATCTTAGTAAAGCTGACCTTAGTGGTGCTGACCTTAACTGTGCTAACCTTAGCGGTGCTAATCTTAGATATGCTAACCTCAGATATGCGAATCTCAGTGGTGCTGACCTTAGCGGTGCCGACCTCAGCGATACCGACTTCACATATGCCAATCTCAATAGTGCGAGTCTCAGATATACGAATCTCAGTGGTGCCGACCTGAGATATGCTAACCTTAGTAATGCTGATATCAACTGTGCTTTACTTAGTGGTGCCAACTTGAGTGATGCTAACCTTAGCGGTGCTTTACTATTTTTTCTCAATTTACGAGAGGTTGAAAATCTTGAACCGCCTCAACTAGAAGCCAAACCTTCGCCTTTTTTGTGTCATGTTGCCCTGCCTCCTTATTCACAAAAACTTGATCTAGATCCTAATCGTGACTGTCATCTCATTCCCCAACTTTTGAGCGCACCGCGGACTCGAAGAGGAACGAAGTCTAGCGGTGCGCTTCGAGATCGCTATGACATTTCACTCAAAGAGGCTCAAGAAATCCTTAATGAAGTCCGACGACACCAATGGGACTAGCTTGTTGCCAAAACTTTCAACTAATTACCTACAATATAAAATGCCTGTTGATTGTAAAAACTCCTTGAGAATTAGAAGACCTTGATCTTGCTTTACGGACTTTTTTATCAGCTTTCATTCTCTGTGTATCTCATCTTAACGTATGGTATGTGAACAGTTTATACTAGATTAAGAGAGAATAGTTAATTGTACTAAACCCGTTTAAATAATAAAATGTTAGGCAACTTTCAACAAAGTCAATTACGTATTGCGGTTCCTGGAGATCATGATCTGATTCGGGATAGTTTATTAAATAGTAATCATTTAAAAAAATGGTTAATTCCTCAGACATTATCCTCTGATGTTCCTGATAAGTTAATTACCGGTTCAAAGTTTAGTAGTAAACTCGGATTAGTTACTATTGAACATCATGTAGAGATTGCTGATGATAACTGTTTACGGATGATTTTAAAGCAAGGAATCGATGGTTATCACGAATGGTTATGGGGTGATGGTTGGGTACAATCTCGGTTAGAAGGAATTTCCTTATTACCGCTTAACTTAGGTCAAACTTTTAGCTTATTAAAGTTAAGATTGTTTTTGATAAGTCAGACAAAAAATGAGGATAAAAAACGAGTCTTTTTCTAATGTATCTTAAGCGAATAAAGTACCCCCATAACCTCAATAAGATCATGGGGGATAGTATCAATACAACCGTTACCAAGTGGTTGAAATAATTAAAGACTTCTTTCTTCAATTACCTTATCAATCAGGCCATATTCTTTTGCTTCTTCAGCAGACATAAAATAATCTCGGTCGGTATCTTTTTCAATCTTTTCGAGAGTTTGTCCACACTGATTAGCTAACAGTTGATTTAACTGGGAACGAATGCGTAAAATTTCGTTCGCTTCGATTTCAATATCGCTTGCTTGTCGTCTTCCGGTTCCTCCCATGGGTTGGTGAATCATAATTCTAGCGTGGGGTAAGGCCAGACGCTTTCCGGGGGTTCCTGCGGCCAATAAAAATGACCCCATCGACGCAGCTAAACCAACACAAATGGTAATTACTTCGGACTTAATATACTGCATCGTATCATAAATGGCCATACCTGCAGTGACAGAACCCCCAGGGGAGTTAATGTAGAGATAAATAGGTTTACTGGGATCTTCAGAATCAAGATATAACAGTAAAGCAACAATACGGTTAGCGATACCATCAGTTACTTCTTGACCGAGGAAAATAATTCTTTCTTGGCCTAAACGAGTATAGATATCAATCCATCGTTCGTATTGACTACCAGGAAGACGATAAGGAACACTAGGAACACCAATAGGCATAAGCTTAACTCAAAGTAAAGGTAAACAGTAAATTAACCAACAGGATTTAAGGGTTTAGGTAATTCTTTGGTACTTTCTAAAACACGATCAATTAACCCGTATTCTTTAGCTTTTTCGGGGGTTAAATAGAAAGTGCGATCAATATCTTTAGCGATTTTTTCAGGGGTTTGCCCGGTATTTTGGGACAAGATTTGTAACATCGTTTGCTTATTATGCAAAACCTCTTTAGCACGAATTTGAATATCCGTTGCTTGACCTCTTGCTCCGGAACGGTTTTGATTGAGAACGATGGTAGCATGGGGGAGACTGGCACGACAGCCTTTTGTCCCTGCTGAGAGAATCATGGCCGCCGTTCCCATCGCTTGGCCGATACAAATGGTATGGATAGGAGGTTTAACATAATTCATGGTATCGCAGATGGCAAAGGCTTCGGTTTCAAAACCAATCGCATCACCTGTGTACCAAGAGGTTCCGGTGGAGTTGATGTAGAAAAAGATGGGTTTATCAGGGTTATCAAACTGTAAATAGAGTAATTGAGCAATAATCAGTTGAGTAACATCAATACCCACTTGTTGCTTAATTTCATCAGAAGAAAATAGAGGTAACCCTAAATAGATGATACGCTCTTTGAGTAGTAAGGATTCTAAATCTGGTGGGGGAGTGCGAAAATTAGAATCCCCGTAATAACCAGCTTGAACAGCTTTAATCTCCATTGGTCGGTTGTTTTGTCTAGATGGATGGTGAGCAATAATTGCTCTGACTTTGATTTTAACGAATTATCGTAGGCATTCTCCAAAAAAAAAGCTGCTCAATGACCTATTTTTGTGATCAAGAGCAGATATTTAGAGACGGAAAATCTTTGTTTTTAGAAATTTGCGAGTAATAAAGATTCAGTATCAGGGAGTTTCTAGGTTTCTTGGGCGAAGGATCATCTGTTATTCTGAAAGGATAATATGGTTAGTATCAGATATTAAAAAAGTTTGACGTATCCGAGCTAATTGCGATTGCTTTTACTCATGTCTTAATTTTCATCGATTTGATTCAATGATGCAATAATAACCATCACTTGGTGAATGTGATGTGTCTCACCCTATGTTCTAGAAAAAAATTGGGGGAGGTTCTTATGGTAAGAGTTCCTCCCCTCAACGCTTGAACAGGTGCCGAGTTAAATTGACTGCAAGGATTTCTCCTTTGTTCCCAGCTTTTTTATTCAGTTCTGTGTTAGCTCAATCAAGCTATCAGTGAAGCCATTGATTTAGTCACTAATGAAGACATAATTGGCTGGTTTACCCACTGCTGCTACTATCTTTGTGACCTACTTACACTGTATTAATTAATTTTTACCGGCGACTCTTGCCAGATTTGATAGAGAAGGGATTCTAAGCGATCGCTTAAACGACAGACAAATAATCCTTCTTCGCTGGCCACATCTGATCCTAACCAAGTGCCTTCTAACACAACTTCCATTGCTTCTTCATCACAACGATTAAGTTCTACAATTTCCCCTGTAAATTCGTTCACATCTTCTAATAGTTGATTCACATAAGGTAAGTCTAAAGAAATTAAAAAAGAAGCACTACTCGGTTCAACACAAAGACTGGTGCCGGATCGTAAGGCTAAAAGGACACGGGTTGTCACCCAAGCTTCTAAGGATACTTCAAGATGATCAATATAAAATCCATTATGGGTATAAGTTAGTTTTAACATCGTCTTTTGTCGCTTTGAAAATGGCAGAAATCATTGATGTGAGTCGATAAGTAAGAGAACAACAATAATAGATCAATATCGTCCCCATTAACTTTGGTTTTTCTAATCAAAACCCCCACTTTCTACTAGGTAGGAAAGCGGGGGTTAGACAAACCTTGAGGAGTTAGGTATTTATCTAGGGATAGGGAAGATTTGCCTTCGCCACCCGCTTTTGAGGGTTAGGGATGTTCTACTCTCTTGGAATCGATTATCGCCTGAGAGGGGATAATTTGGGTGAGATGGGTTTCCTACTACAAAATTAAAGACTGTTGCTTGTTTCGTCGAGAATTTACTTTCTATTTCTAGGCCCTTTTCTTCCATTACCCCAGTTTTCCAGCGTTGGCAAACACCGAGGATGAATAGGAATAAGTTGGGACAAGAAAAAAGTAACATGAACGTTTTCAATCGTGTTAAAAGAGACTTTTTCATACTACACTGATATTACTGAAATGTCTACTTTTTCATGAGGAAAAAAATTATGAAAACCCTTCCCCGTACTTCAACCACCGAAATGGAAGTTACCAGCATCCGTTTAGAAAAAACCCTCAAAGATAAGCTAAAAGAGCTTTCTGGCAATCAAGGCTATCAAGCACTAATCAGGGACATTCTTTGGAACTATGTGCAGCAAAAATCAGGGGACTATCGACCACAATTTTCGACGGTAGATATTCGTGCCACCATTGAATCAGTCGCTAGAAAAGATGAAAGTTGTGTATTAACCGGAAAACTAATCCAAGCAGGACAACCGATGTTATTAGGATTAACCATTTATGGCGATTTTGTCCCACTGAGTCTAGAGAGTATAGATAAAGTTGTAAACAGTTAACAGTGACCAGTGATCAGTGACTCGTTACCCATCACTGATCACCCATAAAATAGCAATTAATCCTTACAGTAAGTTAAAATCAACGAAAGTGTGTTATTGATCACATTTTTATTTTTTATTTTAATTCAAGACTTATGGCAGGCAACTCCTCACGGAACTCTATCCCCTTTGAACCCCGTCAGAAAAAAAAGAAGAAAGAAAAAAAAGCTCCAGCAACTAACACAAGCTCGGTTAAAAACCCCGAAAAACAGAAAAAACGCTCTAATGATGCCAGTCTTAGCGCAATTCCTGACAGCGTTAGTAAAAGAATGATTAAACGCATGGCTATTTTTTCAGGTATTCCCACGGGACTAGGAATGTCTTCATTTTTTGTCTTTTATTGGATAGTCAGTCATGACTGGTTAGATATTCCCACTGCTGCCGTTGGTGCCGTCAGTTTAGGACTGTTTGGGTTAGGGGTATTAGGACTAAGTTATGGCATTTTTTCCTCTTCTTGGGATGAACACCGTGCTGGTGGTTGGTGGGGATGGCAAGAATTTACCCAAAATTTGGGTCGTACCATTCAAGCATGGCGTAGTGCTAGACAAGAAGCGAGAAATGATTAGTTAAAAAAGAAAGTGAATTTTTATGGTGTTTTGACAGCATGGAATCGGAGTCTGACATAATCAGCTACCCACCCGTCTTTTTCTGTGTAGAGAATCGGTTTAACTAATTGTTCGGTTTGAGTCAAAAAAACCGTTTCCATGTCTGTTGGCATCCCTGAAACAATATGGTTAGCAAAAATCTTGAGCCATTCTTTCACCCCAGTTTTTAGTGGGGTTGGACGGGGAATTAAGGAAATATCAATGACATCAAACCCATTATTTTCCAAGTGATTCTTGTATTCGTCAGCTTTTGGGAAAAACCAAGGATTTGTGAATTGGCCCATACTTTTATTTTGGCTAACCACAGTTTCCATCCCTTTGATGAGTGTGGCAATATTCCCATAGCCACCAAATTCCCCAACAAATCTGCCTTTTGGTTTAAGGGAGGCAAAAACCCCTTTGATGACAGAATCATAATCTGTAATCCAATGAAGCACAGCATTGGAAAATACCGCATCAAAGGTATTTTTGTATGTTATCGAGTCTGCACTCATAACGACGGCATTAAGTCCCTTTTCCTGAGTCGCTTGTACCATACTTGGACTAGAATCGATGCCAATAACTTCTCTCGCTACCGATGCTATTTTCTCGGTCAGCGTTCCATTTCCACATCCAAGGTCTAGTATAGATTCATCTGGTTGAGGATTCAGTAAGCTTAGCACCGATGAGCCTAACTCTGCTACAAAAGAGGCATTTTCTTGATATTCTTGAGGGTTCCATGTTTGTTTATTCATCGAACTACTTATTTTAGAAAGAAATTTAGCTAAATATAAATTTCATTATAGTTGCGATGAGATACCTATAAAAACCTAGGAATACATACACAATTCACCCATATCCTGAAATTCTTTCTCTAATAGACTAATTAACCATTGATCTCCTTTAAGTTGTGCTTTTTTCAGCCGTCGTTCTAAGTTTCGACAAACATTTTGTAAATGAGTTTTTGACACTTCATTCACCCTCAATGTTTCAGGGGATTTTATAGAAAGTGAACAAACTTGATCCTCTGATGGTTGATTAATTATTGCTTGAGACTCAACAGGATAATGAGTTAGGGTGTCTTGTGTTGATAAAGGGCAAACACGAGGTCTAATATGTCGAGGATATTCGTATTTCCATTTTTGTCTATGATGTCTTTGGATTACGGTTCCATAACCCATATCTAAAGCATTAGGCTGCTCATCCCCTATAAAACGACGTTCTGAAAATTTCATATCTACTGTTCCTAAAAAAGTTAAGTTAAACCGACATCAAAAGACTTAAAGTAAAAAAGCTAATTTTGTACATAATGGACACCACGATAGGTCATCTGTTTGATGCCATGACCATGACGAGGCTTCGCATAAGGGTGATTTTTCCAATGAACACCGCGATAAGTTCCTTCAACCTCTGTATTACTGGTTTCTATGGTCATAGGGTCATGATTATAGCTGATTCCACGAAATGACAGTTTCATAATTTATTTTCCTCCGATTACTGTTCCCTGATCTCTCCCTAATTTAATGGGAAGATTGAGAACTTTTGAAATACTTTCTGTATCTATTGTTACATTTTTATCCTAAAAATGTCAGGACTTCATAAAAATTTAACTAGAGATCACCCTGTTTTTCAGGGGATTAATGGTTGATACTAGAAGTGATCAGCTATCTTGAACTCAAGCTGAGATCAAGTTTCTATGGTTTCGATCGCAAGTGAACTGCTCGTTATCTTTCTGTTAGTCTTGTGTAACGCTATTTTCGCCCTGGCGGAGATAGCCCTAGTCTCTTCTCGAAAAATTCGTTTAGAACAAATGAGTCTTCAAGGCGATCGCAGAGCAAAAATTGCTCTAGAATTAGCCAATGACCCTAACCAGATTTTATCGACGGTACAAATTGGTATTACCCTGATCGGCATTTTGGCAGGGGTGTATGGAGGGGCGAACCTCTCAGCACATCTGACGGTTATTTTACAGCGTGTTCCTGGCTTAATGGTTCACAGTGAAGCCATTGCCATCACCCTTGTGGTTCTCTGTTTAACTTATTTATCCTTAGTCATTGGGGAGTTAGTTCCTAAACGTTTGGCTTTAAGTGATCCTGAAGGAATTGCTACCTTAATGGCCATTCCTTTACTATGTGTTGCTCGTTTCGTTTCCCCCATCGTTAATTTATTAGGGGCTTCTACAGACTTTATTTTATCTTTCTTGGGCATTACTACGACTATCACTGAACCTCCCGTGACTCAAGAAGAAATTAAAGTCATGTTGAAACAGGGAAAAGAAGCAGGAATGTTTGAAGAAGTCGAACAGGATATGGTAGAAAGGGTTTTGCAATTGGGCGATCGCAGAGTTAGCAGTTTAATGACAACTCGGCCTGAAATTGTTTGGTTAAATTTAGAAGATTCTGCTGAGATTAATCGTCATAAAATTGTCCATAGTACCCATACTCGTTTTCCTGTGTGTCAAGGCAGTTTAGAAGAGGTTTTAGGTATTGTTCAGGTCACTAATTTATTGTCTGGTTGTTTATCTTGTCAACAGTTTGATTTAACGGCATCCTTGGGACAACCTTTATTCGTTCCTGATAGCACCCTAGGATTAAAAGTCTTACAATTATTTCAACAAACGGGAAATCATATTGCTTTAGTGGTGGATGAATATGGAATTATTCAAGGATTAGTGACCATTAATGATATTTTAAAAGCGATTGTCGGTGATATTCCTCGCATTGATCAAACGATTATTCCTTCTATTGTGCGTCGAGAGGATGGCTCTTGGCTAATGGATGGAACGGTAGGAGTCGATGAGTTTAAAAAGGTCTTTCGACTCAATATGATTCCTGGAGAAAAACACGGTAACTTCCATACTTTAGGAGGTTTTGTGATTACTTATTTAGGTAAAATTCCGAAAGCAGCCGATAGCTTTAATTGGAAAGGTTTAAAATTTGAAGTGATGGATATGGATGGAAATCGGGTGGACAAAGTGTTAGTGATGCCTATTAGTCAACCTTTATTAAATCAAACCACTAATGATATTTATTAATTATTAATTAATTGGTCACTACTAAACTTCATGGGTCATCAAAATATTCAGCATTTTTTCTCCTAATAAGTCGGGATGTTCTACCATAGACAAATGACCACAATTAAGAACATCAATGACATTTTGACCTTGATATTTGAAGAGTTCATGAAAACTGGCCAAATAACGAACATATTGGGGTTCCATTACTGTATCTTTGTCCCCTGAAAAGAAATAAACTGGTTGAGCAAGACGGGAGACAATTTGAGGTAATAAATGAACTTCACTTTCTGTTGTAGAATCTAATAATGAGCTTAAGGCTGCTTCTGAATTTGCCCTTATTAAATCAATAACTCGTTGCTTACCCCATTGTCGATCAATCGGTTTGGCAACCATCATTCTAGAAAAGAGAATATCGATTAAAGGAACCCGACACAACCACGGAGGACGATATTTAACTAATTGTTGTCCAGCGAGACGAAATCGCTCAAATTCTTCTTTTAAATAAATACCTCCTCCAGCATTTAAGCAAACAACCCCTTGTATTTTTTCAGGACACAGATCAGCAGTCCATAAGGCAATACTGCCTCCCAGAGAATGGCCAATTAACCAGCCTCGTTGAATGTTTAATTTTTCTAGTAAAATAATTAAATCTTGAGCATAGGCTTCTAAAGTGTAGGGAGATGAGCTATTATATTTTTCTAATGAAAAATTATTTAAGGGTTGAGAGTCTCCGAATCCTTTGAGATCGTAGGTCAAACAAGGATAATCGGGGGATAATTTATTGATTAAGGGTAGCCAATATTGACGGCTTAGGAGCCAGCCATGAATAAAAATTAATACAGGGGTTGACGGGTTAGTAGAGGGAGAGGTTAACTCGTAAGCATGAGGTACTCCCGATATATCGATGGTTGGCATGAATTATCTTACCCTATCAAAAAGCCGTGATAATGGTTTCGGTTAAACCTATTCGATAATGATTACCTTATTTTATTATAAATTAAAAGGCTCTCTTCGACTCAATTTTCTTTTTACGAGGATTAATGAAAAAAATTCTGATTCTATTTATTAAAGGTTATCGTACTTTTATTTCTCCTTTATTTCCTCCTAGTTGTCGTTTTCGTCCAACTTGTTCTCAATATACCTTAGAAGCGATTGAAAAATTTGGTGCTGTACAGGGTAGTTGGTTAGGTTTAAAAAGAATTTTACGTTGCCATCCGTTTCATCCTGGCGGTTATGATCCAGTTCCTCCTGTGACAAAAAAATGATTATTTAATAGAAAGTTTCTCTTAATAGAAAAAAGATTAACTCTAAAGTGTTGGATTTTTAGAAATTTTTAGATTAATAAATGAAAGGATTAAAATGATCAAAAATAAAATCAAGCCAATAGTACAAGCATAATTAATATCTAAATCTTCAAACGCTCTTTCATAAACATAATATACAATGGTTTTCGAGCGATTTAAAGGACCTCCTTGAGTCATAATATAGACTTCTTCAAACACTTTAGTTGCAGCAATAGAAGAAATGACAGCAACTAATAATAAATAAGGACGCATCAAAGGAATTGTAATGTCCCAATGTTTACGCCAACCATCCGAGCCATCAATGGCTGCTGCTTCATATAATTCTCCAGGAATAGCCTGTAATCCTGCTAAATAAATGACCATATAATAACCCAATCCTTTCCAAATGGTCACTAACATAACACTCCATAGTGCTAGTTGGGGACTAGTTAACCAAGGAATTCCCTCACTGAATCCTAATTGTTGTAAGATTTGGTTAAATAAACCATTAGAACTATATAAAGCTTTCCAAGCAATTCCAGCAACAACCATAGAAATAACAACAGGAACATAAAATGCTAAGCGAAACCAACTAATCCCTTTTAGTTTATTGTTTACTAAAATAGCTAGCAATAAAGGCAAAATAACTAATAAAGGAACAACTCCAATTAAGTATAAAATTGTATTAGTTAAGGTTAACCAAAATACTGAATCTTGAAGTAATCTTTTGAAATTTTCTAACCCTACCCATTCCGGCGATTGAGTGATGTCATAATTATATTGGGTAAAGCTTAAGGAAAATGCTTGAATGGCAGGAATAAAAACAGTAATGAGTAGTAATAATAAAGCAGGTAATAAAAATAAATAGGGAACAAAATTAAAGGGTTGAGTTGTATTCTTATTTAAAGAGATTTTCATTAAGTTTGATCTTCTTCATTATAAATTGTAGAAAATAATAACATAAATAAGCTTTAACTCCTCTCCCTGCTCCGGTCTCCCTGCTCCCCCGCTTAACTTAACCAGTAACATTTATTTTTGTCCAAATACTTTGGTGAGTCTCAGTTTATAATTGTCGGTAAATTATTAAGCTTTAATTATGAACTGGTGGCAAAAACTTAAAGAGAATCCTTTAGCCCGTTTTGGGGCAATATTGCTGATAATTTTCTATGTAACCGTAATTGCTGCTGATTTTGTCGCACCTTACGACCCATACTCATCTCAGGCTGATGGCTCGCTTCTTCCCCCGACAAATATCTATTTTACAAATCAAGAAGGTCAGTTTGTCAGTCCTCATGTATATCCTACGACTCAAAGTCCTACGGATCTTGAGACAGGAAAACGGAGTTTAAACGTCAATTTTGACGAACCTTCACCCATTAGCTTATTTGCCAAGGGATATACCTATCAATTATTGCAAATTCGTCTCCCTTTACCACCTTCTTTTGAAGAGGTAGAATTGTTTTCCGGTATTCCTATGAACCGTCATCTTTTTGGTACTGTCGGTCCGGCTCATTTGAATCTTTTGGGAACGGATGAACAAGGACGGGATCAGTTCAGTCGTTTACTATTTGGCGGAAGAATCAGCTTATTTATCGGTATTGTGGGTATTATTATTTCTTTCCCCTTGGGCATGATAGTGGGAGGCATTTCTGGCTATTTTGGGGGCTGGATAGATGCTTTTTTAATGCGCTTGGTAGAAGTTTTGATGACCATTCCTGGGATTTATTTATTAGTGGCTCTAGCTGCTGTCCTTCCCCCCAGTTTAACTAGCGCACAACGGTTTTTATTGATTGTTTTAATTACTTCTTTTATTAGTTGGTCAGGACTGGCTAGGGTTATCCGTGGTCAAGTTCTGTCCCTCAAAGAACAAGAGTTTGTTCAAGCAGCTAAGGCTATGGGGGCAACGCCTTGGCGTATTATTGTCCGTCATGTACTTCCCCAAACAGCAACCTATATTATTATCTCGGCAACTTTAGCTATTCCTGGTTTTATTGTCGCTGAATCTGTTTTAAGTCTAATCGGTTTAGGAATTCAACAACCTGACCCAAGTTGGGGTAATTTGCTGTCTGTTTCTACCAATGCTTCTATCCTAGTGCTTCAGCCCTGGTTAATTTGGCCGCCGGCTTTGATGATTATCTTGACAGTTCTCTGCTTTAACTTACTTGGCGATGGGTTACGGGATGCCCTCGATCCTCGCAGTCTTGAATAATTTGTTCATTTTGTATATTTTTGTTAACTTCGTACTAGGGCGAAAAAGTCTCCCTTGACTTTTTTCCAAAGGTTAAGGGAAACTTACAATAACTTAAAGTAGACTACTGATTAAATGTTAACTTTTGCTAAAATTTGATTAATAATGCTACGGTTAATCAAGATTGATATCTTGAGAAAAATGGGCAAAATTAATCCTTTTTTGGAGCAATACAGTCCTTATCACCCTTATAAACTTTTATTCTAGAATCAACCATGAACATGGAAACCCTAGAATTCATTATCTACCCTGATGGCCGTGTCAAAGAAACAGTGACAGGTATAATGGGTTCCTCTTGTCAAGAGGTAACAGCAGCGATCGAAGCGCAACTAGGAAAAGTCCTTTCTAATGAAAAGACTTCTCAATACTATAATCAACCCGTTACTCAATCCACAAAAGCAACTAATCAAGCCTCTTTCAGCGATTGGTAATAGGTTCAACTCCCTTGTTTTTTTCACCCTTTGTAACGTTTAAAATCCACAAGAATATGTCACATTTTAGTAATATTAAGACCCAAATTCGTAACTTGACCTCCCTCAAAGCAGCTCTCAATGACATGGGTATCGACTGGAAAGAAGGACCTCATACCGTTAGAGGCTATAAAGGCCAAACCCGCACCGCAGAAGTTGTAGTAGAACAAGATAACGACTATGACATTGGTTTTAGCTGGAACGGTAACGAATATGAACTAATTGCTGATTTGCAATATTGGCAGCAACCCCTATCCGTTGAAGGATTTTTGCAAAAAGTAACTCAAGGATATGCACTGCATACCATCCTCGATGAGTCTAATAAACAAGGGTTCCAAGTTGCCCAACAACAAAAGAACGAAGATGGTTCTATCCGCCTTGTTGTCCAACGCTGGAGTGCGTAATGACTGATTTTTCCCCAACCCCCGATCGCTCTGGGTTAGAACCAGAACTAGGGGGTGTTTTTCGAGATGCCCCTGACAGAAATGGTTATGAGCCAGAATTAGGGGGCGAACTACGCCAAAAAGGAGTTTACGTCGACGAAATTACCTGTATTGGCTGTAAACACTGCGCCCATGTCGCACCCAATACCTTTTATATTGAGTCAGATTATGGGCGATCGCGGGTTTACAATCAAGACGGAGACGAAGAGGATACTATCCAAGAAGCAATGGATACTTGTCCTGTAGATTGTATCCACTGGGTTGATTATACCGAGCTAAAAGAACTTGAAGAAGTTCGTCAACATCAACAAGTTAAAGCCCTTGGTTTTCCTCAAGTTCATCATAATCCGAAAAGAAAGAGAAAACCTCCGAAAACAAATTGATGGGTTGTTGATGAATCATTCAAAACAATCTGTGAGGTGAGCAACTTTAGGAATTTTTATCAATATAAATTAATTATTGCTCACCTTATTTTTATTGAAAAATATGAATAATGGCTGGATTTATCGAGAACAAATTAAGCCTAAGAATGCTGGATTAACAGTATTAGAGTATTATACTCAGAACTATCATCATTCTAGTTCTCAGCAATGGTTAGAAAGAATTATATCGGGTCAAGTTCTTCTCAATAAGAAAGTCGTTACTCCTGAAACTATTTTACAAATAGGACAATGGTTAAGTTATCATCGTACCCCTTGGAAAGAACCAGACGTACCTTTAAATTTTGATATTATTTATGAGGATGATGATTTATTAGTTATAAATAAACCGTCTGGTCTTCCTGTGTTACCAGGAGGAGGATTTTTAGAACATACTTTATTATGGCAGTTAAAAAAACAATACCCTAAAGATAAAGTATTTCCTATTCATCGTTTAGGTAGAGGAACATCAGGATTAATGGTAATGGGAAAAAGTGCGATCGCCCGTTCTCAGTTAACCCAACAAATGCGAGAACATAAAATCACAAAAGTATATCGAACTTTAATTGGAAACAATAATCTACCTGATCACTTTAATATTGATCATCCCATTGGCAAAATTTCTGATCCCGTTTTAGGTTATATTTATGGAGCAAAAGCTGATGGAAAATATGCTTATAGTGAGTGCCATATTTTAGAAAGATATTCCGATAAGACATTGGTAGAAGTTACTATATTAACCGGTCGTCCTCATCAAATTAGAATTCATCTAGCTACTATTGGCTATCCTTTACTGGGTGATCCTTTATATACTATTGGGGGAATTCCTAAAACGGGTTTTGAAGAGCAGAACGACACAATTAATGTTCCTGGAGATTGTGGTTATTTTCTCCATGCTTATCAACTTTCTTTTGTTCATCCAATTACGAATCAATCTTTTACCTTTATTTGCGAACAAGACTTTTAATAATTTATGCTTAAAAAAGATTAGGAGGCAGTTAGATAAGGATCATAACTACCTCCTGGTATTCGAGATAATATCAAGGTCAGAAATAATCAACTTCCTTCTTGTTGTAATTTTTGTCCAAGTCTAGGTTCAGTTCCTTGTAAAAGACGGATAATATTAGTCCGATGACGGAAGGTAACATACAGTCCAACAATTACCCCAAATAAACAATAGGGTAAAGGCTGATGTAACCCAAACATAAGAACATTAACTGCAATGACTCCTGTAATAGAACTCAAAGAGACAATGCGAGATAAGCTTAACATTCCTAAAAAGCTACCTAAAGTACCTAAAGCCACAATGGGGTTAAGGACTAATAAAACTCCTAAACTAGAGGCAACGGATTTTCCGCCAGTAAAGTTGAGGAAAATAGATTTACTGTGACCCAATACAGCAGCGATCGCTGCGAAAATCACTAACCAAGGTTTCCACTCTAAAGGAATTATTTCAGTAGATGCTACGAAAAACCAGAGTTTAACCAAAATAACAGCTAACATTGCCTTTGCTAAATCCACCGCTAAGACAAAAATAGCAGCTCGTTTACCGATGGTGCGTAAAATATTCGTCGCACCAGTCGACCCGGAACCATGTTGGCGAACATCAATCCCTTTGAGATGTAATCCGGTTAGGTATCCTGTGGGAATAGAACCCAGTAGATAGCCGATGATAATTAATAATGCGCTAATCAAAAAAGCCATAAGTCATAATTAAAATTGTAGGTGGTCAAAGATTTGGTGGTTCAATAGAGATAACTGCTCATTTGCTGTGGATCTGGAGCAAAAGCTAACCACAACGGAAATTGTAGCAGTGAAAGGCTTATTTGCTCTTCTGCTTCGTCAATGATGACTAAAGGAAGAAATTTATCCTCTACTAATCTTTCTGCTTTTTGAACCAAAGCATCGGGGGACTCAAATAATACGATTCCCCTTTCTGGACCGAAATCACCCCGAGAAATGCCTAAGCAGTCTTGAAGTCCTCGTCGCCATTCCCCCAGTCTTTCTGGGGTATTAGCCAAAATTAGAAAACGAGTGCGATCGCCATGTAGTTCATTGAGAACGGAAATCACCGCCGAAGCTACTAATATGTTTTGTAAGCGACTGCCCATAGACTTGATCGTACCCCTTCCCCCTTGAGAAAAGAACCATTTTTGCACTCTTTCTGCGTGGATGGGTTCAAAGGTTCGGCGTAACTGCCAAGGCGGTCCATAATAGTCAGGATTTCTGCGGTACTGCTCTAGAATTTGTTGAATTTTACGAGTTTGTTCCGCAAATTCTTGAGGCGCAAATTGAACGGTTGACCCACTAACTGGAGGAGGTGTTACGGGTTCTGAAGGTTGCTCCCAACTTTCTTGGGTTGGTAAATCCAACTGTTCAGCGGCCGCAGCGAGATCCTGTAAACTTCCTACCAGATAATCTTTAAATCCCTGTACCCTAATGGCTAAGTCTTGGGAAATTCCGGCGAAGGTTGTTTTCATTTCTTCACGAATCCTATCCCGACGACGTTCTAATTGTTCAACAGATAGTTCTAGGGTTTGCTTTTTTTGCTGAAGTTCTCTAAGTCCTTCGATAACCATTTTTTCTAAAGTTTCTTCTACTGCCTGTGTTTTTTCTGACAGTTTTTGAGCTTTTTTGGTTTCTAAGGCTTCAATTTCAGCGATTAAATCCTGTTTCTGTTGCTTTAATTGCTCAACCTCTTGGTTCAGTTCTTTTATGGTATTGTCTAAATCCATTGGTTTAGATGGTTCATCACTAGCGGATACGTCCTTATCTGATGAGTCAACGACTTGATTTTTTTCCCCCTGCGTCTCAGGAAGATTTAAAGGTTCTAACCCTTGTTCATCCTGAAAAGAAGTGTTCTCTTGAGGTACATTCGGGGTGATATTTGGGTTAGAAGATTGGGGAACGTCTGAGGTCATGGATTTAGAATAAGGGACAGGGTTCAAGATTTTAGATTCTGATTGAGTCATTAAGAGGCTTAGAAGATAAAGTTTTACAGACTCATGTAATTTACTTTTATAGGATGATTACTATTGAATAAACATAAGTTATTTTATGTTGTCTAAAATCACCCAATCTTTATATTTTACCTTCCGCCTATTTTTTCAACCAAAGGAAGTGAACTTACCAAAAGTTTATCGTTGAATCGGTATTTATTTCAACCCGCTCTCTTTCATTTTATCAAAATTACAGGATCGTTTCAAACAAGCATGAAGAGTTTGGGGATCAAAGATAATGGGGAGAAAGTGGATACTATTAACTTCTTTAAAATAAAATAAGATTGGTATAGGTTTCCAAAATATTTCCCAATTTTGCCATTCACTGTATGGGAAACTACGAATACGCTGATCAGATCGATAAATATCTAAAGCGGTTGGGGTAAATTGTAAGCGAATGGTAACCGTTTGTAGCAGTAAAAACAATCCAAATAATGCCAAGGGCAGACTAATCCAAGGTTGTATTAATAAAGTGGCGATCGCCATTAGGATCAAAATAATCGGAATGTTATAGCTTGGGGCTAGTTCTATGGTTTGTTGGTTGAGATTGGGAGGAGTTACAGAAGTCATAGAAAAGGCAGGAATCTGTATTGAGTAGAACAACTATGAGACAATGATAAAACAGATAGATTATAGGCAAATTAGCTCTCAGGATAACATCTATCTCCTAATTTATGGAACCGTTGTTGTCAAGTTTTTTTGAAAGTCCCATGCTTAAGTTGTTATTTTTGTCAACCCCTGTCGGGCCATTAGGATCAGGAATCGGTGGAGGCGTTGAATTGACCCTACTTAATCTCGCGCAAGAAATGAGTCAACGGGGACATCAAGTAACGGTTGTGGGACCAAAGGGTTCAAAAGTTCCCAATGTTTTTTGTCAAGAAATCTCAGGGAACTGGCAAGAGATGATCCAAAATAACCATCGAGATACCCCTATTCTTTTGCCTGAAAATTCTGTTTTAGGTAATATGTGGGACTACGCAAGAAAAGTCCAAGGTGACTATGATTTAATGGTTAATTTTGCCTTTGATTGGTTACCTTTTTATCTTACTCCTTTTTTCTATTGTCCTATTGCTCATTTTATCAGTATGGGGTCAATAACGGATGCGTTTGACGAGATTATGAACCGAGTTGCTGTAAAATATCCGAAAACCATCGGAGTTTACACTCATTCTCAAGCTGAGACTTTCCCTTTCAATAATATTTGTCGTGTCTTAGGTAGTGGATTAAATTTATCTTTATATAATTATTGCGATACTCCTGATCATTATTTAGCTTGGGTGGGAAGAATTGCGCCAGAAAAAGCCTTAGAAGATGCTATAGAAGCAGCAACAAGGGTTAATATTCCTCTAAAAATTTTTGGTAAGGTTACGGATGAGGAATACTGGCAAACCATTCGTCAAAATTATCCTGATGCACCTTATCAATATGAAGGCTTTTTTAATACCATAGAATTACAGGAAAAATTGAGTCAATGTAAGGCTTTGTTGATGACTCCACGATGGGTAGAAGCGTTTGGAAATGTTGCTATTGAAGCGTTAGCTTGTGGCGTTCCTGTAATTGCTTATCAACGGGGTGGACCAGCAGAAATTGTGCAAGATAAAAAGACGGGATTTTTAGTGGAACCGGATAATATTTCTGAGTTAGTTGATGCCATTAATCAGATTGAT
Organism: Crocosphaera chwakensis CCY0110; assembly: GCF_000169335.1. Classification (GTDB taxonomy): domain Bacteria; phylum Cyanobacteriota; class Cyanobacteriia; order Cyanobacteriales; family Microcystaceae; genus Crocosphaera; species Crocosphaera chwakensis. Next base: position 100,065 of record NZ_AAXW01000013.1, read on the forward strand.
CAGATTGAGAGAAAGCAATGTCGTCACCAGGCCGAAGCAGACTATTCCCTAAAAGCATTAGGCGATCGCTTTGAACGTTGGTTTTATGAATTAGTTGAAATCCCTTGAGCAATTGTTGAGTTAGTAGAAACATTAGAAGCGTTTCTCGACCTAGCAAACGCGCTTATTATTTGAGAGGTCTGAGAGTTGCAACCATTATTCAATCAGCTTTTTGATTCCCTATGTTGGCCTGCCAGAAATTAATTAATACTTATTTAAGTTCATGGAAATGTCGCTGAAAATATTGTTGATATAAACGACAACTAATAGCAACTTTTTGACCTTGAAAATTAACTAAGCCCAAACTTTGTAACTTAATCGCTTGTACTACTTCTAGTTCAATAGGTTCAGGAGCAAAAATAACTTTTTCTAAAGCTTCTAATAAGCCAGAATTTTGTTGTTTCAAACCCCATAGTTGTCGCTGAAGATGATCCCGATAAATATTAGAAGAAGCATGGGGATCGGTCGTTAGTAAATCTTCTAAGGTAATATTTTGACGACAAATATGATAGAGTCCTAACTTTAATAAATAAGGATTACCGCCGACTAAATCTATAAATTGTTCTCCTTCTTTTAAGGACAAATTTATATTATACATTTTTCCTAACCCTTGAACTTCTTGAAGATTAAACCGAGGTAATTCAATTGGAATTCCTACATTAAAAGGAGATTGATTAACATTCAGAGGAATATAAACTTCAGAAGAATGAACTACAATTAAGCGTAATTTTTTCCAAATATCTCGATTTTTAGCTTCTTCGTGCCAAGCTCGCAATAAACCAAAAAAATTATCTGCCAAGTCAGGATATTGAAAAAGACGATCTACATCATCTAATCCTAAGACTAAAGGAGTGTTTAAAATGGATAGAATATGTTCTTCAAAATAAATTTTGCAACTAATTTTACTACCAAATATATCGTCCCAAGCGTCCGTTATTTTATTCTCCAGCTTTAAATTTAAAGTAATATAAGCACAGAACCATTGTAAAAATCGATCTAAGTCTTGAAATAATTTTGTATCTGCTAATTGGAAACTTAAAGAAACAGCAGCACAATTATTATTACTCCCATGATTAATTATTCTAGCAAGTAGAGAACTTTTCCCCATGCGTCTCGATGCTTTAAGTCGAATTAAAGCTCCTGGTTTTAAAATAGCTTGATAACAGTCTGATTCAATGGACGATCGCTCCAGATAAAATGGAGAATCAAGAGGAACTTGTCCTTCAGGTAATTCAGGTCCACAACTTAATGAATTAAAAGTATCTTCTGAAGAATATATTTCTGGATAATGAAAATCTTCCTCACATAGATTTAGTTGAAACGCTCTAAAACAATATTTAAGGGTTTGTTTATCAACTCTTGACTCACAAGCAAACACTTTCATTAGGGTATCCATCGCTAACCCTGTTTTTTCACTCAATGCTTCTAACGTATAGCGATTTCCTTTATTTTCTGTATATTCGGCTTCTGTTTTAGCTTTTTGCAGTTTTTCTAACCCTTTGTCCGTTAGAACGACTCCACGTCGTCGTCTTTGTTTTTTCGACATAATTGTGAATAAAATTGAGAGGGACGGCTGTTCATCGTTAAGAGTTTACCTAATTTTAACATCCTTGTCTCCTCAACTTTTCAATATTTAATTGAATTATGCTGTTTTGACAAAACGAATAATTTCTCTAACTTGATGAAGAAAATTACTATCTTCAGTTAATTGAGAAATAGCTTTTCTTGCTTCTTTAGAAATTTCTTCATGTTCTAAGGAATTTTTTGCTTCTAATTTGTCTAATTGCAGTGCAATTTTGATAACGTCTTGACGTGTTCTATCCCAGTTTTTTTCTTGTTGATTAATCCAAGAATTAGGATTGTCAGCATTTAATTTATCATTTAAAGCGTTAACGGTTTTTTCTAGTAAATTAAAGCGATTCCTTAGTTCTAAAATATCTTCACGAGGATATTTAATTTCTTTGCGAATACTCGATAAACGATAAGCTAAATATTGATAGCCTCGAATCGCGGGGCGTAATGCTGTTAATAATAATGTAGCAAAAGAACTCACATATCCCACAGAACTAATCCCTAGTGCAGCTAGTTCGTAAAGTCCTAAAGCAGAGAGAAAATGAAGGGCGATCGCAACTAATAAAGCACCTCGACTGACAGTTTTAACATAATTTAATTGTTTACTATCGACACTAATCCCTTTATCTTGAGAACTTGCTGCTTCTGCGGCCACTTCTTTGGCATCAAAATAAACATTCCAAGGAACCGTTACAATGGCTAATAACCACCAAAAACTAGCCACTCCAATGACCCAATCTATAAAGTTACCAGTGGGAATGTGTAGCCATTGTAGAAGAAAAAAAGCCACTAAAACTAAAAAGCCTAACCCAAAACTAAACCCAAAATACCAATAATAACCGTAAGTATTTCTCATAATTAATTCACTAATACTTAATTCTAGTTTTGCACTAGATTCAGCAATTTAGTTTAGGGTTTGTGACGCTTTCTAAATTGTTCTATAAATCCGATTTTTAACTAAATTATATTAATTCAGTGATTACCTTGCCTTGAATTTCTTGGCATAACCAGGGAGTATTATAATTTAAACATTGAAGTGTAGATGAAGTTACTGTCCAAGTTTCTTTAGGATCAAAAACAATTAATTCTAAAGGATGACCAGCTTTAATGGGATTAACAATTTCTCCCATACATTTTCTAGGGTTACTACTTAAGGCTTTCCATAACTTTAAAGCAGATAATGTTTTTGTTTCTACTAAGGTTTGCCACAATAAAGGTAAGACTAATTCTAATCCGATCGCTCCTGGAGGAGACTCAGCAAAAGGAACGGTTTTTTCTTCATAAGTATAGCCATGATGATCAACAGCGATCGCATCAATGATTCCTTGAGAAATGCCTTCAATTAAAGCTAAGCGATCATCTGGGTTCCCTAACGGTGGATCTATGTGTAAATTGGGGTTATAACTGGCAATATTTGTGCTATCAAGTAATAGGTGCATCCAGGTGGTACTAGCAGTGATAGGAATACCCCTTGCTTTTCCCCAGGCGATTAATTCTACAGCGCGACGAGTGGAAATTCGCATTAGATGTACAGGGGTTTGTATGGATGCCACCATTTCTAAAATAGTCGCCACTGCAGTCGCTTCTGTTATAGAAGGGTTTCCTGTGAGTCCATAGGTTGTGGAAAAATACCCTTCTCGCATCACCCCATTGCCTTTAAGAGAAGGAAACTCAGCTACTATTGCTAAAGGCTTTTTTAGGGGTTTCAGGTATTCTAAAACTCGTCTGAGTAACCCTAAATTTTCAATTCCTTGATTGTCTGTAAAACCAATAACTCCTCCTCTAGCTAATTCGGCAAATTCGGTCATTTGTTGGCCTTTTTGTTGATGGGTTAAGGTTGCCCAAAAATCAAAGGTTACTGATGGAATAGACTGGGTTTGCTGTTTTAAGTGGCTAAGAGTTGCTAAATTGTCTATGGGGGGTGTAGTGTCAGGAAGAATAGCCACACGGGTAAATCCCCCAGCTACAGCAGCAGCAGCTAAACTGTTAAGGGTTTCTCTGTCTTCATAACCAGGTTCTCCACTATAACTATACAAATCCATTAATCCTGGAGCAAGAATTAAGCCTTTTCCCTCAATAATTTTCGTTTCTGGAGGAATACTATCAAGATGGGTATCTATGGCTTGAATGATACCTGAACCTAATAAGACATCATTAATAATGCTAGTATTGGCTACAGGATCTAAGACTTGAATTTGTCGCAGTAATGTATGAGAAGAATTTGTCATAGAACAATTACAAAAAGCAGAGATTCATCTATCCTCACTGATTTTATATTGTCTGGTTCGCTACTTTTCCTATTTTGATATCTGTAAATAGAAAAATAAAACAAAATCTTGTGTTTCATATCATGACTAGCTAAAAGATTGTTTTTCTCTGGAGTGATCCCTGTCTAGAATATATCTAAAATGTCTATGGATTAGAAATCAGAGGGGACGATGTTAACGGTCATTATTACAAAGTCAGTATTTTCCAGAGATCAATCTTGCTGATGTGGTAGCACAATGTTGGGAAATTGCCTACCAACGCAATACCAGTGCAGCCATTCGCCATCTGAAGCAATGGTTAGAAGAGTAGAATCTAAAATCTAATCGAGTCATTTTATATCATCTGAGTTGGGAACAATTTAAGTGAAACTCTTACAAAATAACTATTATCGTCTTCTTTCAAATTGAGATCGATTTCTCACCACCGATGACTGATTAATATAGAATAATTGAGGGTTACTATGGCAAGCATTGTCTCTCAATTGTCCAAGTCTATCAATATCGAGTATGCAGGGTTTACTAAAACGCTTCTGGCAGTGGATACAACAATTTTTTGCACAGGTCTTTGGTTCATCTTCTCCTTTAGGTCAAGATGAAAAAAACGCCTTGAAACAACCCCTCAGCGACACAGATTATGAATTTCTGTTTAGTCAACTCCTAGATGGAGTCGCCCACGGATGGCACGAAGGCCGTATTCTCAAATATTTTGAAGATTTGGGAGAAAGAGGAAAAGCTAAATTATGGGTGGCTTGGTTAGAACGGTTCGGAGAAAAAGCCCTCTCTTCGGCCGCCCCAAACTTACAACTGGCTGCGAGAATGATGCGCTTAGGAGAATTAGCCCAGTCCTTTCAAAAAATAGAACCCATTGGACAAGCGGCCTACGACATCGGCAGAAAACTCTACACGAGAGAGGCAGATAGTGCTGTCTGGGAATATGTCGGTCCAGATACAACTACGAAACCAACAGATGTCTTGCAAACAGAGATTAAACCTCCTACCATCGAAGACAGTTTAGGAGATAATCCTCCTCCTATGCCACCCTCCCAACCCCCTCCAACAGAAACCCTCACCATTGACCAACTACTCGGCAGACTACAACAAGATCCCGAACTGGTAAGCCAACTTTCTGAACAATTGGGCATTGATTCTAGTGATCCTCAAACTCTAGTAGATGCTTTAGTTAGTCAATTTGAAGCTCAACAACCGCCCCCAACTGCTCAACCGTCCACCGAGCAACCTTCCCCTGAAACCGTTCAAAATTACTTTAATCAAGGGGTTGAACAAGCCAACTTAGGGGACTTAGAAGCAGCGATCGCTCTTTGGGATCAAGCCTTAGCCATTGATCCAAATTTTGCTCCAGCTTGGCATAATCGAGGGAGTGCTTTAGGAACCATCGGACAATTAGAAGAAGCGATCGCCAGTTTTGATCGGGCTTTAGCTATTAATGGTCAAGATGCAGAAGCCCTTAATGCCAAAGGACAAGTTCTCTACAGTTTACAGCAATGGCCAGAGGCGATCGCCTGTTGGGATCAAGTCCTTGCCATTCAACCTAACTATTACCAAGCTTGGTACAATCGGGGAAGTGCTTTAGAACTGTTGGGACAGCCATCAGAAGCCATCGAAAGCTATCAAAAAGCGGTTGAAATCGAGCCGACTTTTGAATTAGCCCAAAATCGCCTCCAGGCATTATCCCAAGAATAATCCCTCTTAACTCCCCGAAAATCATGCCCCCTCAACTTCGAGTTTACGTTCCGGATCATCCTTTAATTAAACATTGGCTAGGAGTCGCCCGTGATGTCAATACCCCTGGGGTGTTGTTTAAAACCGCTATGAGTGAGTTAGGGCGGTGGTTAACCTACGAAGCCACCCGTTACTGGTTTCCTACCCTAGAAACCACTGTAAACAGTCCTCTAGCTGTTTGTAATGCGACGCTGATTAATCCTCAAGTCCCCATTGCCGTTATTCCTATTTTACGGGCAGGACTTTCCTTATTAGACGGGGCGCAAACGGTCTTACCGGTAGCGTCTATTTATCATTTAGGGTTAGTACGAGATGAGGAAACCTTAGAAAATAGTTGTTATTTGAATAAATTACCCGAAAAGTTTGCGCCTAATACCCAAATTATTATTTTAGAACCCATGTTAGCCACGGGAGGGTCAATTATGAGAGCAATGGAAGAAATTGCCCAACGAGAAGCGGATATTAGTTTAGTTCGCATTATTTCGGTGGTGGCCGCCCCCCCTGCTTTGCAACAATTGAATACACATTATCCCAGTTTGAACGTCTATACCGCTATTATTGATGAAGGGATTAATGAACAAGGTTACATTGTTCCTGGTTTGGGAGATGCAGGCGATCGCGCTTTTGGAACCTAGTGCTGCTACGCGGAAGTCAAAAGTCAAAAGTCAAAAGGCAAAAGGCAAAAGTATCGATTATTAAGGGTTTGAGCCTTTAGAAATTGGTGGGTTATTTCAACCACGCTCGACCAGCATTATTTAACTAACATTAATCCTCAAAAAAATTACTAACAGATTAATATTCAGGTCAGTTCTTATGAGTCAACGAGATGGGTTTGCAAGCGGATTTTTAACCGGAACAATTGTCGGTGGCATTGTCGGGGGAATCATCGGAGCAGTGGTTTCGTCTCGTCTTGATAATAATGAAGAAGACGGCGATTCCTCTTTGTTCCAATCGGAGAAACGAGAAAAATTAACGTCTGAAGAAAGTATTGAAATGGCCCGTCATCGTCTAGAAGATAAAATTGCTCAACTTAATCATGCCATTGATGATGTTCGTCAACAACTTGGACCAATGGAAAAACATTCTCTAGAACAAGAAAGTTCTTCAGATTAGTTTTTTTAAGGGAACGGGGAATAGGGAACAGGGAACAGCGATCAATCATTCATAACTGGTAACTGATAATCATCATCAATATTTACTTAGGTCATCGATTTGTCAGAGATTGATGACCTAAATTTTATTATCTCTAAATTTTCCGAAACACAATAGATAAAGGTCATTTTAGGCATTATCAATGCCTCATAGTCTCGGCGTTAAGGAAAAATTTTTCTTTAATTATCAATAATAATTATCAATAGTGCTACAATACGTCAGGCGAATAATAAGAATCTATCTAATCTATTGACTGTGAGTAAGTTATCGAGACGACTATTTTTAAGTGGAAGTACCGCTCTCACCGTTGTGGGAGTCAGCCAACTGATGACCAGTTGCGGTAATAACAACAACAATAATGCCCCGGATAATACGTCAAGTTCACCTGCAACCGAAACCACAGGAGAAGTCAACCTTTATTCTTCTCGTCACTACAACACAGATACAGAGTTGTACGAAGGGTTTACCCAAGAAACTGGCATTAAAGTTAACCTGGTTGAAGGGAGTGCAGACGAACTAATCGAACGCATTAAAAGCGAAGGGGACAACACCCAAGCGGATATTTTAATGACTGTTGACGTAGCAAGACTGTGGCGGGCCGAAGAAGCTGGTATTTTTGCCCCTACCACTTCAGCCATTTTAGAAGAGAGAATTCCTGCATCGTTGCGTAACCCAGAGGGGTTATGGTTCGGGTTTACCAAACGGGCTAGGGTGATCATGTATAACCAAGATAAGGTGAATCCTGAAGAATTATCCACCTATGAAGACCTAGCCGACCCAAAATGGAAGGGTAGAATTATTATTCGTCCTTCTAGCAATATTTATAATCAATCTTTGGTCGCTTCCTTAATTGAAGCCCACGGTGAAGAACAGACCGAAGAATGGGTTAAAGGGTTTGTGGCCAACTTTGCTAGGGAACCTCAAAGTAATGATACTGGACAGATTAAAGATGTGGCTGCAGGAGTGGGGGATATTACCCTAGCTAATACCTATTATCTTGCTCGTATGGCCAAAGACGAAGATCCGGCTACGAAAGAAGTAATCGAAAAAGTAAAAATCTTTTTCCCCAACCAAGACGGAAGAGGGGCCCACGTCAATATTAGTGGTGCCGGAGTGGTTAAAAATGCCCCTAACCCTGAAAACGCGGTTAAATTCTTGGAATATTTAAGCACCGATACTGCACAAGAATTTTTTGCTAAGGGTAACAATGAATATCCCGTAGTCGAAGGCGTAAGCGTTGATCCAGTCTTAGACAGTTTTGGTTCCTTTAAAGCAGATGATACGAATATCGCTGCCTTTGGTCCCAATTTAGCGGATGCTGTCCAGGTGATGAACCGAGGAGGTTGGAAGTAGGAGATAACTCTTGTAGGGGCTTAATATTATTAAGTCCCTATCGACGGCTAACCCCTCTCAAAGATACATGATTAAAATAATAATCATTATCAATTTTTAACTGGTGTGAGGAATGAAATGATTAACCGCTTTTTTTTATTGAATCCTATAATCCTAGGGTTAGGAATGATTTTGTTTTCTGCATCCACAACTCAAGCGTTACCACAGCAAGACTCAGCTTTTAGGGAGTCCCGTGATGATTTTTTCCGTCGTCAAGGAACTATTTCCCTAGAAGAAAAAGAAACCTCACCCCTTCCTAAACTACCAACACCCGATCGCAATTTTCAGTTAAGACAGTCAAGGGATGGCTTTTTAAACCCGGCTAGTCGTCGTCAAAGTTCCATGTCGCAAGTAACCAGTGTTTCAGAATTACAAGATATTTCCCCTACCGACTGGGCTTATGAAGCGTTACGGGGACTGGTAGAACGGTATGGCTGTATTGTGGGGTATCCAGACCGTACTTTTCGAGGCAATAGAGCCTTATCCCGTTACGAGTTTGCTGCTGGCTTAAATGCCTGTATGAATACTATAGAACGATTAATCCAGGAAAATGTTGCCGTTTTACGGGAAGACATCGAAAAATTGAAACGGTTGGCACAGGAATTTGAACAAGAATTAATCGCTTTGGGTGCAAGGCTGAGCAATTTAGAGGAACGGGTCGCTTATCTTGAAGATCATCAATTTTCCACCACCACTAAACTAACTGGGGAGTTTGTTGTTGGTTTAACCGGTATTACCAGTGGAGAAAGAGACGGAGGCAGCGAAGAAATTAACAAAGTGACTAACTTCGGTTACAGGGGACGACTGGAATTAAATACCACATTTGACGGCAATGATTTACTCTACACCCGTCTGGCAACTGGTACTGTACCCGCCTATTCTGACATCACAGGGACGTTTGAAGGGGAATTAGGCTTTTCCCAACCTGACGGGAGCGATCTTGCCGTAGAACTGATTATTTACGAGTTTGACCTAGCAGAGAATATCAGAATGTTCGTTGAACCGGTTGGCGGTGCGTTTGATGACTTTGTACCAACAGTGAACTTTTTAGACGGTGACGGGGCATTTGGTGCCATTTCTGCGTTTGGTAGTCGTAATCCTCTCTATTATATGGGTGAAGGTCCAGGAATTGGCTTCCAGGGTCGTTTATTTGAGGTGTTTGAGTGGAGTGGGGGTTATTTAGCAACAGATGGTAATGATCCTTCTTTGGGTGCAGGGATGTTTAATGGTCCTTATGGGTTAATAGGACAGTTTGCCTATGAACCCAGTGATAGGTTAAAAGTCGCGTTTACCTATGTTCATGGCTACAATAATCTTGATTCGGGAACAGGAACCCTTCGCTCCAATTTTCAAACCTTTGTTGAAGAAGAATTTGAACAGTCGGTTAATACGGTTAATAATTCCTACGGGATGGAATTTACTTGGCGTATTTTTGACAAGTTTGTGTTAGGAGGTTGGGGCGGTTTTACAAGTACGAGAACCCTCGGACCTATTGATATCGGGGAAGAGTTTGATGTTATCCAACGGGGTAAGTTAGATATTTGGAATTGGGCGGTAACTTTAGCCTTTCCTGATGCGTTTAAAGAGGGAGATACGGGAGCAATTATTGTCGGTATGGAACCTTGGGTTTCTAAGGCCGATATTAATTTTCCTGATGATTTAAGAAGAACGGATCAAGATAGTTCTTTTCATATTGAAGCAATTTATCAATATCCTATCAATGACAACATCGCAATTACCCCTGGAATTATTGTTATTACTGAGCCTGATTTTGATGATCGAAATGAGGCTTTAGTGATTGGGACAATTCGTACCACATTTACCTTTTAATAGCTTAGGAGTGTCATACAAAATGAATTCATCTTAGTTTATCAATCTAAAAATGAACGTCTTGAAAATAGAGGGAATTTATAAATTCTCTCTAAACCTAAAAATCAACCCTTTTCTCAGGATAAACAATGAACAAAATTGTGAGAACTTATTTAAGAGAACTGCCAGTCGGTGCCATTGGTTATATCGTTGGATATGACAAAGTTTTTAAAGGCTATCAAGGTAAATTGTTAGCGATGGGATTGACTCCAGGTACTCAATTTATTGTCATTCGTCAAGCTTCAAAAGATTGGCCAATTATCCTAGAGGTGAAGGGAAATTTAATTAAACTAACTCAACCTGAAGCTGATGCTTTATGTATTGAAGAAGAAGAGTAATTATGTCACAAGTTTCACCAAATTTACCGTTTAATTCGTTGAGCCGTCGCCAAATTTTGCAAGGGTCATTAACTTTATTGGGACTGGGTTTGGCAGGAGGTACTATCGGATTAAGACATCTATCTAATCAATTTAATTCTACAGTTAAAATTCCTGAAATTAAATTTAATAATAATCCTATTTTAGATAATCCGTTTAACCCCATGACCATCCTTAGAGAGTTTGATCATGGCACAGTTAAACAGGAAAATGGGCAACCGATTCGAGAATTTGAAGTGACGGCAAAAAGTAGTTTATTTCATCTTAATAGTACCCTTAATTTTATAACTTGGAATCTTAATGATCGCGTTCCAGGCCCTACGTTAAGAGCGAAAGAAGGGGAAAAAATTCGCATTATTTTTCATAACGAAGATGGACATTCCCATACCCTACATTTTCATGGGACGCATCCATCAGAAATGGACGGAGTAACCCCCATTCGTCACGGCAAAACTGCCATTTATGAATTTGAAGCTAAACCCTTTGGAGTGCATCTTTATCATTGTCATGTTGCTCCTGTTACTCGCCACATTAGTAAGGGTTTATATGGAATGTTTATTGTTGATCCTCCTTCTCCTCGTCCCCCGGCTGATGAAATGGTTATGGTATTAGGAGGATATGATATTAATAACCAACAGAAAAATGATGTTTATGCGTTTAATGGGATACCTAATTATTATCGGGATTATCCCATTCCTATCTATAAAAATCAATTAATTCGACTCTATATTTTGAATATGATTGAATTTGATCCTGTGGCAACGTTTCATATTCATGGCAATATGTTTAAGGTGTATAGAACGGGACGAACCTTAACCCCTGATGAGGAAACAGATATGATTACAATGGGAACAGCAGAACGTCATATTTTAGAATTTTCTTATCAGTATCCTGGAGAATTTATGTTTCATCCTCACCAAGATATCATCGCAGAATATGGGGCTTTAGGAAAATTTAATGTTGTTGAAAGCTAAGTTATATATAATTAAAAAAATAAGTAAATTAGGAAATAAAAAAGGAGTAAAAATGAAGAAACTAAGTTATTTGTCTTCTTTACTATTAGTGCCTTTTGCTGTTACTTTAACCAGTTGTAGCACTCCTTCACAAAATCAAGATACTGCTCAAACTTCTTCACCGGAAGTTGTCGAAACAAAAGCAGAAAGTGGAGACACAGATTACTTAACCAGCTTAGGGTTAATGAAAGGCCATTTAATGGTCGCTCAACAATTAATTGAACAGGGAAAATATGAAGAAGCAGAACCCCATGTCGGTCATCCCGTAGAAGAATTATATGGTACGATTGAATCCGAATTAAATAAACGCAATGTCACTGATTTTAAAATGACTTTAAATCAGTTTCATGATGGGATTAAAACCAATCCTAAATCTGAGCAAATGAAAGAATTATATAAAAATTCCATGACAGCGATAGATCAAGCGATCGCAGCCGTTCCTACAGAAAAATTACAATCTCCCGAAACAGTTTTACCTGTGATTAATGGACTTTTATCTACCGCAAATGCAGAATATCAAGCAGCGATCGCAAACAATAAATTTGTAGAATTAATTGAATATCAAGATTCGATGGGATTTGTTGCTTATGCAGAGGAACTTTATCAACCCATTACTGATACCATGAGTCAACAATATCCCGAAAAACACGAAATCATCACTACAAGTTTAGAAAAATTAAAAACAGCTTGGCCTTCGGTTAATGCACCAGAAACTCCTGTAATGTCCCCTGAAAAAGTGGATGAATTAGTGACAAAAATTCAAGAAAGTAGTACACTACAATAGAATTTAGGATGATCTGTTGACCTAACCTAAGTAGATTGATACAGCTTAATTATTGATTAATAAGCTATAAGCTGTATCAGTTTACGAGAAAAATCAATGGTTCATACAGCTACCATCTTCTTTATGAGGAGTTGGTTCTAACGTTGTAATATTACCCTTGATCACTCCCTGAATAGCTGCTAAAGGCTCAGTTTCTGAAGTAATATAAACAGTAATGCCACGGCGACTTAAACGCTCTTTTAAGCCAACTCCAGCCTCTCCCGTAATTAATATACTATGGTCTAACGGATGAGGGGTGATATCATCTTCGTGGAGATCGTGAAAAGTGGGTTGAGTCTCAGGCACTTCTAACTTTTCGAGTAACGTGGGTTCAACTTCTTTAGTCGCTTCATAAACTAAAAACTTCCGAGCGCGACCGGTTTTCCCTGTAATGGTCTGAAAATCATCACTCACAAGGGCAAACTTCATGGTTAATTTCCTTATTTTCTAGTCTGATTTTAGTTTAGAAATACTAACATGGCATAGTTTGGAAACCGTTAAAAATATAATAAAAAATTAATAGAGACATTAAGTTACTTGGAAAAAAAGGAACAGGGAACAGTGGTTTTTTGTAATGATCACTGTTGAAGAATTAATATTTTTTAATCTTTGTTATTATTACAAGTAATAAATTAAAACAAATATTATCCTTTCTACATATGCAAAGCAATCAACTATCTGTGAGAAACATTCATCTTCCTAGTTTGGGTATTGGTACATGGGCTTGGGGTGATAGTTTATTTTGGGGTTATGGCTCTAATTATGGCGAAAAAGAGGTACAAGAAGCCTTTAACGCAGCAGTGACCGCCGGTGCAACCTTTTTTGACACAGCAGAAGTGTATGGGTTAGGAGACTCAGAAAAACTCATCGGTAAATTTCTTAAACAAGCCAGTCAACCGGTACAAATAGCCAGCAAATACTTTCCCTTACCCTGGCGTTTTAATGAGGATGCTGTGGAGGATGCGTTAACCGCAAGTTTGGATAGATTAGGGGTTGAACAAATTGCACTCTATCAAGTCCATTCACCCTTTGACTTTTTTATGGGTAAAGATACCCTGATGAAAGCATTAGCAACCGAAGTAAAAAAAGGTCGTATTTTAACCGTTGGTGTTAGTAATTATTCTGCTGATCAAATGCAACAAGCTTATGATTATTTAGCCAAGTATGATGTTCCTTTGGCAGTTAATCAAGTGCGTTATTCTTTATTAACTCGAACCATTGAAGAAAATGGGATCTTAGCTAAAGCCCGTGAGTTAGGAATAACTATCTTAGCTTATAGTCCTTTAGATCAAGGATTATTAACCGGAAAATATACCCCAGAAAAACGAGACGTTACAGGGGCAAGAAAACTTGATCCAAAATTTTCTAGTTCTGGTTTAAAGAAAATTGAACCCATTATTAATCAATTAAAACAGTTGGGAGAAAAATATAATAAAACCCCTGCTCAAGTTGCTTTAAATTGGTTAATTGCACAAGATAATGTTATTCCTATTCCTGGGGCAAAAAATGCCAAACAAGCACAAGATAATGCCGGTGCAATGGGTTGGTTACTGAGTGATGAAGATGTTAAACAATTGAGTTTACTGAGTAATCAACAATCATGAAATCCGTTGAGTTATTATTGGGTTTCTGTCTTTTCTTTTCAAGCTTAAACCCTATTCTTGTGCAAGCAAAACCTTTAACCACTATTATTGCACAAAGCGATCGCACAAAACGCATTCAATTTGATCGGGGGGAGATTTCAACCACTGTTGAAGATGCTGTTATTAGAGGAACCAGAGATATTTATTTATTAGGAGCGAATGCCCCGCAAATCATGACCGTTTCTTTAACATCTTTAGAAAATAATGCTGTTTTTAATTTAGTTTCTCCTAATAATATCATTCTTAAAAAAGAGGTTACCCATACTAATCTTATTTTACCTGCAAATGGAGATTATAAAATTATTGTCGGGGGAATAAGAGGCAATGCAACTTATAATTTATATGTTGAAATTTATGATGTTGTTAGCACTCAAACGGTAAAGACTGAAAATTATAAGATTATTCTTCGTTCTAATTGTATAGAAGGGGCAGTAACTTGTAATCATGTCTCCTACGAAGGGATTAATGTTAATACAGGAGACAGCATACAATTAGCAGGGAAAACCATTCATACCACTTGTGCTGATGGTCTTACCCCTTGTCGGTTTTTGGGTTATAAATTTGTTAATGGTGATTATGTTTATTTTGTGCAAAGTGATGGTTCACTGCTAGTTTACCAAGAAAATGAATTAATTTTACAAGAGGAGGGAACTTCGCAAAATTAAGTTTGGTATTCAGAATTATCTTTTTTTAATTAAGATATCAGCTAGAGTCGAAATAAGTGAGTGTTTCCTATTTACCAAAATATAATCCATTAGATAGATTTGAAAAATTAAACCGAAAGATTAGACTTAGATTATAGCAGTTTACGAATTTGTGAAGTACAAAAAGTTCTTGCTTTAGGGAACCTTAGAACAGATAATTAATCTAGAGTGTGCTTTAATGACTTGTAAATTGCTGTAATTTTTGTCAAAAGTTAATGAAATCATGGAAAATACTTTATTTGATAAAATATTTCGAGATGACCAAGGTAATATTGTTATTGCTCAACCGCCAAATTTACCCCTTATTGTTGCTGTAACAGCCTTTTTATTAAAACAATTTATATCTAATGATAATCTTTATATGATTATAAATATTATTGCGTTTGGTTCCTTTTTTACTTGGGGTTGGATGGAATTATTTAAAGGGGTTAATTACTTGAGAAGAACGTTTGGTTTGGTAGCTTTATTAGGGATTATTTATGCTAAATTCTATAATTATTTTTAACATAATATTCACATCTCGTACATTATCTAAAAATGGCTAGTAGTCAGGGAGAACAGGAACAGCTAAATTGCTTTTTAAATGTTTACATTCTCTATCTCCTTAGTAAGAAATAAGGTTTAGTGTTTCAAAAATAATCTCCCCTACTCCCTGCTTCCTCACACCCCAAACAAGATAAGTTTTTGATCTACAAAGAGTAGTCCGAGAGCCTGTTCCCTGAAGCACTATCAGCAGGACATAAACTCTCGGATTGAGTTTTTAAAGGTGATGACGTTCTCATGATGAGACCCTTAACCGCAGATGACAGAGTTTTCTGCACCAATAAAGGGTTTTGAGTTAGAATGTATGAGCGTGCAACACCTCCATCACGTCACAGATATAGGCGATGCCCGAATAATCGTCGAAAAACTGCGCTGCGACCTCATCCGAAATCTTTACGGCCATATCCCGATTGGGGGTAAGTACCTCGAACTTTACATTTGAGAAGGCATCGCCAACAGTGGGTTGTCCTGACGAGCGCACGCCTCGGCTACCTTTACCGCCAGCTGCTACCACTGTATAACCGGTAGCGCCGGCTTTGTCGATGATTTTGGCAACTTTTTTCAGCAGTACTTTTTCCGTGACTATAACGAGTTTACTAGCTTTTTGGGTCATTTAGGTTACCTCTTTACGCGTTCTGTTGTAACAATTTAAGACAAAAATCTATGGTTTTGCTTTAAACCATACCTTTAAGTATATACCAAAGATTGAGTAAATCTACTACCCTCTGTTGAGAAAGATTGACTCAGATTAATAAAAAACACTTATTCTTTTTCCGCTATGACTACCATTCAACATCAAATTTAAGGGGTCATAGAAATGCCAATCTATTTCAAATGATAAGTTTTTATTATTAAAAGATTAGACAAGTTTGAAGGAATACTTTCTAAAAAATGTTGTTTGTTAGGCCGGCATTACATATACTCAAGTTTATGGTGTTTACTTAAAAAATAGACTTATATCTATAAATCAAGCCCAAGTAGCTCAAAGACACAACCACTGTTTTGAAGCCACTACACCCATTATATAGGTGAATTTTCGGCAGATGTTCCATTAGATACAGGTAAGTGGCCTGTAAACAATACATAGAACCAGCATGGAGTGAAACTTATGAATCAGTTTGAATCGAAGCAGTTACAGCCAAAGTTAGATGCAAATGAAGGGTGGTTAGTACAGGTGTATAGCAGTAATCGTCGCTTGCTCTGTGTTTTAGAACCTTCTCATGCTTGGATCTTCTTGATTGGTTGTGGTATTGGTTTACTGCTTTCAGTCATTTGGATTAACGTTGCTCGGTACAGTCCCCCCTTAGACCAGACCTCGGCACAGACCTCGGCAACGGAGTTACCAACGTTGCCAGTGGATTGATTAAATCCATTTTCCTTGAGACATTGTTACACTCCCACGAGGTTCTACCCGTGGGATTTTTGCTTTTAACATTAATGAGAAGCGAGAATCGCCGAACATAAGAAAAGCTTATGACATAAATTTGAAACGCAATATCAAAATTATGTCATTTGTTGTGAAAATTTTCGCATTTTAGTATAGACTTAAACACATAGAAATTCGGATCTTGATAGATCAGAATATATAAAGGGCTGTACAGAACTTCTAATTCCGTTCTGGGAGGCATTATCTCTGAACCAGTATTGGTAGTTTTTCTTATGACATCTGTACTGTATGAGGCAAGTAGCTTCACCCTTACTTTTAAAAGCTCATTTATCACAATAATCGCTCTTCGTTAGAGGAGGAAGGAGGTATTAATGGATTTCTTATCCGATTTTTTGACGAAATTCGTCTCGCAATTACAGTCCCCCACACTCGGCTTTTTAATTGGTGGTGCGGTCGCTGCAGCCGTCAGTAGCCGACTGGCAATTCCAGATGCGATCTATAAGTTCATCGTTTTCATGCTGCTTATTAAAGTTGGTCTGAAGGGCGGTATTGCGATCCGCGAGTCTAATATAACTGAGATACTTTTGCCTGCGCTGTTCGCCGTCTTAATAGGTATCTTGATCGTGTTTATCGCGCGCCACACTTTGGCGAAGCTACCGAACGTCAAAGTAGTGGATGCCATTGCGACAGGTGGTTTGTTCGGTGCTGTCAGTGGCTCTACTCTCGCTGCCGGTCTGTCGGTACTCGACGCGCAAGGCATGGAATACGAGGCCTGGTCTGCTGCACTCTATCCCTTCATGGACATACCAGCGCTTGTGACTGCGATCGTTTTAGCTAGTGTTTATACCAGCAAGCAAAAGCAGCGTGCTGCTGCAGAAGAGTATCGTAGCAAGCAGGAGTTTTACGATCAGGAGCCGGTTGCCTCAGGCGCTTATGCTACTACCGAGCAAGGCGGTACTGGAGACACTTATGGCATGAATCAAGGCGGTAGCGCAGGGGGATACTCTAGCAAGCAGCGTATTACCGCAAGCGGATATCCTCACGAAGAACAAAGTAATCGCGTCGAAATATGGCCAATTATTAAGGATAGTCTCCAGGGTTCTGCTTTATCAGCACTGTTACTCGGTCTCGCTCTCGGTTTGCTAACTCGTCCCGAAAGTGTCTATGAAAGCTTCTATGAGCCTCTTTTCCGTGGACTGCTTTCCATCCTAATGATCGTAATGGGTATGGAAGCGACAGCAAGAATTAACGAGCTGCGTAAAGTAGCCCAGTGGTACGCTGTCTATGCTTTTGTTGCACCCTTACTTCATGGGTTTATTGCCTTCGGTCTCGGCATGATTGCTCACTATGCTACAGGATTCAGCGCTGGTGGTGTTGTAATTCTAGCTGTCATTGCTGCCTCTAGTTCAGATATCTCTGGTCCCCCCACTTTACGCGGTGGTATCCCCTCAGCCAATCCCTCCGCTTACATCGGTGCGTCCACAGCTGTTGGTACCCCGGTTGCAATTGCTTTAGGAATCCCCCTATTCATCGGGCTTGCCCAGGCAGTGATGGGTGGCTAATCCCAGGCGGGTCGCGGTCTGCCGATGCTGCCCTAGCTCGGCGACTATGTGAACATCTATGTCGTTTCCATTCAAAAGCCACGTGGCCCATAGTCTAGGCTAATGACCAGAGAAAAAACACCTTAATCTCTATAAAATCGAGCAAAAAACAATTACCCTTACTAAAAAAGGCTCGTTTCAAGCTCTAATTTTAAATTTAATGGATTGAGTCGACTATCTTTGGTCAAAAAGCCCTTTTCATTTGTCAATAGGTTGTTAAAAATATCTCTACTGAAAAGATTGTTATACACTAAGTTATCGTGCATCTATTATGATGAAAGCTTCAATAATCTCAAGATTGCACAATATGAACGGAACAATGAGAACGATGAATCACATAACTGCTAACGCTTCCTAAGATAATCTCACTCGCCATAGAATGTCCCCTACGTCCTATCACAATTAATTCAGCTTCCCATTCCTTAGCAAGACGACAAATAATAGGCCCCGGATTACCATTTTCTTGACGTAATTCTGCTTGAATATTCATATCTTTAGCTTTTTGTGTCCAAGCTTCTAACTTCTGTAAACTTTCTTGTTGATATTGTTTCCAATCGCTTTTAAATTTCTCAATCAAATCAATACTATAACTGCTGGCATAAGGGGCAAAACTAATAGGACTATCTTCAGCATTTTGGGATAATACGTTGACTAACATTAATTTTCCCTCTATTGCTTTACATAATGTCAAAGCAACTTCAATCACTTGTTCAGCAATGGCAGAATTATCAACCGCAACGAGGATTTTACTGTACATTTTAGTTTCTAATTAACATAATAAAATTTATTATTTATATATTATCAGTTATCAAGTACCAGTATTAATTATGGTTCACTACTCACTGATGTCAAACCGAGAATAAGCTATAACTAAAAAGATCCATAAACCATGAGAAGTAATGACAAACCCAAGCCATACAAGAAGAGGACTCGGTATCTGGTTTGAGCGATTAGTCGCAGCCATTTTATTAGGGGGTCAAGTCTTCTTTCATCTGCTCAAAACCAAGATTCATCGACGAAATACCCTAGAACAGATGAGTGTTGTTGGACCAGAATCTTTGACCATTGCCCTTATTACAGCCGGTTTTGTGGGGATGGTGTTTACCATTCAAGTTGCCAGAGAATTTATCAGTTTTGGGGCTGCTTCAACCGTCGGAGGTGTATTAGCCTTAGCCTTAACTAGAGAATTAGCCCCCGTATTAACCGCCGTTGTGGTAGCCGGAAGAGTGGGGTCAGCTTTTGCTGCGGAAATTGGAACTATGCGCGTCACTGAGCAAATTGACGCTTTATATATGCTCAAAACCGATCCCATTGACTATTTAGTTTTACCTCGTGTGTTAGCTTGTTGTTTGATGTTACCAGTCTTAAATATTCTTTCGTTATTAACAGGAATGACAGGGGGATTATTGATTGCTAATGGATTGTATGATATTTCTCCCTATGTTTTTTTAACCTCTATCCGTAACTTTTTAGAATTATGGGATTTAGTGACTTCTGTGATTAAATCTATTGCTTTTGGAGGGTTAATTGCTGTT
The DNA here is from genome assembly GCF_000169335.1 of Crocosphaera chwakensis CCY0110. Lineage (GTDB taxonomy): Bacteria > Cyanobacteriota > Cyanobacteriia > Cyanobacteriales > Microcystaceae > Crocosphaera > Crocosphaera chwakensis. The sequence continues at coordinate 119,722 of NZ_AAXW01000013.1, forward strand.
ATTGGTTGTAGTTGGGGACTCACAACAACGGGAGGTGCAAAAGGAGTCGGTCAGTCTACGACAACGGCGGTAGTAACCTCATTATTAGCAGTTTTTGTGATTAACTTCTTTTTATCTTGGGTGATGTTTCAAGGCACAGGAAGTTCATCCTTTTAATCTAACGCTTGATGGTATCTTAAATAAAAGTAATAAAAATCCTATTTACAAATCATGAGTTCTAATTCTCCTATTCGTGTCGCTGTTGTTGGAACAGGTTTTGGTCAAGCTATCCATATTCCGGGACTGCAACATCACCCTCGCACTGAGTTAGTTGGGGTTTACAATAGAGACTTAGGCAAGGCAAAAGCGATCGCAGATGATAATAATATTCCCCATGCGTTTAATAATTTGGACAAACTTCTGGCTACATCTGATATTGATGCAGTGACTTTATCCACTCCCCCGTTTCTACACTACGACATGGGAAAACAAATATTAGAAGCTGGTAAACACCTTCTGCTAGAAAAACCCATGGCTATGTCTGCACAAGAAACCAAAGCGTTGTATCAGTTAGCAGCAAAAAATAATCTAGTAGCCATTGCAGACTTTGAGTTTAGATATGTTCCAGCGTGGCAACTGTTGGCAGAAAAGTTACAAGACGGTTATATCGGACAACCCAGACTGATTAAAATAGATTGGTTAGTGGCCAGTCGGGCGAACCCAGAACGGGGCTGGAACTGGTACGCTAGAAAGGATAGAGGGGGCGGTGTCTTAGGGGCTGTCGGTTCCCATGCGTTCGATTATATCCATTGGTTATTTGGTCCAGTGAAACGATTATGTGCGCGGTTGGTATGTGCTATTAAAGAACGGCCAGATCCCCTTGAAAATGGCAAATTAAAGCCCGTTGATGCTGATGATACCTGTTTAATCATGTTGGAACTCGCAGACGGTACACCGGTGCAGTTAACCATTAGTTCTGTTACCTATAATGGTCGAGGTCATTGGCTAGAAGTGTACGGCGATCGCGGTACATTAGTCCTAGGTAGTGATAATTTAAAAGATTATGTGCATGGGTTCCATTTACAAGCAGGAACCGCAGGGAAACCCTTAACAGAGGTGGAAATTCCTAAACGGTTAGGGTTTCCTCAAGTATTTACCGATGGACGTTTAGCTCCGTTTATTCGTATTGTTGATCGCTGGGTAGAAAGCATTGATCAAAAACAATCTTTAGCCCCATCTTTGTACGAAGGGGTTTATTCTCAATTATTAATGGACTTAACCCATCAATCTAGTGAAAAAGGGTCTTGGGTTGATGTCCCTGACTTAAACTCGTATATCAAGAGGTAGGGTTATTCAACATCCTACCCCCACTATTTTAACCATTAAAGGGGTGCAACTTGAATTTCGATGGTTGCAGTGACTTCGGGATGAAGTTTAACGGTTGCTTCATAGAAACCAGTTTTATTAATGTCAGGGACAGTAATACCCCGACGATCTACTTCTTGGTTAGTTGCTGCTTGGATAGCGTCAGCTACTTCTGAAGTAGTAACCGTTCCAAAAATAGATTCCCCTTCCCCAACTTCTTTGCGAATGGTAAAGCGTTTGATAGTTTCGAGGGCTGTTTTTTTGTTTTCTGCTTGTTGTTTCTCCGCTAAGAGTCTTTGTCTCTCTTTTTCTCTACGTTGTTCTACCTGTTTGAGAATACCAGGAGTGGCAAGGGTGGCTAATTTTTGAGGAAGTAGATAATTTCTAGCGTATCCGGGAGCAACTTCTACTAAATCGCCGTCTTTTCCTAATTTATTAATGGGTTCATTCAATACCACTTGAACTCGTTTCGCCATAATGTGCTGTTCCTTTTTTGATTTTTGACCGCAACCTTTAATTATACAATATATTTTTCTATCAGTTACCAGTTAACAGTGACCAGTGACCATTTAAAATCCATTGTATAACAGGAGAATTAATAAAAGATGTATATAATCGTCCTGTTTTCCATAAACTATGTAATCGGGTTCCATGATAACCAAATAAAATCAATAAAAAAATAATTTGATAGTTTGGATTTTTTATGATTTTTATATAAATATTTGAGATATTTTTGTTGTTAACAATTTCCTGGATTAAATGAAAGCTTACAGTTAAAAAAATAATAAAAAGAATAGGGCCGAATAAATGAAAATCAATTGCTTTTAAGAGATTTCCTTGAGCGATCGCTTTAAAGGATCGAGTTAATCCCCACCCAGGGCAAGGTATTCCTACATAGTGCAATAATGGACATCCTGGTAAAGGTAGTTTTAATCCTAAATTAGTTAAATAACTTACCAAAATTGGCAATACTAATAATAATAACTTAATGATTTTTTCCTTTTTTTTTAGAGAAGACAAATAATTAATTTTCTGTTTATTTGTTAATAACATTATAAGATAAAATCTTGACTATCGACGGCTAAATAAGTCTTCACCAAAACAAAGAAGATAAAGAATAACTGTCGTTGATTGTTGAAATATAACTAACTGAATAGTTTTTATAAAAAAGTTAACTTCTGATTGAGAATAAACTGCCATCGATCCTCCTGCTAATATAGAAATGAGAATCAAAAAGATAATTTTTCTGTACTTCAATTTTATCATAAAAACCCTACTTTCATTCACACAATACACTATTAACCATAAGCTAAATATCCCAAGATTAAAACACTAAAACAAGGCATCAGAAGCAGTAACCAAGGAGACTTTTCTAGTTTTCTACAAATAGTTACCCAAGCAATAATCAATTTAACAATAGCAACAATATTAATACAAGGAACAAAAAGTAAAATTGTCCATAAAAGGGGATTTTCTTCATCTCCTGCTTGAAAGTTGGCATAAGTTCCTAAAATTGGTATCCAAGCAAACCAAGCGTTTTCTACCCCACATTTTTCATAAATTTTCCAACAAAAAAAAGCACCTGCCAAATAGACAATAATAGAAATTAAATTAGATAACGCAGAAGAAGCACCTGAACCAGATGTAGATTGCGCTAGAATTAAAGGTAACATTTTCTTAACTTCTAATTCTGTAAGATAACTTCCATATAATACATACTGTTTCTATTAAAATCTTCTAAAATTTAGTTTCTTTATAGATTTAGCAGTAATCTTGATAAATCTGACCATCTGGCATTATTGCACCTTGTAAATTAGCATTAGTTAAAATGGTTCCTGTTAAATCTGCATCCTTTAAATTACTGTTAACTAAAATAGCATTACTCAGATCCGCATAACTCAAATCTGCCCCCTGTAAATTGGCTTCTGTTAAATCAGTGGGAAAAGGCGATCGATAAGGTTCTTGTGTTAATTTTGCTCGACATAATCTTGCCCCCGATAAATTAGCCTGATATAATAAAGCTGAACTTAAATTGGCATAACATAAGTCTGCTTGGCTTAAATTTGCCTGTCCTAAATTGGTTCTTCTTTCAGAAGTTGGGCGCAAATCTACTTCATATAAAATAGCCCTTAATAAGATTGCTCCTGTTAAGTTTGCCCCACACAAACTAGCTTTACTTAAATAAGCATCCGTTAAGTTAGCATCAACTAATTTTGCCCCACTGAGATCCGCATCTCTTAATATTGCTTGAGATAAGTCTGCATCCCTTAAATCAGTCCCCCAAAGAATAGACTCGCTTAGATTAACTTTTTTTAAGTTTGCTTGACAAAAAATACTTTTTCCTAATCGAGATTGTCTTAAATCTGCACCCTGAAAATTAACACCAGAAAGAGTAATCTCAATTAAATCTGCTTCTCTGAGGACAATTTGACAGAAATTTCTCTCTCCTAGCCTATATTTACTCAATAATTCTTCTAATTCCATTATTTATTTCCTATTTATCTTCTTTTTATTTTAGTCTTGATTACCTTGTATAGATAGGTTTCTTTGACTTCCTTTAATTTACAACTATTTAGTAATATAGGAACTTAGCATTAATTAAGCTATAATTAAAGATCATAATATGTTCACATAGTTTGTTACCAATATAACAATATGCCAAAAATAACTGCATCTCAATATCCTAGTGAGACAACCTTGTTAGGAAACCAAGACGTATCTAACTTATCCCCTGCTGTTTTAGGGATGATTGCTGATTTTTTTAAAGTCTTATCAGAGATGAGTCGCTTACAGATTATTTGTGCCTTAAAAAATGGGGAAAAAAATGTTTCTCAAATCATTGAAATGACAGGGTTAGGACAAGCAAATGTCTCTAAACATTTAAAAGTATTAACTCAAGCAGGAATTGTCAATAGAACTCAAGAAGGGGTCAACGTTTTTTATGCGATCGCAAATCCTTTAGTTTTTCCTTTATGTGATATTGTTTGTAATTCTATCGCTACACAATTACAACAACAAAATCAACAATTAGAATCATTAAAAAGCTTTCAAGAGTTATTTTAAACTTTTAACAATTATTGATTACCAAATTTCACTTAAATCTAATATATAGCATTTCCCATACCCATGAGGTACACTAAGGGAGAAACTATATTATGCGATCGCTTAAAAAATGAGACCTTACTCAATAGACCTAAGAAATAAGATTATAGAAATTTGGAAAAAAGAGAAAATTTCTATAAGAAAACTAGCTCAACACTTTGGAGTATCGAAAAGTTTTATTCAAAAATTAATTAAAAAATATATAGCATTTCCCTGACTCATGAGGTACATTATAGATTGTAATATCTATTACTGATGTACTAAAAAATGAAGCCTTATTCTATAGACTTTAGAGAAAAAATCATAGAAGTGTGGAAAAAAGAAAACCTCTCTATCAGGAATCTAGCTAAGCGTTTTGGAGTAGCGAAAAGCTTTATTCAAAAATTGCTTAAACAATATCAACAAACTGGAGATATTAGACCTTTACCGCAAGGAGGAAGCCCATCTCCTAAGCTTAATAGTGAGCAATTGGTTATTTTAGTGGAAATCATGGAAAAAAATAATGATGCAACTCTCGAAGAATTATGTGAGTTACTCTATAAAGAAACAGGAGTGCAAGTCAAAAAAACCACAATGGGAAGAATCAGCCAAAGATTGAATTATAGTGTCAAAAAAAACTTTATATGCACCTGAAAAAGACAATGAAAAAGTCCATCAAAAAAGAGTGAAGTTTTGGGAAACCATTCGAGATGTAAAGACAAATAATTTAATTTTTATAGACGAATCAGGAGTGAATTTAGCAATGCTGAGACTATACGCTAGGTCGCTAAAAGGCACGAGAGCTAGGGGAGAAAAACCCCAGAAGCGAGGCAAAAATATTTCTATTATTAGTGCATTATCCTTAGATAAAGTTCTGGCAACAAAGAATATTTACGGGTCAGTAGACGGAATTACATTTGAAGCTTTTATCCTCACAGAATTAGTACCAAAGCTATGGAAAGATGCTTGTGTTGTTATGGATAATGCTAGAATTCATCTGGGAGAAATGGTCAAAGAATCTATTGAAAAAGTCGGGGCTAATGTAATTTACCTACCTCCTTATTCTCCTGAATTTTCTCCGATTGAAAATTTCTGGTCAAAAGTCAAAGCTATTTTGAGAAAAATCAAAGCAAGAAACTATAAAGACCTAATAGAAGGTATTACATCAGCTATGTTACAAGTTACCAAACAAGATATTCGTAACTGGTTTACTCATTGCTGCTACTGTACCTCATGACTATGGGAATTGCTATAAATCCTGGTAAAGTATTTTCTCCTGAGAGAGTTTGAGGATGGTTTAAGATTTCTTTTTCTTGTCCTAATCGATAGATTTCTACTATTTTTGCTGAGGGTTCAATTAACCACCCTAGTTTAACCCCATTTTCTAAATACTCTTGCATTTTCAATTGTAAATCTGAATATCTTTGATTTTTTAGTCTTGGTGCGCGTTCCCTTGCGCCGTGAGACGACGCGGGGTCGCACCGCTCACTGGGACTCACTAATTCTATGACAAAATCAGGTGAAATAGGAGGAAAACCTTGCTTTTCTTTGAGGGTTAAAGTATTCCAGCGTTCTAATTTTATCCAACTCACATCGGGACTTCTTCTAGCACCGTTAGGTAAGATAAATAAAGTAGAAGAATCAAAACATTCTCCCGTTCCGTTTTGATCAGTCCATATTCCTATTTGTTGTATTAAACGACGATTTTTTCTCCCTGCTTCACCCCCCGTCGGACTCATAATAATTAATTCCCCTTCTTGCGTTAACTCCATTCGTACTTGTTGATCAATATTAGCAAGCTGATCAAATTGTTGCGGCGTTATTTTGAATCCTTTGGGAATGGTTATGGTTTCCATTTTTTTGCTCAAAATAAGAATCTATCAAAATTATCTTAACAAAAAGTTTTCTCTTTTTAATCTATCATGTTATGTTATCTTATTAATTATTAATACATTCAAATCAAAATAGATGAAACTAAAAAAAACAATTCGATTAATATTCGGAATTTCTGCTTTAACAATTACCTTACCATCTTTTACCTTATTTACCTATCATACTCTTTTAGATTGGTATCTTTTGGATAATGTTACTCAGACAATTATGAAAAATAAAGATAAAATGAGTGAAAAAGAAATGAATTATTTATTATCTAGAGAATTATCCCATCGTATTAACGTAGCTGCTGCTGGAACATGGACTTTAATGACTGCTATTATTGGTTTACAAGCTGTATCTTTAATCACTAAAAATGACAAAGAAAGTTAAATAAGTTATTAAATTATTGACCTTACACAATCTCCCTTAACTCTAACATAAACCTAGGTAAAATATTTTCTCCTGATAAAGTTTTAGGCTGGTTTAAAATCTCTTTTTCTTGTCCTAATCGATAAATTTCTACTATTTTTGCTAACGGTTCAATTAACCAACCTAATTTAACACCATTGTCTAAATATTCTTGCATCTTTAATTGTAAATCAGAATATCTTTGATTTTTTAGTCTTGGTGCGCGTTCCCTTGCGCCGTGAGACGACGCGGGGTCGCATCGCTCGCTGGGACTCACTAATTCTATGACGAAATCAGGAGAAATAGGAGGAAAACCTTGCTTTTCTTCGAGAGTTAGACTATTCCAACGTTCTAATTTTATCCAACTTACATCGGGACTTCTTCTTGCACCATTGGGTAAGATAAATAAAGTAGAAGAATCAAAGGCTTTTCCTAATTTAGTTTGACGATTCCAAATGCCTAAATCCAAATAGAGATTAAAGTTTTTCCCCCCTGCTTCACCCCCCGTCGGACTCATAATAATTAATTCTCCTTCTTGTGTTAACTCCATTCGGGTGAGTTGTTCAATATTAGCCAGTTGATCAAATTGTTCTGGCGTTATTTTAAATCCATTGGGAATGGTTATGGTTTCCATCTATTTTATCAAAATAGCTATTCTTAATAACTATTTTAACCTAAGTTCAATGCAAGATAATTCATAATTTTACTTCATGCGGTTTAATACTTCTATTGCATTATTTCGCCATCCATCTTCTCGTTGATAAAGGTCTAAAAACTGAGTTAAATAGGTTTTAGATGATTCATAATCTCCTAATACATATTCTGACATTCCTGCATGATAAACCGCCATAAAATTGTTAGGCTGATATTTAACAACCAACTCCATAATAGGCCCGGCTGACTTATCGTCTCCTGCATCTGCTACGGGATGGCCAATACCAAAAACAATCCCTGCTGCTGTATATTGTTCTTGTAAAGGTAGGTTTTGAATTAACTTATCTGCTTCTTTAATTTTTCCAGCCAACGCATAACATCCCGCAGCATAACCAATTCCTTGCATTGTGTTAGGATAAGGTATTTTTTGCATCATTGTCATTACTTCTACCGTGTTACAATGAGGTTTAATTTTTTTATACCAAACTTGTTCTTTTGAAAGATTGTCAGAAGGAATAGAATAGTTGAGTGAAGGATTATTTTGTGCATTAATAACTGATACGAGATTTTGTATTTTAACAATAATTCCTATCAAAAGTGTTAAACTTACAAAGGCGATTCCTAATTTAGCCAGAGGAGCAAATAATAAAGGTTTATTGTCAAGTATAATTAATTCATTGATATCAAGCGATCGCAATTCTTTCAAAGCCGTTTCTGCATTAAGATAACGATATTTTGGTAGAGGATTAACTAAGGTTTTTAACCAAATTATAAATCTAGGGTTTAACTCACTAATTAAATGCTCAAAATTAAAACAATAATTTTCATCAATTAAATTACTAATATTACAAGAAGAGGTTTGAGTTAATAAACAGATTAAAGTTGCACCTAAACTGTATAAATCTGATGCTTCTGTTAAGGGACGATTAAATAATTCTTCGGGAGGCATAAAACCAGGCGTTCCAGCAGCAATGGTACTATTAGCTAGTTCTCCATCGTTGATTTTTGCTAACCCAAAATCAATTAAATAAGCGTTCAAGTTATCATCTATTAAGATATTTTCTGGTTTAATGTCACGATGAATAATAGGCGGATTATGGTTTTGTAAATAGATTAGAATTTCTAAAATAGAAATAGCAATTTTTTTGACTTGTTCAGGATAAAACTTAGATTTAACAGCTAGAGAGGGGGCCTTTTTATATTCTTGAACCATACAAAAACCATCCTCAGTTTCAAAAGCAGTAAAATAGTGAGGAATACGAGGATGATTTAAACTTTTTAAAATATCAATTTCTCTTTCATAAGCTTTATAACTACTCCAACTTGCATTAGTATCCACAAAGCGAAATTGTTTGATTACAACTTTTTGCTGTGTTTCTAAACATTCCCCTAAATAACTAATTCTTCCCCCTTCTCGGTTACGACCTAATTCATCAGTAATACTGTAGTTATGGTTAGAAAAATTGGGTAAGTTTTGCATATTATTACCTACATAAATAAACAATAAAGCATAATATCTAGTGTATAACAGAAATAAATTATTATGATTAATTTCTAAAAAAAGATAAATATAAATCAGGGAACACTTATTATATTTTTTAATGGCAGACATGGATTGCAAATTTCGTTACAATAACGTCAGAGTTGTTTACTGGAAGAATAACAATGCAAAAGTTTGATTGGAAAAAATTACAAAATGGTTCAGATATACGAGGCGTTGCCTTAGAGGGGGTAGCTGATGAACCTGTTAATTTGACTCCTGAAGTTGCTAAAATTTTAGGTCAAGCTTTTACCAGTTGGTTAGGAAAAAAATTAGGAAAACCCCCCTCAGAATTAACCATTTCTTTAGGCAGAGATAGTCGTTTATCGGGGCCTACTTTATTATCGTCTGTAACAGAAGGCATTAGTCTCTCAGGAAGTAAGGTTTATGATTTTGATATTGCCTCCACTCCTGCTATGTTTATGAGTACCATTACTTCTGAATTAAGTTGTGATGGGGCAATTATGTTAACTGCTAGTCATCTTCCTTTTAATCGTAATGGGTTAAAGTTTTTTACCAAAGAGGGAGGACTCAATAAAGGAGATATTACAGATATTTTAAATTTAGCTGAAAATAACAATTTTCCTGTAGCAAAAGAAAAAGGAAGCGTAGAAAAATATGATTTTATTAGTATCTATGCTCAAGGTTTAGTTAAAAAAGTTAGAGAAAGTGTGAATCATCCCGATCATTTTGAACAACCCTTACAAGGATTAAAAATAATTGTCGATGCCGGTAATGGTGCCGGAGGTTTTTATGCTGAAAAAGTCCTTAAACCCTTGGGTGCAGATACAAAGGGCAGTCAATTTTTAGATCCTAATGGCACATTTCCTAATCATATTCCTAACCCAGAAAATGAAGTGGCAATGCAGTCGATTTGTCAAGCAGTTGTTGATAATAAAGCAGACTTTGGTATTATTTTTGATACAGATGTCGACCGAGGGGCTGCTGTTGATAGTTCGGGGAAAGAATTGAATCGAAATCGCTTAATTGCCTTAATTTCTGCTATTGTTTTAAAAGAACATCCAGGGTCAACCATCGTCACAGATTCTATTACCTCAGATGGTTTAACCACGTTTATCGAAAAAGAATTAAATGGGGTTCATCATCGCTTTAAAAGAGGCTATAAAAATGTTATTAACGAATCAATTAGATTAAATAATGAAGGACAAGAATCCTGGTTAGCCATTGAAACTTCTGGTCATGGGGCAATGAAAGAAAACTATTTTCTTGATGATGGGGCTTATTTGGTAACCAAACTATTAATTGAATTAGCTAAATGTAAACAACAAGGGAAAGTGCTAACAAATTTAATTTCTAATTTGAAAGAACCTGAAGAAAGTCAAGAATTTAGGTTAAAAATTAAAACAGAAAACTTTAAAGACTACGGAAATCAGGTTATAGAAAAATTACAAGAATTTGCAACAACTCAAGAGAATTGGCAACTGGTTCCTAATAATTATGAAGGGGTAAGAATTTCTTGTCAATCTAACGACGAAAAGGGCTGGTTATTATTACGTTTGTCTCTTCACGATCCCGTTATTCCCATTAATATAGAATCCAATATTTCAGGAGGAGTTAAAAATATGGCTACCAAGCTATTGGAATTTTTAAAGGGTTTTGAGGCGTTAGATTTAACTACATTTGATGTATAATAATTGCTGCAAATTATTAAAATCGGTGGTTTTGGATGGAAAACGTCAATCTAGAAGCTCTTTTTATTAAATTGCAAGAGTGGGCAGTCACTTTTGGAATACAATTACTGTCAGCGATTGTTATTCTCATCATTGGTATCCAAGTTGCAAAATTTGCTCGGAAAATAGCAGAAAAAGCCCTCAAAAAGACTCAAGTGGATGTTACCATTGTGAATTTTCTGGGTAATGTTGTTTATGTCATAGTTATCGCCTTAGTGACTATTGTGGTTTTAGGCCAAATTGGCGTTAAAACTGCCTCCTTAATTGCTATTTTAGGTTCAGCCGGGATTGCTGTTGGTTTAGCGTTACAAGGCTCATTATCTAATATCGCCTCTGGTATTATGTTAGTGATCTTTCGCCCTTTTCGTGTAGGAGACTACATCGAAGGAGGAGGAACTGCCGGTATTGTCAAAGAAATCCAGATTTTCAACACTATTTTGACCAGCCCAGATAACCGTAGAATTTTTGTTCCTAATAGTAAATTTTTTGAGAGTAGTATTACCAATTATTCAGCAGAAGACAGTCGCCGTATTGACTTAGTTTTTGGCATTGGTTATGACGATGATATTAAACAAGCTAAACAATTATTGTTAGATATTTTAGCAGAAGATTCTCGAATTTTAAGCGATCCTGCCCCAACGGTTGGACTCTTAGAATTAGCTGATAGTAGTGTTAACTTTGCTGTTCGTCCTTGGGTCAAGCAAGCGGATTTTTGGGACGTTTATTTTAGTTTACAAGAAACCGTTAAACAGCGATTTGATGAAGCAGGAATTAACATTCCTTTCCCTCAACGAGATATTCATATTCATCAATCTTAAACGGAAACTCTATTCCTAAAAGCAATGGATGTTAAAATTGACCAAGCGGTAACAGGGAAAAGAAATTAGTATGGATGTTAAAGCGGCCGTCGCCTTTGAAGCTGGAAAAAATCTTAGTATCGAAACAGTACAATTAGAAGGCCCCAAAGAAGGGGAAGTCTTAGTCGAAATTAAAGCCACAGGGGTTTGCCACACAGATGCTTATACCCTGTCTGGAAAAGATCCAGAAGGCTTATTTCCTGCGATTTTAGGACACGAAGGGGCTGGTATTGTCGTAGAAGTCGGCCCGGGGGTTAAAAGTCTCAAACAAGGGGATCATGTCATTCCTCTCTATATTCCCGAATGCCGTCAATGTGAATATTGTTTAAGCTTAAAAACGAATCTTTGTCAAGCAGTACGGGCAACCCAAGGACGAGGTTTAATGCCCGATGGAAGCAGTCGTTTTTCTTTCGATGGCCGCGAAATCTTTCATTACATGGGAACCTCTACCTTTGCTAACTATACCGTTGTTCCCGAAATTGCTCTAGCTAAAATACGCAAAGATGCCCCCTTTGATAAGGTTTGTTATATTGGCTGTGGCGTTACCACTGGTATCGGCGCAGTGATTAATACCGCAAAAGTGGAACCTGGATCAAAAGTGGTTGTTTTTGGCTTGGGTGGTATTGGTTTAAACGTCATTCAAGGAGCGAAAATGGTCGGGGCCGATATGATTATCGGTGTGGATATTAACCCCAGTAAACGGGAACTGGCCGAAAAGTTTGGCATGACCCATTTTGTCAATCCTAAAGAGGTTGATGGTGATATTGTGGCTTGTTTGGTGGATTTAACTAATGGTGGTGCCGACTATAGTTTTGAATGTATTGGTAATGTTCAGGTGATGCGACAGGCATTAGAATGTTGTCATAAAGGATGGGGTGTGGCCACGATTATCGGAGTTGCTGGTTCAGGTGAAGAGATTAGCACTCGCCCGTTTCAGTTAGTTACCGGACGGGTTTGGAAAGGGACGGCATTTGGTGGGGCCAGAGGTCGTACCGATGTTCCGAAAATTGTTGATTGGTATATGGAAGGAAAAATCAATATTGACGATTTAATTACCCATGTGATGCCAGTTGAACAGATTAATGATGCTTTTGAATTGATGCACCAAGGAAAATCGATTCGTAGCGTGATTACGTTTTGATCAATTAACTAAAGATAAGATCAGAAGAAACGATGGAAGAGAAATTAAGCTATGGCTAAAGTAACAGATGTCGATATTCAGGTATTGAAAGATTTAATTAATCAGCGATTTGATGAAGTTAAAACAGATAATACTAGATTGTCTGGACAGATAGAACAAATGTCTGAAAAAATAATGAATCTAGAAATAGGGCAAGCTAAGATAGAAACTCGGATGGACGAATGGAAAACAGGGATTGATAAAATTCCTGATTTAGCCGAAAAGGTTGGAGAGTTAAAAAATTGGAGACAGATTGCCCTTGTTATTGTTACAGCAAGTTTCGGCGGATTTATTGGTTGGCTTCTTCGTTCTGGTAATCGCCCTTTTTGAAACAGAAAAAAGCCCGCACAAAGCGGACTTTAAAAGTATTAAAGTCAATCATTTAGACTGTCATAATATCCTTTTCTTTCGCTGTTAATAAGTCATCAATTTTCTCAGTAAACTGATCCGTTACTTTTTGAATATCATCTTGTAGACCGCGAGATTCATCCTCAGAAATGTCACTATTTTTTTCTTGTTTGCGAACATCATCGATCGCATCCCGACGAATATTTCGGATGGCAACTTTACCTTCTTCAGCCATTTTACTAGCTAATTTCACTAAATCTTTGCGTCGTTCCTCAGTTAAAGGAGGAATATTGAGACGAATGACATTACCATCATTGTTAGGAGTTAATCCTACATCAGACATTTGAATCGCCTTTTCAATTTGTCCCATACTCCCCTTATCATAGGGCTGAATCATGATAGTGGTGGCATCTGGGGTGCTGATATTAGCCAACTGATATAAAGGAGTTTCCGTGCCATAATACTCCACTGTTACCCGATCCAGGATAGAAGCATTTGCCCTTCCTGTGCGAATGGTATTAAACGATCGCTGAGTAGCCTCAACGGATTTTTGCATATTGTCTTTCAGGTCATCTAACATCACAGAAACCTCCTACAATGGTTCCAACAGATTCACCTTTAATTGCTCGAACAATATTCCCTGGGACCGAGAGATCGAAGACAATTATCGGGATATCATTTTCTTTACAAAGGGCGATCGCCGTCCCATCCATCACCCGTAAATCATGAGCCAACACATGGCTATAAGTTAAGCTTTCATAGCGACGGGCGTTAGGGTTTAACTGAGGATCACAGTCATAGACTCCATCCACCTTAGTCGCTTTAAAAACCACCTCTGCATCAATTTCTGCTGCCCTGAGGGCTGCAGTTGTATCGGTGGTAAAAAAAGGATTTCCTGAACCCGCCCCAAAAACAATGACCCGCCCTTTTTCAAGATGACGGATCGCACGACGACGGATATAGGGTTCAGCCACTTCTTGCATGGCGATCGCTGTTAATACCCTGGTGGGAACTCCCATTTGTTCTAGGGCATCTTGCAACGTCATTGCATTCATGACAGTGGCGATCATACCTACATAGTCGGCGGTTGCTCGATCCATGCCGGCTGAGGCTGCTTTTACCCCTCGGAAAATGTTCCCCCCACCCACAACGATCGCTAATTGAATGCCATGATCAATGACATCTTTAATTTCTTGAGCAATGTCGGCCACGACTTTGGGGTCAATGCCATAGCCCAGGTTTCCCATTAAGGCTTCACCACTAAGTTTAAGTAATACGCGCTGGTAAGTCATCCCTCTGTCGCAACTGTATAATTGAGCCTATTATATCTGGGTAATAAGCATCAGCGATCTTGTCCTTTTTGTCAAACTCCCTGAACTTGAGTTATGATTTCGTACTCTGCCTTTTTTGCCTCTTCTACCTCCCTAAACTGTAACTTTTTAGATTGTGCAGACACGCCTTAGTATCAGTTCTTCTTATTTAATAGGATGCTCATCAATATAGCTTTTTAAAGCTTGGTTGAGTCGGGTTTGCCAGCCATCAGGTTTTATTGACTTAAAGTAGTCAATAATCTCAGGATCTAAGCGTAGCGTGACTTGCTGCTTTGTTGGGGCTTTTTGCTTGCCACGCTCTCCCCTAGTCCGCTTCATGGCTTCAAAAAACTCTTTGGGCAAGACTCTTTGTGCTGGTTGTGCTTTCTCAAAATCTTCCTTCGTCCAGATGGGGTTTTCATCATTTTCCTGCAATTGATTATGATCTTTGTTCATAAAGCCTCCTTTCTTTGTCACGGGCGCGACGAAAACTAATAATCCATACCACATCGCCTCGTATTGTAAATGTTACGCTGTAAGCTTTGCCGTCTTCTCCTATAGCAAAAGCGTTATAGCGCACTTCTCCATAATCTTTTCTATCATCAATGCGAATTAGTGCTTGTTCCCAATTCAAAAATATCACATTATCAAATGGCAACCCACGCTCTACGATGTTTTTCTGATTTTTCTGAGGATCATAACCAATCTGCATGGACTAAATTCTAATTACAAAAAAATATCTTGTCAAACTGTTATGGAGACAGAAAATCAACAACTAACAAAAACCTAACGCATAATGAAGTCAGAAGTTTAATTTTTGAACGAAGATCGTCCTAAAAGTCACGACGTGGATTAAATTCAACAGATTCTTCCAATCTGAGATCAAGTTCTCTTTTTTCTATGCGTACTTTCTTTCTAATATTTCTTCTCACTCGCTATTCTACAGTTTT
>NZ_AAXW01000012.1 GCF_000169335.1 Crocosphaera chwakensis CCY0110
TTGATTACCCGTTGTCCCTATAGTGCCATTGATTATAATAACCGAGGTTTAATGTATTTGAAAATAGCCAATTATGATCAGGCCATGGCTGACTTTAATGAGGCGATCACGTTAAATCCTAGTTTAGATCGAGCTTATAATAATCGGGGTAACTGTCACGCTCATCAAGGAAACTTAAGTAAAGCCATCGAGAACTATGAAAAAGCTTTAGATATTAATCCTTATAACCAAAAAGTCTGGATTAATCACGGGATTACTCTTAGGGAACTAGGAAACTATCAATTAGCCATTGAAACATTGGAACTGGCCAAAATTATTGGCGATCGCTACCTGGGGCGGATTTATGCAGAACGCGGCTATACTCATTATCTGATAGGCGATTGGAATTATGCGATCGCTGATTATCGTAGGGCTTTATCCTATTTACCCCAAGGCGATCGTTATCAGCATAAAGTAATGAAATGGTTAGGCCAAGTATTAGAACCGCTTATTTACTAAGGTCACTGAATAACTGGTCACTGATCAAGATGGTTTGTGTAAAACTGTGTAAGGATTGAGGTCTAGCAATTAGGAATTAACAGAAGGAAGCAAACCATCGAAATGACCAGCTTTTGCCATCAAAGACTTCTCGAAAAAATTAAGTTAATTTTATCTTCATTCAGACAATTTCTTAACAAAACCCCCTTGAATCCTAAGACCAGGATTTCTCAGTTCGATGTCAGAAATTTCTTGAGGACTACAAGGTATGACAGATGCTTTACAACTAGCGTCTACGGGAGAAAAATAAGTTACATTATTAACTTGTTTTTTAATCAGCCTTGTATCAGATAAAGGAGAAGGCAGCAAAACATTAGGATTACTTAAGCTGATGACCATCATCGTACCTAAAATGACTAAAATAATTCTCCGAATACCACATATACTCTTAGATTTCCTTAACCTAATTAGTTCTTTATTTTTAATTAGAAATCGTTGGTTTAAAAATATACTTGATGATAACGCTGGTAATATCAATAAATAACCTAATCCAAAACGAATTAATGGGCCTTTTACAAAAATAAAGATTATGCCCAATATTGCCACTCCAGATAACCAAATTTCTCCGTGTACCGATTTCCGTAATCTCTTCGATAACGCGATTAAACAGCCTAAACTTAGTACAGTCAGAATCATCATCACTAAATTAAGGTTTTTAGCTGTTATCCATTGACTTATCAGCCAAAATAGAGGAATTGTGTCCGTTGGCGGTTCTCCAAACCAATTTTCTAAACTACTGGTTTCTGCTGCAAATTGTTGAGTTGCCTGTAAGGGTAGAGACCAAGGAACATCAAGACACAACAAAGAAGAAGGATACAGGGGACAGCCAGATGTCCATAGACCAGTTACAATCATCGGAATGACTAATATGGTTGTGAATATCATTCCTTGTATCAGTCGCCCTAAAGATTTTCTCTCGTGCCATATATAAAAAATACCTGCAACCAATAATAAAGGGGTAGCTGACAATTTAATGGTGATTGCTCCAACTCCCAGTAATAAGGGAATTAAAGAGAGTTTTTGCTTGAAGATAGAAGGATTATTTGTGATCTGGGAGGAATTTGTCGTTAACAACATTGTCCAGGCTGTCATACCAATCCCTAAAGCAATTGGCCAGTCTGGGGATAAAGAAACGACAATCAATTGCATTTCGTCAGATATTGCTAGATACAGCAATACTAAACCATTAAATGAAATGGCAAACCAATCATATAATTGAGTTTGTTTTCTGATGCCTCGCCATAAACTCAAAAGGAAATGACCTAACATGACCAACAACATAAAACTGTTGACCAAAGCTCCGGCTCGAAAGTTGACCAGACTTCCATTGAATGGTGCAATTAAAGAAAACCAAGATGAGGTAATCCCCAAATTTTTCAGGATTAAAACAATTCCCGGTACTACCCCAAATTCAGATAACCAGCGTATTGCTCCGTAATGATACCATTTTGACTCTACCCAAGTTACTTGTGAGGTCGTCAGTAGGGCAACGGTCAAACTTAAGGTAAGGATTACTAGAAATAAATTGATGGATAGCTTTGATTTTAAAATTCTAATTTCTTGACGTATCGACGGTAACAAGATAGATAAAAAGCTACAGCCCAAAATAATAATAATTCCTGTCAGGAACGAGAGGGGAACCAATAAAGAAATAGCCAGCAATAAATTAGCTAAAATAATAATTCCCAACCACAGAGCAATAAAGAAGCGATCGCCAATACGCCTGAATTGTTGGGAAAAACAAGTTTTAAGAATTAGTGTACCTAAAAGATAACTGGTACAAGCCAATAGTAGCCAAATTAAAAGAAAATAAACCATTGGAGCTTAGAATAAGTCAAACTGGTCGTGGGATAAATTTGTTGATCACTCTGTAATGTCTCTATGAAACTCACATTTATTAATGTATAAACCAATGTACGATTTGGTTATTGGCTAGGCTTTCAAGAAACAGATTGTTTTTCTTTGTAGTTTTTTTATTCTGGTTCTTAATGTCAAGTGTTTTCTTTCAATAGAACGGCAATGAGGACATTCAACAGCTATTAACAGAGTCATTAAAATGCTTTTTTGAGTTCTTCGTTTTGCACTTTATCTAAAATAAAAATATATATCATCCTCCTTTCAACAGATTTTCTCTACGACCGAATCATCACTATTGATCCAATGGGGACTCGAACCAAAATTGTCCAACAGATTCGTCACCAAAAAGCTCACTACATCCTCACTCTTAAAGCCAACCATCCCACTTTATTTTCTCAAGTGAAGTAAAACAAAGCAATTAGCTTTAGTAAAAATATACTATGGATAATATAGATAAAATGAAAGACGACAATAGAAAGGATTGAACTGAATGGACAACAACCCTCCTAATACTCCTGCACAATGTCCCTTTCGTGGAACTCGCGTTGGAGGCGCACTCGGCTCTAAACCGCAAACTGATGATTGGTGGCCGAATCGACTTCAGGTCGAGCTGCTTCACCAAAATTCACCCCAGGCGAACCCGCTAAGAGATTTTAACTACAAGAAAGCGTTTGAAAAGATCGACT
Source organism: Crocosphaera chwakensis CCY0110 (assembly GCF_000169335.1). Taxonomy (GTDB): domain Bacteria; phylum Cyanobacteriota; class Cyanobacteriia; order Cyanobacteriales; family Microcystaceae; genus Crocosphaera; species Crocosphaera chwakensis. The sequence goes on from NZ_AAXW01000012.1 coordinate 3,081, forward strand.
TCGAGCAGTTGAAAAAGGATATCAAAATTCTACTAACAGATTCAAAGGACTGGTGGCCGGCTGACTACGGTAACTACGGGCCTCAGATGATCCGCATGGCATGGCACTCCGCGGGAACTTACCGTATAGCAGATGGTCGTGGCGGAGCGAGCCGAGGTATGCAACGCTTCGCTCCGATCAATTCTTGGTGGGATAACGGTAATACAGATAAATCACGACGGCTACTCTGGCCAATTAAGCAGAAATACGGCGCAGCACTTAGCTGGGCTGATTTAATGATCCTGGTTGGCAACTGTGCGCTGGAAATTATGGGTCTGAAGACTTTTGGCTATGGCGGTGGTCGCATTGATGCTTGGGAGGCAGATCGCGCCACCTACTGGGGTCCTGAATTCTGGAACGGTCAGGCTTTTGGAGAAAATGGTAAGCAGCACGAGGGACATCCAGATGAGATGGTCACTCGAACAATTCGTTGGGTCGGCGAACCGAAGGACGAATACTACGACCTCGAAAATCCGGTGGCTGCTTCGCACCAGGCGTTGATCTACGTCGATCCCGAAGGTCCTGGCGGAAACGGCGATCCGATCGCATCGGCCCGTGATATTCGTGAGACTTTTGCTCGCATGGCGATGAACGATGAGGAAACTGTAGCCTTGATTGCGGGTGGTCATGCTTTTGGCAAAAGCCACGGTATGGTTGCGCCAGACAAGATCGGACCTGCTCCCGAAGGCGCGCCGATTCAAGCAATGGGACTGGGGTGGCAAAATCCCGAAGGCACGGGCTTTGCCGAATATACGATGACAAACGGCATAGAAGGCTCATGGACACCAAACCCAACTCAGTGGGACAATAGCTATCTAGAAAATCTCTTCAAATACGAGTGGGAAAAGACCAAGAGTCCAGCCGGTGCAGTGCAGTGGCAGCCAAGAGATCCTAGTGCGCCGAAGACACCAGATGCCCATAAGTCTGGTGTGGAGCATTCGTTGATGATGATGACTTCAGACATTGCGTTGAAGGAAGATTCCGCCTATCGTAAGGTCTGTCAGCGTTTTCTGGATGATTTTGATTATTTTAGTGACACATTTGCACGCGCTTGGTACAAGCTGACCCATCGGGACATGGGACCAAAAGTACGCTATCTCGGTCCAGAAGTTGCAGAAGAAGATCTGCCTTGGCAAGATCCGATTCCAGCACTCGACCACGAGGTTATTGACGATGCCGATATTAGTTCTCTTAAAGATAAGATTTTGGCGAGTGGACTCTCGGTTTCGGCATTGGTGTCGGCAGCTTGGGCATCAGCATCGAACTACCGTGACTCCGACAAGCGCGGTGGTGCCAATGGCGCACGCGTTCGCTTAGCTCCCCAGAAAGACTGGGAGGTGAACCGCCCGCAGGAACTCAGTCAAGTTCTATCGACCCTGGAAGAAATTCAGTCAGAATTTAACGGCACTCAGTCGGGTAACAAAAAAGTCTCGCTCGCTGACCTTATTGTCCTCGGTGGTTGTGCTGCAGTTGAGAAGGCTGCCAAAGATGCAGGAGTTGATGTCAGTGTTCCATTTACTCCAGGTCGAATGGATACGACTCAAGAACTAACAGATGTTGAAAGCTTTGAATGGCTCAAGCCAGTCTCGGATGGTTTCAGAAATTATCATAACGAGGCGGTGGGCTATAAGGTGAAAGCAGAGCGTATATTTCTTGATCGCGCACAACTTCTTACACTAACTGCGCCTGAGTGGACAGTTCTTGTTGGTGGTCTTCGCGCCCTTGATCAGAACTGGGATCGTTCAAAGCATGGTATCTTCACTGATCGCCCTGGTGTTTTGACCAATGACTTTTTCTGTGTCTTGACCAGTATGGACTACGAGTGGAAGCCGACTGACGATTCCGAGATGCTTTTTAATATCTGCGATCGCAAAACAGGCGAAACGAAGTTTACTGCGACACGCTGCGATCTGATCTTCGGCTCGAACGCAGAACTGCGTCAGGTGGCTGAAGTTTACGGGGCCGATGACGGTCACGAGCGCATGGTTAAGGACTTTGTCGTAGCTTGGAACAAGGTGATGATGCTTGATCGCTTTGACGTTTGCGCTCAAGTGTAATTGTTATATCAGATGAGTTTGTCAATGATTAAGCTCATCTGGTACAACAATTTCGGCAAAAAACCCTGCTGCCCTTCCTCTAAGATAATAATAATATCCAATGAATTGCTCAATTTGTTTTAGGAACTGGTTTTGATATAAGGATCGCTTAGCACAGTAGACAGAAAAAATTATTATTAAAAAGCTAATAAAGTAGTGAAAAATAAAGAAAAGACTGAAATTAAGACCGTAATAGCTAATACTTCAAGCTCATCAGACTGCATAACATAAATTCTCCCAAACATTCATTTGAATTAAATAATAACATAGCTTGAATTTCCAATATCCAGTGAAAATATTGTTGTTTAGACAAGAATATTTCTTGTTTTCCGTAAATATAGCAAGTCTAGATTATTAGTGATCAGGATGGTTTGTTTTAATGTCTTGGGGAATGTTATACCAAATCCGCTTATTTTAGTAGAGTAACATTTTTTCTCCCTGCTCCCTGCTTCAAGACTTAATACTATACTATCTAAAACGGATCTAGTAAAATAATTAATTTTAACCCGCTTTATTCAGGTTCAAGCTTTTTCGCTTTTTGTTTTACGAAGCTTAACAAGAGATTTTTGTATTAAGTTTTATTTTTATTTCATTTCTTTAACTCATTTTTTGTATTTTATATATACATTAATTGCCAATAAAAATATCCAATTATATGAATTAATATTAGGTTTCAATATCATCGATAATAGATAGTTTTTCTAAACTATTTTGTAACCAAATGGCATCTCTTTTTCGGTCTGTTTGTAACTCTAAAACGCGGATTCCAGTTGAGGGTAAAGGATTTACTAATTGTTTCAATTGTGTCCAGTTTTTAATTAAAATATGTTCAATATTATAAGTAAAACATAATTGAGAAAAATCAATATGCTGGGGAGTTGCGAAATAAGATTCAAAGAACGATTTTTCTTTAGAAATTGGTAACATTTCAAAGATTCCTCCCCCATTGTTGTTAATTAAAATGATGGTCAAATGTCCTTGAAACTGTTGACAAATTAACCAACCATTGGTATCGTGTAAAAGAGCTAAATCTCCTGTCACCAACACACTATTTCTTGCTTTATAAGCGATTCCTAAAGCCGTTGATAAAGTTCCTTCAATTCCATTTGCACCTCGATTAAAATAAGGCATAAATTGACGTTTATTCGGCATCCAAAAAAATTCGGCGTAGCGAACTGGCATACTATTGGCAATAAAAATAAGTGTTTCTTCTGGTAAACTTTTAGACAGGATAAAAGGGAGTTTTGCTTCTATTAAATCCTGAGTTTGATCAAAGTTAGCTGTTATATTGTGATTGACAATTTTATTAACTTTTTTCCATTGGTTAAGATAAGATAAATCTACTTTTTGGGGTTTATATTTTTCATCATATTCCATGTTTAAATGATGAATATCGGCTCGAATATGATAGGTATGATTGTGAAGGGGATCAAGACTATCTGACCGACTATCAATGACCCAATGTTTTACTTGATGATTGATTAACCATTGTCGTAATTGTTTACTGGTGGGAAATTCTCCAATTTGAATAACAACATCAGGAACTAACTGAGCAGCTACTTCATTATTACGAAGCAGAATATCATAGGTATTAATGAGATTAGGAAAATCTTGTACGTAATTTCTTAAAGGAGATAATACTTCTCCTAAGACTGGATAGTTTAATAACGTGGATAGACGAAAAATTTGCTTACAGTATCGAGAGGGATGCTTAGAATTAAAAACACCAGCAATAATAATTCCTTTTTCCTGAGAAAGCCAATGGTTTAAATAATTATATAAATAATCTGTGCTTGCAATTTCTTGATTACCTTGATAAATATTGACAAAAAAATTATCAAAGTTTATATTTGCGTATAAATTAGCAATATTTGGTTCAATAATAGGGGCTAAAGGTTCACGAAAAGGACAGTTTAAATGAACAATTCCCTGATAAGGAACTAAAGCATGATTCCAAGCAGTGATAATGGTTTGTCTAAGATAAGATAACAGTTTCATCTCTACCGAAGGTAAGGATAACTCTGTATACCAATTAGGATAATTACCATATAATTTAACTTGATCAATGGTTTGTCCTGCATGACAATTTCTTAATTCGGGAGGACGATCAGCCGTAAAAATTAATAAAGGAACTTGACTTTCTTTTCCTTCAATAACCGCAGGATAAAAATTAGCTCCGGCTGTCCCTGATGTACAAATTAAAGCTACAGGAAGATGCGTTCGTTTAGCGATTCCTAAAGCCAAAAAAGCAGCCGATCGCTCATCCAAAACAGGTATGGTTTCAATATGAGGATGATTCGCAAAGGCAAGGGTTAAAGGAGTCGAACGAGATCCAGGACAAATAACAGCAGTGGTTAACCCTAAACGAGATAATGTTTCTGCAATAATAGAAGACCATAAAGTATTAATATTGCGAAAATCGAGGTGCATTCTTTATTAATTGGCTAATAATTTTCTATAGTGACGGTCATTGTCAATCAATCTCAATCTAACTATTAACTTTGTCTATTTTACTTACTCAGACTTGACTCAAGTTCTTCCCCTCAGACTAATATTATTAAACAGTTTAGATATGTAATGAACATTGTTTAAAAATAAGTAGTTAAATCACGATTAACTGCTTTGATTTAACCAGAGCATAACAATAGTAGAAACATATTTGCGTCCTTTACTCAGATAATCCCAGAGGTTAATCCCTGTTTTACTTTCTCCAGAGGTACGAGGCACACAAACATAGGGAACTTCTTTCATCTTATAATTTAATCTAGCTGCTCGACATAATAAATCAATACAATACTCCCCATAGTCTCCTTGTAAGGGGATTTTTTGTAATACTTCTGCTCGCGCAGCAATAAAGCCACTGGTATAGTCATGAACTTTACGTCCCAACAATAACATAGCAAAGTTATTAATAATCCAACTGAGTACCCGTGCCATCAAACCATGAGCAATATCCGTTCCCCCTTCAATCCAACGGGAACCCACAGCGACATCAGCCTCTTCCTGTCTAATAGCTTCAACTAATTTTGGCACATCTTCAGGGGGCATAGACAAATCACAATCCATCCAGGTAATAATTTGAGCATTGTAGGTTTGGATGGCTTCGTCAATCCCTCGTTGAATAGCAGACGTTAAGCCTTTTTCTTGAAGGCGACGCACTAGGGCAATACCAGACTTAATTTCCTTTTCGTCAGGAGAATAGGGAGCTTGAGCGGCCATGTCTGCTACAATTTTCCAGGTGCCGTCAGGGGAGTTATCATCAATTACCAAAACTAAGTAAGGAGGAGAGACACTCGCCATCAGACGTTCAATTAAGTCAGTGATATTACCACTTTCGTTAAAGGTGGGTAAAATGGTACAAACCAGAGCATTGTCGTCAACCTTGGACATGGGCGTAATTTTAGAAAAAGATATCTCAACGTCATTAAAGACACAAAGTATTCTAACTTAGAATGGCAACCAGACTATGGGTTAAAAATGTCGGTAAGTATGGGGTTCTGCATCTGTACCAATTTTAGGCAACATTAAGACGTAACGATAGCCAGACTCTCGAGAACCTTGAACCATAATTTTGCCCCCATGATTTTCAATGAGATGACAACATAAGAGTAAACCCAATAATTCTGGAGAATGTTGAGACTTCAGTTGATTTTCTTCCTCTGAATAAATTATTTTTTCTAGGGAAGAAGCTCGCAAGACATAATCATTGGATCTTGAAATGATAGATTCTGTTTGTTCAAGAGAATTCAAAGAATTATGAAGTTGGGCTAATTTTTTTTGGGCTGAGGAGGGATGGAAATTGACTTGAGGTAAACCGTCTCCTAACCAAGGATGAGAGACCCAAACAGCAATATTTAAGGTTTTGGTGCGACGAGAAATATGAATACGAACTTCTCCTCCCACTTCTCCTGATTCTAGGATGCTCAAGATCAAATAATATAACCCTTGGCGTACAATTTCTTTATCTAGAAGCCAAATTCGTTTACCGGGTTCAACTGATAAGCGTAAAGTTTGTCGTTTCTGGTTGACCACTTCAGCTAAACTGTTAATAGTATTTTGAGCCAACATCTCAATATTGACCGGGTTTAATTGTAGTTCGTTATGAGCATCATGGGAGATTCCTAACGTCAATATTTCCTTGACCAAAGAATTCATCTGTTGGCCACTACCGTAAATAATTTTTAAATATTCTTTTTGTTTGGTTGTTAAGGAACCAAACACTTCACCCTGTAAAACACTTGACATTCCAATCACGGAGGTTAATGGGGTACGAAATTCCTCCATTAACTGGCGTAGTAATTGCAGTTTAATAGTGTTTATAGATGCGGATGCGGATGAAGTCTTAGACTCAGGACTTTCAGAACCTGCAACATTAGATATCATCAGGTTTAAGCATTCATTCTCTTGAGAGGATTGAGTTTTGAGCAGATGATTCCGTTCAAATTCCCGTAAACACCAACGAGCAGTTATGGTTAGAAATTCTACATCTCTGGGGGTAAACTGACGGGGAACTAAATCCATCACCGTTAACGTTCCTAAACATTGCCCTTCTGCTGTGATTAAAGGAGTTCCTAAAAAGGCTCGAATTCCGTAATGCTGCACTAAAGAACTTTTAGCAAAAATAGGGTCTTGTAAAGTATCATGAATAGCTAAAGGTTGTTCACTGTCAACCACATAGGTACTAAAAGCTTCTTGACGAGGAATCTTGCGCGTCGAGGCTAAATCATTCATTAAGCCTAATCTTGATAGTCCTACGGCTGATTTTAGCCAAAACTGATCTTGAACCATTATCCCCAATAGACAAATAGGAGCGTCTATGAAGTGGGCAGCAGTTTGGGTCGCCTCATCAAATATAGGAATTATCTCAGTATCTAAAAGTCCTAAGTGTTTTAAAGTTTTGACTCGTTTTTGTTCTCGGACGGCTGGACTCAACCCATCTAAGCGACAAAAAAGACGACTAGTTGAGTTGAACATAGTATTAATATTGACCCCTAAATTGACTGCTTGCACTTGCATCACAAAATCCCACTGACTTGAGGTTTAGAGAAACTACGCAAATATAACCAAAACTATAGGTAAAGAAATGCTTACCTTAGCTGATATCTTCCTTGATATCGCTTTTTTACTGGTCAATTTGCTAATTTTAAAGTTCCCAAAAAATTTTGATTCTGAACATATTATCGAAAAACTTCTAGAAATTTTCGATTAAATTCGTAATCTTACCCCTTTGTCCCTTCTCTAATTCTCTATCTTTTAACCATATTCTCCTAAGTATTGAAGCCACTTTATAAGAACTTTATAAAATTTTTGAGGATTGTGGTGAAAATTACTTAAGTTAAGAAAATTGGTGTTATGTGACACTATCTAAAAAGCGATCGCTATCAAACCTAATGACATCGGTACAGGGTAGTCCAGTCATCTGTTGAACCTTATCTATAGCTTTTTGAGCGTCTTGTGTGTCTAAATGAAAGGTATTAAGGGCGATCGCTTTAACGTTAACGGTATCGGTTGCACCACCAACCTTAGCTACCTGTTCATAGAGTTCTATCACTTCTGGTAAAGGAGGAATTGCAACGTGGGGTGCGTGTTGAATATGGGTTTGTCCTGCACGATGGACTAAAATTAAGACGGTGGGTTGACTCCCTCTAATTAGGGGTAAGGTAGCGGTTGAGCCTGGATGTAGTAATGATCCTTGGCCTTCTATCCATAACACATCATAATCATTGGCTGCTTCTAATACCATTTTTTCTACTGCTCCAGCAGCAAAATCGACTCTAATAGCATCTAGAGCAATTCCTTCCCCTGCAATCATGATACCCCCTTGTCCAGTACCGAGAAATTTTGATTTTATCCCCCGTTTTTGAGCAGCTTTGTGGCATTCTAAACTGGTTGACATTTTGCCCACAGACATATCAGTACCAACGGTTAAAATGCGCTGACAACTGAGCGATCGCGCTTTAGCTAACCCAATACTTAACCCAGAGGGTTCTTGACGAATATCCCAAATCCACTGTTGAGGTTGCAACCTATCAAAATAGGGGTTTAAAGGAGTATGTAAGCCATTCACCACTGATAAACCAGCCCTCACCCCTTGTTTAACTTCTTCTAGCCAAGCATCGGGTAAAATTCCCCCAGAAGGAGCAATCCCGATTAATAAGACATCAGGATTGTAAGCTAAAGCTTCTTGAACATTGGAGACAATGGGAATATTTTTAGCAATACCTGTGACTTCTTTTAAAGATTGTCCTCCACAGTCTGCATCGATAACAGCAGCGATCGCACTTTTTCCGTAACGTAAATAAGCGAGTCCTGTTTTCCCATGAGTTCCTTTGATTCCTTGATGGAGTAAAATAGCGACACGATGATTAGCTGTCAAATGCACAGTCAGTTACTCTTTATAGATGATTATTAACTAATAATATCTCCTAATTAATTTAGAGAAAAAAAAATTCCCCAATTTAAAAGATTTGGGAAATCTTAATAACATTAAGCTGAAAACAGCTTTTATAGTCTTGGTCATTACACTGAGTTATAAAGACTCTACAACTTTTTCTTTAAAGAGTTTTCCTGCTGAAAATGCAGGAACAGTTGTTGCAGGAATGGTAATGGGTTGTCCAGTTTGGGGATTCATTCCTTTACGTTCTTTTCTGTCTCTAGGTTCAAAAGTTCCAAAACCAACTAAAACCACTTTATCCCCATCAGCAACGGTTTCCATAATAGTATCTGTGAGTGCATCAAGGATGTGACTCGTTTCTTTTTTGGTAAGACGAGTCTTAGCGGAGATCATATTGACGAGTTCTTCTTTATTCATTGTTAATTGATAGACAATTCTGACTGAGGGTGATTATAGCTGACAATTAACCATTAAGTCACTAGAAAAGAGACAAAAGTTAGCGTTTTTTTTGTGGTGTCCCATGTGTTGACCCCCCATCTATTTCTAGTTACCAACCCATTAAGCTTATTGTTTGGTTTAGTAACATCAGATATTCATCATTGTTTTTACTAAAACTTACTTTTTATTACCAAAGCTGTCTTAAATAGAAAACCCAAGCATAAATACTTAGGTTTTTCCTGTCTTCATTCACTGGACTTAAATATTAAATTGTGTAAGGCAATAGGAAACAGAAAACAAGGCAAAAAATTAATTATATCTCAGTCAGAGAAAAGCTTTCGATTCGTTAACGGTGTATAAAGACTCCTAGTCCAATTAAAATAATTCCCCATAGTTTCTGTTCTCTAATGTCTTCTTTTAGAACCAGTTTAGCTCCTAACATACTGATAATATAAGTTAAGGCTGTGGCTGGACGAACAAAGCTAATATCTGCCCAGCTTAAAACAGAAATGAAACTAAAAAAGGCGATTCCTTGACAAGTAATCCCACTCAAGATAATAGGGTTAGTTAGCACTTTAATGACCATTTTAGTCACTTCTACAAAAGTTACTTTTTTCATTTCTCCTATTCTTTTCATGCCAAGGGCTAATAATAGATCTCCACTGGCATCAGAGACAGAACTAATCATAATAGCTAACCAGGTTTTAGAAACCGCTAGGCTAAAAGGTAGGAAAAATAATGGTAAATTACGAGACTTCATATTACTATGATAATCTTGGGAAAATTGTGAGGTTTGACTATCACTCAACCCGACAAATAAGACACCACAAGATATGATAAATGTGCTTAACCAACGCATTCCAGTTACATCTTCCCCTAAAATAGCCCAAGCAAATAATCCGTTTAAAACATAACTAGAGGCATGAATGGGTAGAACATAACTAAGGTCTAATTTAGAAATAGCGGTAAGATAAAGACTTAAAGAAACAATTAGGATTCCTAAGCCCATTAGAATCCAATAATTCGTTAAAATATAGGCTATTAAATAAAAAATAATCGTCGGACTCGAAAAATCAAAGCCAACAAAATCTTTCATTCCTCGACTCAGAAGGATATCGCCCAATACCTGAGTGATTGACAAAGATGCTAATAATAGAAAAATTTTCACAGTGCTATGGTGATTACTCAATGAGTTTTACTGCCTTGTTCAATTGTCTCCTGTTCCTTTGTTAGGTTTCTATTAATTATTTATTAAACCTCCTGATTAACCTGATCTCTATGTTATGGTCATTAAAAATTTAAACCATAAATACTAACACTTTATGAGACATTATGATTTCGATCCTAACAAAAATTAACAGCAAAAACTAATTTTCGGCTATTTTATAAAAAATACTAATCAATAACCCGACAAGCTTTAGATTACTCTAGCTAGTGACCAAAGATTAAGAACAGTGGCTCAACAGCTTAAAACTTCTTAAACATTGATTAGTTACAGTGAGGAGTAAGCAAAACAATTAAGTGGGTAAAATATCCCATCGTAAATTGGTGACTGACTTAACAGAGTAAAATGTTTCCTAATTATTAGAATTATCGACAAAATACTTAATTTTTTTGCTGTCTTTTGTTTATAAACCATTTTTTTAACTGTTGACGACATTCTGCTTCGAGGATACCTGATAACACTGAGAGATGATGATTAGAAGCTACACTATCAGGTAAATTCAAAGCAGTGCGAATACTGCCTGATTTGAGATCATCGACCCCATATACTAATAATCCTAATCGAGATTGAATAATCGCACCGGCACACATAATACAAGGTTCGAGAGTGACATACAAGGTACATTCTTCCAAGTGCCAAGATTTTAGTGTTTGACTAGCTTGACGAATAGCTATGATTTCAGCGTGGCCAGTGGGGTCATGATTAACTTCTTTACTATTATACCCTTCAGCAAGAATATTGCCCTGACGATTAATAATTACTGCGCCAACAGGGACATCTCCTAAGTTGGCTGCAATTTCTGCTAATTTTAACGCTTCTTTCATCCAGTGACGGTGAGTGTGATAATTTCCCCAGGGATCAGGTTTTTTCATTAAACTATATTTTGCACCTTCAATAAAACTATACCGCTACGGGACAGGCAAAAGTGAGGTTTCCTCAGAGTATAATTTAATTTTAGGTAGCCGTTATGCGTTAATTAAATCTTAGTAAGTGATAACTAATAACTGTTCACGGATAACTGGTAACTGATCACTGATCATTGTACCAAATTGATTCTATTTCTTTTGCAATACTTTGTGGCTCAATTTTATTATCTTGAATTAACCTTGTAACATGGCCTAATTTACGACCTGGACGAGACTCTTTTTTTTCGTACCAATGAATGTAAGTATTAGGAAGCTTAGCCATTTTTTCACGTTTTTCTTGATAATCATGATGGGAATTTTCGTATCCTAATAAGTTCACCATCACTGCCCCTAAACAATTTAATTTAGCAGATTCTAATGATTGATCAGTAATTGCTCTTAATTGCATTTCAAACTGAGAAATATCACAAGCATCTATAGTATAATGTCCAGAATTATGAGTTCTAGGCGCAATTTCATTGACCAACAATTTACCTTCTGGGGTTAAAAAGAATTCAATGCCGAAAATGCCAATTACATCTAATTCTGTTACTAAATGTTCAGCAATTTTTTGAGCTTCTTTTTGTACTGTTTCAGAAATATTAGCAGGGGCAATCACCCAATGGCAAACTTGTTCTTTTTGATAGGTTTCTACCACGGAATAGGTAACAATTTCTCCTTTGGCATTACGAGCAACCATTAAGGCTAATTCTTGCTGAAAACGAATATATTCTTCTACCATTAAAAGGCGATTATTTGCCTGTTTTAATACTGGGTTTAATTCTTCTGTATTCTTAATAATAAAAGTTCCTTGACCATCATAACCGTGACGACGGGCTTTAATGACTAAAGGAAAGTCAAAATGATTAGATGATAATTCTTCTAAAGTCGTAAATTTTGGAACAGGAATATTGATATTTTTTAAATAACTTCGTTGTTTATATTTATCTAATAAAGGGTATAAGGTTGATAATTTGGGACGAAAACTAATCCCTTTACTTTCTAATTTTTGTAGAGCTTCTAAATTAATAAACTCATTTTCAAAGGTAATAATATCGCATTTTTCTGCTAATTTTTGAGTAGCGTTAGCATCATCAATAGGGGCTAAAATGACCTCATGGGCGATCGCTACAGCTGGATCATCTTTATGAGGGGTTTGTATGAATAAATCTATGCCTAATTTTTCGGTAGCGGTGGCCATCATCCAAGCTAGTTGACCCCCACCAATAACACCAACACGCTTATTACTCATTACTTATTATGAATCAACTTTAATAGTAGACATTTAGGTGGGCTAAGAAAGCCCATCCGATGATTAGTTTATTGACATCCTAGGGACTCACGGGTACTTATCCCAGTTTTTGGGTTGACACCATCAGCGCGATCGCAGAGTTTTTCAACTTCATAAATATCTAAGACCGCTAAACTAAAATCAGCCCCTGTAATTTTAGCATCATCAAACTTAGTACGCATCATGATGGCTTCAGTTAAGACGGCATCGGTTAAATCAGCCCCTTTAAAACTGGTAAGGTAGGCTAAACCATTGGTTAAATCAGCCCCGTGGAGATCAGCCCCGATCAAGGCAGAACCGTTAAAAACAGCCCCTCTAAGATCCGCTTTACTAAAATTAGAGTCTGTGAGATCGGCATTGGTAAACTGGGCGTAAGTGAGACTTTTCTCAGAAAAATCTTCCCCGATGAGTTTAACATCTTCGTAGGAGGCAGTTGAACCGGTTACAGCTGAAGAACTAGCAGCATAAGCCGTGGGTGTTATTAACCATAGTAAGGAAAAAACCACAATTGTTAATCTTAATAAGTATTTCATCTCTTTGAATCAAACTTGTAACAAAATTACATCTTCCATCATAATATGGGGCGTATCTTATCGATCAGGGTGAAACATATCAGCGTTAATCTTTTGGGGCTTTACGAATTTGAAAACAACACCATTGTTTCCGTTTCCATAAAGCTGCAACGATCCAACCTTCTTGTTCTAGGGTATCAGCGATCGCTTGAGATTGTTCAATTAAGATACCACTTAAAACCCCCCAAGTATTGGGTTTAGCTAATTTAGAAAAATGAGGAATTAAATCAATAATTACCTCAGCTAAAATATTACAAACGATCCCATCAACTCCATCATTAACCAATTCTAATAATTCGCTCAAACTCCCTTGATTAATGACTAAATGATCAGGATGAATTTGATTAAGATGACGGTTTTCTCTAGCTGCTTTGACTGCTAAGGGGTCAATATCGACAGCATAAGCTTTACTAGCCCCTAATAAAATTGCTCCAATGGAGAGAATACCCGAACCCGAACCAATATCGGCAATGACCGTATTTTCTTTGGGTTTTGATAAGCGCATTTCTAAAGACTCTAAACATAACTGAGTAGTGGGGTGGGTTCCGGTACCAAAAGCAACTCCTGGATCGAGCCGTAGAATCAGTTTATCCGTTTCTTCTGGGGGAGTTAACCAAGCCGGATAAACAATAAAGCGATCGCCGACTTCTGTGGGTTCCCAGTGTTCTTTCCAACTGCTGGCCCAGTCTTCTTCCTCAATTAATTTCCAACGAGTTAGGGGTTGGGGTAAATTTAACACTAAAGCATCTTGTTGCAACCACAGGGATAATGCAGAGATATCTAAGGACTGGTACTGAATTTGTGGGGCATAAGCTTGAATGATGTATGATTTTCCTTTAATTTCCCGTGACGTTCCTGAACAGCCAAACTTATCTAAGCGCCAAGTAATTGATTCTTCTAGATGAGGATGACACAAAATGGTGATTTCCCACCAACTGTTAGACATAGGACGTTTTTATCAATAAAAGGAACTCGAAAATGGGGGGACTAGGGGGCAGGTAAAGTTGTTTATCTATTTTACTATTACCTATTCCCTGTTCCCTGTTGCTTTTTCCAAAAAGAGTTAAAGTTTAACCGTATAAGCGTCTCGAATACCGGAAACTTTAGTAATTTCGGTCAAGAGTCCTTCTGGTAGGGGATCGTCTAAACTGAGAGCCATCACAGCATCTCCCCGTACAATTTTCCGTCCTACTTGCATACTAGCAATGTTCACGTTGAAACTGCCTAACAGAGAACCAATTTTACCTATAATTCCCGGCATATCGCGGTGGACGGTAAATAACATATAGTTACTCGGAGGCACGTTAATGGGAAAACCATCTACATCGGTAATACGAATTTCACCATCACTTAATAAAGCTCCAGTCACCGAATGCTCTCCCAAAGATCCTTGTGCCGACAGATGTAAAGAACCCGAATAGTCTCGAAGGGAAGCGTCACGAGTTTCAATAATGCGTACACCTCTTTCTTTGGCTTCAATGGCTGCATTGACGTAATTAACCCGTTCTCGCAAGGCTTGAGAAAGCAACCCTTTGATAGAAGCTACCACAATAGGTTGACCCTTGATACTGGCTAATTCTCCTTGTAAACGGACTGTTAAGCGTTCAATGCGTCCGCCGGCTAATTGACCCACTAAATTGCCCAAGGTTTCGGCTAATTGTAGATAGGGACGCATTTTTTCCATGACATCGGGGGTTAGTCCTGGAATATTCACCGCAGAACGAGCCGGCAGTCCTAATAAAACGTCACGAATTTGTTCAGCCACATCAACGGCCACATTAACCTGTGCTTCTGCGGTGGAAGCCCCTAAATGGGGGGTTAAAATAATGTTTTCGTAGTCTCTGAGTTTTGATTCTCCAAGGGGTTCTTCTTCAAACACATCTAAAGCAGCCCCGGCTATTTTACCTTCTGCGATCGCTTCTGCTAGGGCATCTTCATCAATGGTTCCCCCTCGCGCACAGTTAATCAGGCGGGCGGTGGGCTTCATTTTACTGAAAGCTTCCTTATTGATCACGTGGGTGGTTTCGGGGGTTTTGGGAATGTGAAGGGTAATATAATCAGATTCTGCAAAGAGGAGATCAAGATCCACTAAAGTACAACCTAATTGATCCGCTCTTTCTTTTGAAATAAAGGGATCATAAGCTAATAATTTCATACCCATTGATTTGGCTACATTAGCCACATGAGATCCAATTTTTCCTAAACCGACAACCCCTAGGGTTTTCTTATAGACTTCTGCCCCGATAAAGCGTTTACGTTCCCATTTGTTATTTTTAACGGATTGATTGGCTTCAGGAATGTGACGAGATAAGGATAACATCATGGCCAGAGCGTGTTCTGCTGCTGCGATGGTGTTTCCTTCTGGAGAGTTAACCACCACAATACCCTGACGAGTAGCGGCCGGCACATCGATATTATCGACACCAACCCCTGCCCGTCCAATAATTTTCAGTTGGGTTCCGGCCACAATAATTTCTTTGGTGACACGGGTCCCAGAACGCAGCATCATGGCATCGTATTCAGGGATAATTTTTACTAATTCTTCTGGGGGTAATCCCGTTTTAACATCCACCTGTGCCACTTGTGAGAGGATATCAATACCAACTTGGTCGATGGGGTCTGATACAAGAACTTTTGCCATAGTAATTCGTCTTGGTAGGGGTGATCGTTTCTATACTTTGCTCTCATGGTTGCAGTAGCTTATTGTAGCGGGCAATCTACCCCTAAACCTTAAATCGTTAAGAAGTTTTCCAGTTTCCTATTAAGTATCTTGACAACAAGAAACGTTACAGTTGAAATGCAGCAGAAAATTCTGAGGTAGAAGCCAGGAGTATCGTTTTCTAATTTAACAATTGTAATAATCTCAAAGCAAAGTGATATCAGTTCTTGACAATAGCTAGAGACTTGATTAATTATTAATCATTAACTTATCAGGTGTCATAGGTAAATCACGAATGCGCTTACCTGTGGCATGATAAACAGCATTAGCGATCGCTGCTGAAACCCCAGTAATCCCAATTTCTCCTAACCCTCGTACACCAGCCGGATTAAAATTGTAGTCTGGTTCTCCAACAAAAATAACCTCGATGCGAGGAACATCAGCATGAGTAGCATAATGATAGGTTGCCAAGTCATAAACGGTAGGCAGACCTAAATAAGGGTCAAAATCGCAGTTTTCCATCAAAGCATGACCAATACCCATAATAATAGCCCCTCGCACCTGAGAAGCAGCCGTTTTCGGATTCATCACACGCCCGACATTCATCACTGACAACCAACGCTTAACCCGTAACCTAGCAATTTCCTCATCAACACTCACCTCACAAAAATGCGCCCCCCAAGACTGAAACGCCCATTTTTGACCTTCTTCTCCTGGAGATGATGAAGCAGTGCCTTCTATCGCTTCTTGTCCTGAGGTTTTTAGGTATTCTAACGCCTCTATTGCAGTGCTTTTTTGAGCCTGTTTCAGAACTTCTTGACAAGCAGACATAACCGCAGGAACCAGAGTGGCCGTCATTTGAGATCCCCCGGCCATGCCACCATTAGGTAGAGAAGAGTCCCCTATTTTGACTTGTATCTGTTCTACTGGCAACTGTAAAATTTCAGAAGCCGTTCCAGCCACAATGGTATAACATCCTGTTCCCATATCATTGGCACTGGTTAACACTTCTGCGCTGCCATCAGCCAATAACCGCACCGTCACTGTAGCCATACCCCGCAACGCTGGAAAGGTAGAAGCGGACATCCCCCAACCAATTTGTTGGCCATCACGACTCATTGAACGCACTTGACGAGGTTCTTGAAACCAGCCAAACTCTTTTACCCCAACCCGTAAACATTCAGAAAAAGCTTTAGCCGAGAACGGTAAATTTTTCTGTTGATGTTGGTGGGTTTCGTTTTTTAAACGTAATTCTACAGGATCAATATCTAAAGCCCAGGCCAATTCATCCATAGCTGACTCTAAAGCCCATAACCCCGGATTTTCCCCCGGCGCACGCATGAACGTAGGCACTCCCACATTAAACACTGCCAGTTCTTGTCGCGTTCGTAAATTATCCGCTCTGTACATAGCGGGTGTAATGCCGGTGCAGGGTTCCGTAAAAACATCCACTGGTGAAGTAAAAGATTTGGCTAAATGGTCAATGGCTAGTAAAGTACCGTCATTTTTGACTCCAATACTAAGCGTTTGCTCAGTTTGAGAACGATGTCCAGCATTAGCGGTCATTTGACGACGACTGAGAACTACTTTTAAAGGACGTTGTAGTTCACGAGCTACCGCTACACAGAGAATAGCATGAGACCAAGGAAAGGCTTTTGAGCCAAACCCCCCACCAATAAAGGGGGTAATAATGCGAACCTGTTCCTTAGATAAGTCAAACAATTCTGCATAGGTTTGTTGACTTCCTACCACCCACTGAGAGGGTTCGTAAACCGTCAAAGCGTTGTTCCCTTCCCAATGAGCAATAATAGCGTGAGGTTCCATTGGTGCTTGGAGTTCTGTAGCGGTTGTATAAGTGGCGGTAATATGAATGTCCGCTTGATCCATCGCATCAGATAAGTCCCCAGTCTCAAACTCTCCCTTTTTAAAAGTCATATCTTCCCCAAACATCGAAGGTGCATCCGAAAATTCGACTTGTTCTGGGTCTATGTCAGGGGGTTGACTGCTATATTCTACTTCAACTAAATGGGCTGCATGACGGGCTTGTTCAAAGGTTTCAGCTACTACTAAACCAATAATTTGCCCACCGTAGTGAATTTGATTATCCGATAATGGCAGTCTGGCCTCATAAATTTTTGAGTCCATAAAGTTATTGGTAGGTTCAGCAATGGATGGCCGATTTTCGTGGGTAATAATTTTAATCACGCCAGGGGATTTTAAAGCGGTTTCAGTATTAATACTGACAATTTTTCCAGAGGCAATGTTAGCCGTTATCAAATAACCGTGAACTAAACCTGCAATTTGATGTTCAGCCCCATAAGTGGCTGTTCCAGTTACTTTAGCGGTTCCATCTTTGCGATTCATAGTAGTTTTATAAGTATTAATTTAAACGACTCCACCACCTTGGGCAGACACTTTCAGGGCGCGAATTATGGCTCTTTTGGCCAGTTCAACTTTAAAATGGTTCTGGCTTAGGGGTTTGGCATCTTGTAGAGCAATTTCGGCTGCTTGAGTTAAGGTATTTTCTTCAAGGGACTTACCGATTAAAAATTCTTCTGTTTCGGTTGCTCGCCAGGGTTTATGAGCGACACCCCCTAAAGCTAGGCGCACACCTTCTATCTTCTCACCCTCTAAACTAACGGAGGCTGCGACGGAAACTAAGGCAAAAGAATAGGAAGCGCGATCGCGTATTTTTAAATAAACCCCTGATGAGTTTTTAGAGGTATCAGGAATTTTTACCCCAGTAATTAACTCCCCTTGTTCTAAATTACTATCTTTTTCAGGTCGATTTCCGGGTAAACGGTGAAAGTCTAAAAATGCGATTTGTCTAGTTCCTTGAGGACTAATAACTTCTACCTCTGCATCCAAAGCAGCTAAAGCCACACACATATCCGAAGGATGAACGGCTACACAGTGATCACTACTGCCAAGAATGGCATGATTGCGGTTCATTCCCTCAATGGCAGGACAGTCGGTTTCGGGTTCTCGTTTATTGCAGGGAAAGGCTGTATCGTAATAGTAAGGGCAACGAGTGCGTTGTAGAAGATTTCCCCCTACTGTAGCCATATTGCGAATTTGTTGAGACGCACCGGAAAGAATAGCTCTAGCTAACATAGGATAATGACGACGAATGTCTTGGTTATCGGCTACTGCAGTATTAGTGACCAATGCTCCTAACCGAAGGCTTCCATCTGCCATTGTTTCAATGGTTTGTAAGTCTAGTTTAGAGATATCAATTAATTGAGAAGGCTTATCTAAAAACACTTTTAAGCGATCAACTAAGTTGGTTCCCCCGGCAATAAATTGGGCATGGCGATCGCTTGTTTTCTGATTGGCTGCCTCTAAGGGAGACTCAGGAACATGATAGGTAAAATTATTCATCGACTTGTTTTAGTCCAGACTGACTGACTCTAACTTCAGCGATAGGGGATGGTGCTGTTTGCCCTAAAGCCTGTTGTACGGCTGCTACAATGCCATTATAAGCACTACACCGACAGAGATTACCACTCAATCGTTCTTTAATTTCTGCTTCGCTCACGTCAGTTATGGATACTTCAGACCCTAAATTTGGTGTTACTGCGCTGGAAACTCCTTGTTTTACTTCCTCTAACAAAGCGACGGCTGCACAAATTTGTCCAGGAGTACAATAACCACATTGAAAGCCATCATTTTCGATAAATGCTTGTTGTACTGGATGAAGATTATCTTCTGTGCCTAACCCTTCAATGGTGGTAATTTCTTTTTCTTGTTGCATCACTGCTAAAGTTAGACAAGAATAGATTCGTTGACCATCTATCAATACGGTACAAGCTCCACATTGTCCATGATCACATCCTTTTTTTGTACCAACTAATCCTAATCTCTCTCTTAAAACATCTAATAAGGTAACACGGGGTTCAATACTTAGGTCGTACTTTTTGTGATTAATACTCAGGGTTATATCCATGGCCAAATAGCATAAAAATTAATTGTCAACCTTGTAATTGATCGCAGACAGACAGATTTTATTAGATCCTATCATTATTAATACTATGTTGAATTTTTCATTTTGAAGTGCGTTATGGATGCTGAAGAATTGCTCAAAAGGTATGCTGCTGGCGAAAGAGATTTTTCTGGAATCGATTTGAGTGGGGCTGACCTCCGAGAAACTAACTTGGAAGGAATCGATTTAAGTGGGGCTGACCTCCGAGAAGCTCAATTGAAATTTATTGATTTGAGTGGGGCTAACCTCAGTGGGGCTGATTTGCGAAAGGCTTTTTTGAAAAGTGCCAATTTGCGAAGGGCTAACTTCAATAATGCCAACTTGCGCTTTGCGTTCTTGATGCACGCCAAGATGGATGAAGTTACTGCCATTGATGCCGATCTCCGAGACACTATTTTGGAAAATGCCTGGATAGAAAATGCTGTTCTCAGGAGAGCCAAATTGAAGCGTGCCAAGATGTCTAGAGGTGTCTTTACTGAGACTGATTTCAGTCATGCCGACCTGTATTTTGCTCGGATTAAGAGTGCTGGTATGTTTAAAAACAATTTTACTGGAGCTAACCTTAATCGTATCAGTACCAATCAAACTTCTTTCCACGAATGTAACTTCACCAATTGCTGCCTCAGAAAAGCTCATATTCCCGAAATGGAAATTAGATTGAGAGATGCCATCTTCTGTAACACCATCATGCCCGATGGAAGTATCAGAAACGACCATTGTCGATGAATCAAAAGATATAAAACGCTTCGCCGAACCTTGAAGGCGATCGCTGATCTTGTAGTATGAATGAATATCTATTATGAGTAACTAAGATAAAACTTGGAGGAATTTTATCACTATACCTAAGCTCAAACCTGAAATTCTTAACTATACTAGATCAGTTATATTAAGGAAATATTAAAAATCATGATAAAGTTATTTTTGTTTCAAGTAATAATTTAAGCGAACTTTATTCATCTAACTTACGTCTAAATAACCCTAACCAGCCTGATCGGGCAATCGTATAATGACACAATTACACAACGCCTTTACCTTATTCCTCAGTTTGCTGGTGGAAGCCTTTCCCTTTCTGCTGTTGGGGGTATCCTTATCGAGTGCCTTACTCTTGTTTATCGATGAGGGAAAGTTAATTGCCAGTCTTCCCAAAAATCCCTTATTAGGAGCGATCGCCGGCAGTTGTATCGGCTTTCTTTTTCCTGTATGTGAGTGTGGAAATGTGCCAGTAGCGCGACGGTTTCTGATGCAGGGACTGCCTAATTCGGCGGCCATTGGCTTTTTATTGGCAGCACCGACCATTAATCCTATTGTCATCTGGTCTACCTGGGTGGCATTTCGGGGTCAACCAGAAATCGTCTTTTATCGAGTTCTTTTTTCTCTGATTATTGCCATTACCATTGGCTGTATTTTCAGTGTGCAGAAAGATCCCCGTCCCATGTTACAACCTCTGTTGGCACAACGAATTACCCAGTTATCCCGTCAACCAAGGTTCGCTCGTTCTGCCAAAAAAGAACCGAATTTAAAAGAGTCTATGCTATTACAGTCAGGAACTTTTTTACTAGGAACGGGGAACGGTTTGATGCGACTCGATGAAACTTCAGCAGCTACATTAACCCTGAGTCGGGATCAGTCGTCGGTGACGGTAAAACGCTTAAAACTGTTTCTTGAAAATGTCACTCAAGAACTACGGGAATTAGGAGGAATGTTAATTTTAGGGAGTGCGATCGCTGCTTGTTTACAAGTGTTTGTTCCCCGCGAAATTGTCTTGAGTTTAGGACAAGGAACCATTAGTTCTATCTTGGCCATGATGTTATTAGCGGCCATTGTTTCTATCTGTTCAACCGTTGATGCTTTTTTTGCTCTATCTTTTGCTTCAACCTTCACCACCAGTTCTCTGTTAGGGTTTCTGGTGTTTGGACCGATGATCGATATCAAGGCCATCGGTTTAATGCTTTCAATTTTTCAACCTAGAATGATAGTGTATTTATTTGCACTGGCCGCGCAGTTAACCTTTATCTTGGCTTTGTTTCATAGTTACTTTCTCTAAAATAGCTATGATTACAAAAGTCAAATAATGTTTATGAATGTACTATCCAAACTAAAACCCTCCCCTAAGCTAAAATTTCTCTTACCAGGGTTAGATATTTTAGCCATTCTCGCTTGGGGTGTATTACTCTTCAAATATTGGGTAACGGGTCAACTCAAATTATTAATTCATCCTAACTATAATTGGCTTGTTTTCATAACTAGCATTTTCCTATTGATTCTAGGAGGTGTGAAAACTTGGTTATGGATTCAAAGCTTCCGTCAAAAAGGCAATAACGGGGAAACGGTACAACATATCAGTATTTTTCCTCCAGGATGGGGCAGTTGTTTATTGATTATTGCTGCGATCGCAGGTTTACTCATTCCCCCAACTATTTTTGATAGTCAAGTGGCGTTGCAACGGGGTATTTCCGAATCTTTACCCATCACCCAACGGGAAACCCAAAGCTTTAGCGTTACTGTTAAACCAGAAGAACGATCACTCATTGACTGGATCAGAACCCTCAATGCTTATCCCGAACCGGATGCTTATCAAGGTCAAAAAGCCGATGTAACAGGATTTGTGGTGCATTCTCCTCTCTTACCAGAAGATTATATTTTATTAAGTCGTTTTATTATCACCTGTTGCGCGGTGGATGCTTATCCAGTGGGACTTCCCGTGAAAGTAGAACGCGATCGCAGTAATTATCCCCCCGATACTTGGTTACAAATAGAAGGGGAAATGATGACGGAAACCCTTGCTATTGATACCCAAACCATGCAAGAAACCCCCACTCAAAAACGTCAGTTAGTCTTATCTGCTAACAGTATCACAACCATTCCTACTCCTGATGATCCTTATGGGTATTCCAATTAATAGATAATCAATCCTTATTATGCTTAATAAACTTACATTACAAGAACCCATTGATAAACTCTCTGTGTTATTAATTGGAGGGTTTAGTGTCCTGATTGCTGGTTTAATGATTGGAGATAAACTTTGTGGTAATAATTGCTTTTTAAGAAAAGGTCCACAAGTCGAGAATTTTACTTGGCAAAATGAAACCGTTGATAGTAAAGATCGAGCTTTTATTTTGACCTTTGATCGTCCGATGGATAAAGCAACGGTAGAGAAAAATTTAGTGATAAATCCTCCCCTTCCTGGTAAAGTAAGTTGGGCAGGCCGTCGCTTAGCATATACCGTAGAAACCCCCGTTCCCTACGGCCAAACCTATCAAGTCCAATTAAGCGATGCAACCGAAAGATTTAGGGAAAATAAACAACAAGGACAGGTCATGGAACCTTTTGTCGGAACCTTTCAAAGTCGCGATCGCGCTTTAGCTTATATTGGAACCCAAGGGGAAGAACAAGGAAGACTTGTATTTTATAACATCACCCAACAACATAAAAAGATTTTAACCCCACCGGATTTAGTGGTGATGAATTTTGAATTTTATCCCCAAGGCAATCGTATTTTATTTTCTGCCTATGAGAAAGGATTAGGAATTGATGGTCTACGACAATTAGAACTTTATAGTGTTACTACTGGAGTTAATAATGGAGTCGAAGATACTCAAAATAATTCTGCTGGCAAAGTAGAAGAAATTTTAGATAATGAAACCTATCAAAATAACCAATTTGATTTATCTGCTGATGGAGAAACTATTGTTATCCAAAGAGTAAACCGTGAAAATCCGGCAGACTTTGATCTATGGATAGTAAAACAAGGAGAAAAACCTGAAAGATTGAAGATAACAGGAGGAGATTTTGAAATAACACCAGATAATCAAGCCTTAGCTGTTGCCAGAGGTGAAGGAATTGGAATTTTACCCTTAGAACCGGAATCAGACCCCTTAGACTTTTTACCTAAGTTTGGTCAATTATTAGATTTTTCCCCTACAGGTAATTCCGCAGCAATGGTTGATTTTAATACAGATAATGCGAATTTACGCTACACCCGCTCATTATTTTATGTTAATAATCAAGGCATTCAAAAAGAACTTTTAAATACACAAGGATCAATTATTGATTGTCAATTTACTCCAACAGGAAATCAACTATATTGTTTACTAACAGAACTATTAGAAGGAGATGACTATCAAGAACAACCTTACTTTGCTAAGTTTGATATTAAAACAGGAAAAGTCACACCTTTAGCTAAATTATCTGATTATCAAGACATTAAAATTAGTCTATCCCCTGATGGTTTAGCGTTATTATTCGACCAAGTTTTAACCAGTGATGACCCTAGTTTAGAGGATAATTTAACCAATAATTCGGGTCAAGCTATTGTCGGAGGAAAATTATGGTTATTAATTCCTCCGATTAATAATGATCCTAACAGTAAAGCCGACTTAAAAGAGTTACCTTTAGTGGGTTTTCGTCCTCAATGGTTACCCTAACTGATTCTAACAGTTTGATTTGAAGGATTAATTACTCGTTTTTTTAGCTTTTTCAAGTAAAATTATGTGAACGTAATAAGGGGAGCAGATATGGCATCAACTATTTATAAATGGTCGATAGATGAATGGCACGAACTGGTCAACTCTGGAGTATTAGAAGGTAAACCCGTTGAACTTTTGGAGGGAGATATAATTGAAATGAGTCCCGAGGGCATTGAACATAGCTATACTAATCAAAACATAGCTATACTAATCAATCTGTCAGCGATCATTTAAGAGATTTACTGAAAGGAGTAGCTCAAATCAGAGATTCTCATCCAATAACCTTAGATAATTCAGAACCAGAACCAGACATAGCGATAGTTCGGTTACCTGAAACTATCTATCGTAATCATCACCCCTATTCTCAAGATATCTATTGGTTGATCGAAGTATCTAATAAAACCCTGAAAAAAGATTTAGAGGAGAAAATTATTACCTATGCTCGTAATAGGATACCAGAATATTGGGTAATTGATTTGAAGAATAAAAAACTGATTGTACATACTGAACCTCACAATAGCCGTTACTTACAAATTATTGAGTTTAAATCAGGAACAATTACATCTCAAGCCTTTCCTAAGATTAAGATTAACTTAGAAAAATTACTACTGTACTGATTTTTAGAGAAATATTACCAGTGAACAAAAATAACCGCTCACTGGTAACTGTTCATTGTTTAACTGACATCTTGCACGCCTTACAAAAAAACTTAATAATCTAAGCACTCAGCAGTAAAGAAGAGTGAAGTTCTGGCTAAGGGCGAACAGTTTTATAAGAAAATAGCTGATAGCCTAGGACAAGCGCACCTAAGCTGATGGCTAAAGGCTGAGAAACTAGATAATTTATCGTAGGTGCAAGATGTGAGTTTAACTTAATTCTCGTACATCAGAAACCTTACCATTTACCGCAGCAGCAACCACCATCGCCGGACTCATTAATAAAGTGCGTCCTGTTGATGATCCTTGACGGCCTTTAAAGTTACGATTAGAAGACGAGGCACTAATTTGATCCCCTTGTAATTTATCTGGGTTCATCGCTAAACACATGGAACATCCAGCCTCGCGCCATTCAAACCCTGCTTCTAAAAAGATTTTATCTAACCCTTCCTTTTCTGCTTCGACTTTAACCCGTTCAGAACCTGGAACCACAAAGGCTTTAACCCCATTAGCTACATGATGACCCTTGGCAAACTTGGCCGCTTCTCTTAAGTCGCTAATACGGCCATTGGTACAACTACCGATGAAACAGACATCTACTTTTGTACCTTTTATCGGTGTTCCTGGAGATAACTGCATATAACTGTAAGCTTCTTGGGCGATGGCGCGATCGCTTTCGGGTAAACTCTCAGGAGTAGGAACTGGTTCGCTAATACCGATCCCTTGACCCGGAGTAATACCCCAAGTCACGGTAGGTTCGATTTCTGAAGCATCGAAGGTAACCACATCATCGTACTCTGCATCAGCATCAGAAGCCATACTACGCCACCATTTAACTGCTTTATCCCAGTCTTCTCCTGTGGGGGCAAAGTCCCGTCCTTTTAAGTAGTCAAAGGTAACATCATCTGGGTTAATATAGCCACATCTTGCACCCCCTTCGATGGACATATTACAAACGGTCATCCGTTCTTCCATCGACATAGATGCAAAGGTGCTTCCTGCGTATTCGTAGGCGTACCCGACACCTCCTTTAACCCCTAGTTTACGAATAATATGAAGAATTACATCTTTGGCATAGACTCCAGGGGGTAAGGTGCCATTTACCTCAATTTTACGCACTTTTAGCTTAGAGAGGGCAAGGGTTTGGGAAGCTAACACGTCTCGGACTTGAGAGGTTCCGATCCCAAAAGCAATCGCCCCAAAAGCCCCGTGGGTGGAGGTATGGGAGTCCCCACAAGCAATGGTCATGCCGGGTTGAGTTAGTCCTTGTTCTGGGGCAATAACATGGACAATACCTTGATCTCCTGATCCAATATTATAGAAGCGAATACCGTTATCTTTGGCACTCTTTTCTAATGCTTGCATCATCTCTTCTGCTAGGGTGTCAACAAAAGGACGGGCTTGGTTTTCCGTGGGGACGATATGATCAACAGTAGCAACGGTGCGATCGGGATACATTACTTGTAGTCCTCTTTCGCGCAACATGGCAAACGCTTGGGGACTGGTAACTTCGTGGATCAAATGCAGTCCGATGAAGAGTTGAGTTTGTCCTGAAGGTAATATTTGAACAGTATGGGCATCCCAAACTTTATCGAAGAGGGTTCCTTTACTCATGGATGTTTCTGGCTTTTCTTTATCACGCTATCTTTTATTATGGATGGTTTTAGGAGTTTGTTGGGAACTTTTTCGGTTTAATCTTAATATTAGTTTCAAAAATAAGGATAAACTATTCATAATGAGATCAAACAGAAACAACTTGAATTATTTTAGTTTCATCATTAATAGAATAAACAAGACGATGTTTAATATTAATACGTCGAGAATAATAACCTTTCAAGTTACCCGATAGTTTTTCGTAGGGAGGCGTATAAGGATTATCTTTGAGAATTTCAATTAATTGTTTAACATTATTTTGTAAGTTTGTTGCTTGAATTTTTTTAACATTATTAAGGGCTTTACCACTAAATTCAATCTTCTACGTCATCTAACGCCCTTAGTTACTGATAAATGATTTAGGCTTGCTATATTGCGAGAAATCAACTAATAACCATTTTGTAAATAGTAAAAAAAGAGGCGATCGCAATTATTCCTGCTGAAATCATGCCTATAATTTTTAGAGGACGAGACACTACCATGCCGATTCTAAACTGACGATGAGGAATTAATTTCCATCCTAATAATACTCCTGCTAAAAAACCGCCTAAATGAGCAGGATTATCAATCACTTGATAAGCTAGTAAACCTGCTAGAAATGTATAAATCGTGCCTTTAATTAACATCTGTTGATGGGCAGCAGGAAATAAATGCTTATGTTTTCTTCCTAAAATAAATAAAAAGCCCAATAATCCCATAATGCCACCAGAGGCACCCACAGAAGGAACGTCGGGTATAAACAATAAACTAAAGACACTACCGGACAAAGCAGAAATTAAAAAAACTAAAGGAACATAAGCGCGGTGAGTGATAACTTCAATCAATTTACCAAGAACGAATAAAGCACCTATGTTAAACATAAAATGAAGGATATTGCCATGTAATAATGTTCCTGTTAATAGTCTCCAGACTTCTCCTTGCCAGATGTCTGGTTTAACAATTCCTGCTGTTTCAATTGAAGAACTTATGTCAGGAATAAAGAAAATAATTATAGCCTTACGGATACACGTTAGGACATTTTTTGAAAGCTGTATCAACACATTCTCTAACAGTCTCAAATTCTTTAACTCTCTGTTTCATCCAAGTTTTGAGAACAGACCACCAACGTTCTATCTTGTTTAAATCGGGAGAATAAGGAGGTAGATACCAAATTTCACATCCTACCTTTTCGACTGTTTCTTTAATACTTTGTCCTTGGTGGAAAGTAGCGTTATCAATAATAATTATATCCCCTGGTTGAAGTTGAGGAATCAAACTTTTTTCCAGCCATGTTTCAAATAAATCTCGATTACACGACCCCTCAAAAGTTAATGGAGCAAATATTTTTCCTTCTTTTAATGCAGCCACCCAACTAACTCTCTCTTTTCTCTTTCCTGATTTGAGTGCATAACATCTTTCTCCCTTGGGACTATAACCATATGGATAATCATCTCGATTATCAAATCCTGCTTCATCTACATAAACTAAATTGTGCGACGGTTTTTTGTGAAGTTGGTCTTTAAATTCTTTTCTTTTATTTTCATCTCTTTCTCGATATCCGTAAGTTTTTTTTTCTAGTTATACCTAACTTTTTAATTCCATCACTCACGTTTTGCTGTGTGACATTTTCTCCCCATTTCTCGGCTATTTGTTGCTGTGTTTTATCTTTATGTTGTCTGACAAACTGTTTGAATCTCTCTAAATCTTGAATTTTGCGATTATTTTTAGGAGGACGCTTGGCGGTCTCGCGGGAGCGAGTGCGGCTGCACCGCTTTGAAGTCTCCTGTTTCTTGTTCTCTTTTTAGCCATAAATCGAGAGTATTACGACTAATTTTCATTAATCGGCAAATAGCTATCTTCTTTTCTCCTCTATAATAAGCATTTACGGCTTTTTTTCTCAAATCGTAGCTATAAGGAGCAGGCATTTTTTTCTTGTTTTCGTGAGCGCTTTAATTCTAGCTAATTTTGTCCTAACCTAACCCCGTATTGCTATACTTGTACGATAGCCACTAAAGTTATACAACCAGTTAAGAATTTTGTCCAAGGTGCGTGAGAATTCTTCATCCATGCTGTATAACGATTTTCTTGACTTCTTTGGGCAAGACGTTGGGGAGTTTTGAGTCTACATTGATATAATTCCCAACTATGTTCTAAAGCGGGAATAATTGCGATCGCTACCAAATTAAATAGCATAATTTGTCTGATTGCGGTTGACTCATTTGCAGTCATTGAATTTGAATCTATCCAATTCATCCAAAATATTCCCCCCCACATCAAACAGTTAATTACATCGAGTCTCAATGCTTGTTTAAAGTGGGTTTTTTCTCTGGCGTACAAAGCATCAACTAACCAAGATACTTCTTCTGGAGAAACTAAATGAGGAGTATCAGGAGTCCAAACTAAATTAATGAGTTTTTTACTGTCAGATTTCACATTTTCAATCAAAGATGGACGAGAACAAGTAACCAATTTTTTTCCTGTACAGTAGCCATAAGTATTCGTTTCTAATGGAGTAGAAAATATATCTTGTTCCATCCAGGGAGGTGTATTGTTTCTTGTTGGAGAAATTGAATTTAACTTTAATTTGAGAGAATTATCCTTGTAATTTGACTGTTGTTTCTGCTCATTTTTTAGTTTATTTTTGCCTTTACTATGAAGGGGAACTTTAGCAAATAATTCATCTATGTTTACTAAGGCAAGATGTAACGAATTAGTTTTATCAGTGCGCTCGATTATTACTTGATTAAATTGCTTTTGATTTTCTAAAAATAAAGGTATCCATAAAGGCGTTGTGGAATTAGAAAAAAATACACGAAGATACTTGTAGCAAAAAAAACGATATGGCTCTACTGTTTTGATATCATCCCAAGGGACAAAACTATAATGACCAACCCAATTATAACCAAGAATTCCTTGAGATTTTACGGTAATTGCGAACACATAATAATAATACACAGCAATAGCTATACATATAGCGAGGAGAGTCGTTATAAATAAAGCAGAAACAAAAGTAACTGAATATTTTAAATTTCCAAAACTATCGACCCAGAGGACAAAAAAAGGGACTGAAATAAACATCCAGAGATTAGGGGCAGTAGTAAACCAAATAAAAGCCCATAAAGACGAACGAAACTTTAAATCTGACATAACGAATTAATATAAATAAAAGCGGTTATTAAATAATATAATTTATGTTCAAACTAATAAGCTGTGATTGACATCACTTGGCGATTAAAATACTATAACTTTATATAAAAAAAACTACTAGAATTGAATATTGATTATTATTAGGTGATAAAAGATTTTATAAAAATTCTTAACAAAGTTAATTTTATTTGGAGAATAGGGAACAATGGAAGTAGAACATTTCTAGATAGATCACCAATTACACCCTTAAAAGCAATGAATTCCGTTACCGAAGTCCAACCACAAGAACAACAAAACGAATTAATGCCAGTGGTACAAACATGGAATTTAAGTAAAGTATATCGCACTGGCTTTTGGATGAATCAAAAATTGCGATCGCTCAATGATTGTTCATTCTCTGTCTACAAAGGAGAAACCTTTGGGTTACTTGGTCCCAATGGTGCAGGAAAAACAACCCTCTTAAAAATGTTATTAGGTATTGTCCGCCCGACAACAGGTCGTGCTGTATTATTAGGGTATCCCGTCGGGAATCTCTCCGTAAAACAAAAAATCGGCTATTTACCCGAAAACGCTTATTATTATGATTATTTAACCGCTTGGGAATTTCTGGAATTTGTCGCAGGTTTATTTCAAATTCCCAAATCAATCCAAAAAAGACGCATCCCAGAATTAGTTGATCTAGTGGGATTAGCGCAAAAAACCGCCAAAAAGAAACAATTACGACAATATTCTAAAGGAATGCTGCAACGGGTAGGTATGGCCCAAGCCTTAATTAATGACCCTGAAGTGGTCTTTTTTGATGAACCCATGTCCGGACTTGACCCCTTGGGACGCTATCAAGTCAGAGAAATCGTCTTATCCCTCAAAGAACAAGGAAAAACCATCTTTTTTAACTCTCATGTTTTAACCGATATCGAAAAAATCTGCGATCGCATTGCCTTATTAGCCAGAGGGGACTTATTATGTGTTGGGTCCCTCGAAGAAATTTTAGGCCGTTCTGATGTTTATCAAGTAATTGTCAAAGGTGGCAAAAAAGAAGCCCTAAACTCCTGGATTTCAGGCATTAAAGAGATTGATCACACTTGGCACGGACAATTAACTGGAAATCCTCACGATTTTATCGAATACCTCTCAACCATAGACGCTCAACTTCTCAGTTTAAACCGCGCTCGTGCTTCTTTAGAAGACTATTTTGTACAGCAACTTAGAGAAAGAGGGATTACATCAAGTCAATAAGGTTTTATGTATTAGGATCAGGGTAAAACAACTTGTTATCTAATATGACTAAAGTAACCACTGTTCAATCTTTACCACTGATTGATATTACCACAGAGAACTTTAAACCTTACGGACAATTAATTACTCCTTCCGAGGATGGAAATGTTTACGATGAAACTGATGCTCAACTAGACTTAGATAATGGTGTTCCTCGGTTCTATATTATGCGATTAAAAGAACGGGGTCGTCAGTTTCATCGTATTACTCGTCATCAACAATGTACTCAATGTCTGGGGTCATTAGAAGGGAAACAATGGTTTATAGCCGTTGCGCCTCCTAATAGCGAGAATTATCCGAATATCGAGAAATTACAAGCTTTTAAGATTCCTGGAAACTGTTTTATTAAGCTAGAAGTCGGTACATGGCACGCAGGTCCTTACTTTGATCATGATTCTGTAGACTTTTATAACTTAGAGTTGAGTGACACCAATGTAGTTGATCACTTTACCTACAACTTCTCAGAGCAAGATAACTTAACCTTTGAAATAGCTTCGTAACTAATAGATTGTCCTGTCTTCTCACCACTCTAGATAAGTGTTGCTTATTGGTTACATAAGAAAATATTTGGTTAATATTCTTTACAAAACTTGACGATTTAGTTAATATAAGAATGTCAATACAAAACGTACCTTGACAAATAAATAAAGGAATCATAACCAACTATGACTACTACACTACAACAACGCGAGAGCGTTTCTTTGTGGGAACAGTTTTGTCAGTGGGTGACCAGCACCAACAACCGCATCTATGTCGGTTGGTTCGGTACCTTAATGATCCCCACCCTCTTAACTGCTACCACCTGTTTCATCATTGCTTTCATCGCTGCTCCTCCCGTGGACATCGATGGAATCCGTGAGCCTGTAGCTGGTTCATTACTCTACGGAAACAACATCGTTTCTGGAGCGGTAGTACCTTCTTCTAACGCTATCGGTCTACATTTCTATCCCATTTGGGAAGCTGCTTCACTTGATGAGTGGCTTTACAACGGCGGTCCTTACCAGTTAGTAATTTTCCACTTCTTAATCGGAATCTTCTGCTACATGGGTCGTCAGTGGGAACTTTCCTATCGTTTAGGAATGCGTCCTTGGATCTGTGTTGCATATTCTGCACCTGTATCCGCAGCGACCGCAGTATTCTTAATCTACCCCATCGGACAAGGATCTTTCTCTGATGGAATGCCTTTAGGAATCTCCGGAACCTTCAACTTTATGTTCGTGTTCCAAGCTGAGCACAACATCTTAATGCACCCCTTCCATATGTTGGGTGTTGCTGGTGTATTCGGTGGATCTTTATTCTCCGCTATGCACGGTTCTTTAGTAACCTCTTCTTTAGTTCGTGAAACCACTGAAATCGAGTCTCAAAACTACGGTTACAAGTTCGGACAAGAAGAAGAAACCTACAACATCGTAGCTGCTCACGGTTACTTTGGTCGTTTAATCTTCCAATATGCTTCTTTCAATAACAGTCGTGCCTTGCACTTCTTCTTAGGAGCATGGCCTGTAATTGGTATTTGGTTCACCGCAATGGGTGTATCTACCATGGCCTTCAACTTAAACGGATTTAACTTCAACCAGTCTATCCTTGATTCTCAAGGCCGTGTAATCGGAACCTGGGCTGATGTATTAAACCGTGCAGGAATCGGTATGGAAGTAATGCACGAGCGTAACGCTCACAACTTCCCCTTAGACTTAGCTTCTGCTGAGCCTGTATCTGCTCCTGTCATCAATGGTTAATTCCTTGAAATTAACTAAGTAATACAAAAAGCACTCCCAAATTTGGGGGTGCTTTTTTGTTGTTTGTAGTAATACCAAATCCGCTTATTTTAGTAGAGTAACGTTTTTTCTCCCTGCTCCCTGCTCCCTGCTCCCTGCTCCCTGCTCCCTGCTCCCTGCTCCCTGCTCCCTGCTCCGAAAGTTAATACTATCTAAAGCGGATCTAGTATAATCTAACCCACCTAATAGATTAAATAGATTAAGTGTTCGCTTAGTCAAAATTTCTTTTTTTAACACTCTTAACTAACCGTTGATATTGTTGCTTTAAATAGCTAATATTTTGATCATTTTGTCCATATCGCCAACTAATATAAGCATGAGAAATTTCGTCAATAATTTCTGCTTGTTCCTTTGGATGTTGGTAATAAGATACCTCTACATATTCTAAGGGAGTTTGGGCGTAATGTTTGGGGTATCCTCTTGACTTCAGTATCCTTAACATCTCTTCATATAATTGCACCATTGGCGGTAATTTTGCGAGGCGACGATAATAACTAAATTTCCTTAATCTACCCCAACCTAACCAACCTAATAACCCTAAAATAACGGCTAATAAAAGCCCCACTAATGTACCAATTAAACCACTAGAAATGAATCGCCATAACCATCCTAAAATGCTAATAAATCCAACAATAACTTTAGTCCAAATAATGTTAAAAAAGTTAGTCACAGGAGAAGGCAACCACCCTGCTACCCAGTTCCAAAATTGCTTTAAAACGCTAAAAGTTTGCTCTTCTTCTAGAGACGGTGGGAATAAATCATGGCCAGGAATGGGATCAAACGTATACCAACCAAAATAAGGAAAATAAACCTCAGTCAACGCATAAGCATCGGTGTTTTTAACCACATAGAAACCCGTCAAAGGATTAAATTTTCCTGGGGCAAACCCAACAGTTAATCTAGCAGGAATACCCACTGAACGCAACATAATGGTTAAAGCAGTGGCAAAGTGATCGGGAATACCGCCTTCATACTTAAACAAGAAAGATTCTACTAAGTCTTCACTATCCTTAAAAAAGGGCAACTCTTCTTGAATAGTATAATTTTGTTTAATTGCTTGAGTTAAAAATAAGACGACTTCATAAGGCGAGTTAAATGATTGATTATTTAACAATTCTAGGGTTTTGTTACGTACTTTCTCTTCAATTTCTGCGGGAACATTTAGATAAGTTTCTTTAATTTTATCAGAATATTCAGGAGGAGATTTTTGTAATTTTGTGCGATCACGATAAGGCACTTCTGAAACTACCGTATAAGTTAATCCTTCTAATAAACCCACAGGCGATCGCAGATTATTGAGATCATCAACTCCTATTTCTTGTGCTGGAAAATAGAGATGTTTGGGTTGAGAGAGAGAAGGAACAATATTAGGTAAATCAGCTACTGCTGTATAGCTTTGAATCACGCTCTTGGTTTTCATTGCAGTGTTAGGAAAGTGCAAGAAAAATTTATAAGACCAGCGATCACGTTTAATTGTATCAAACTCTTCTTCGTTAGTAATTTCCCACCCTTGTCCTGTATAGTGATCAAAAGATAAAGCTTTCCAAAAACCAGGAGATTGCGATCGCACCCTCATGACAATTTTGGGTTTCATCTCTCCTCGTAAGTTTTGATTTATTTTAGTATTAAATCCATAATATTGACTGTCATCAACTTGTCCTTTTCCTTGAGATGAATTACTATTTTCTTGTCCTTGTGTACCTTTTTTCTGATTATTATAACCTGGGTTAATAATACCTTTATTTTGTCCACTAAATTTTTGACTGTCTGCATCCAAAGGACTATCAACAGGAAATGTTTGTAATTGATATCCTGGAAAACGTGGCATTAAAGTAAAAATAGTTAAACCAAACAGTAAGGTGATAGCAATTAACACACTAATGCTTTTAAAAGAAACAGGAGAATAGTTAACAGTTTTTTGGGATTTTTGACGAGATTTAAACAGTCTTTTGAAATTGTGATCAATCGTTTCTAAGTCTAACCGTGATCGATAATCTAATACTAATGTAGGAATCGCTAAAATTAAAAATAATAGTAACCAAGGGGCAAAAGCTACTGTCTGGGAAATGGTTCCAGCAACTCCTAATAAAATTAGACCAATAACCATTGAATAGCCTAAATCTTTGCGTCTCGGTAAATCAAAACTATGTAAAACTTGTAATTGAACTAATAATTCTGCTAAGACAATACGACTATCATTAAGATTTTGAGTTAAGCGAAGTAAGAAGAAAGAAAGTACCGTTAACATCCCCATAGCTAAGAAAAATTTAAGGGTAATATTGCGATGTTTACGGCGATACCAACTCCAAACACCACCTATAATACTTAAAGGAATCGCCCATAAACTCATCTGAGTTCCAGCAGCAATATCAGTAGCAATAATTCCCACAATGACTAAACATTGTACTAAAACACGAAAAACAGCAGACTCTTCTGTTTTTAGAGGGGGTGCAGATTTAATTTGTTGACGGAATTGTTGAAATAAGGATAATGGTTTTCTAGAAGTGTTTGTCATACAACAAGCAACGTCAAATGTTGCAAAACGTTTATAGTGCTTAACAAACTAAATGTCGATTAATAGCTTGCTATTATAAGAGTTCCCAATAATGAAACTTTTATTAACGTGACTTCTGAATTAATACAATATTTTGGATTGTCTGATCACTGATAACAGGTCACCGATCACTGATTAATTTAACTGTGTTATTATACGCTTATACTAGGCTAAGGGTTTAAACTTATGACGACCCTAGATTTCTCTTCTGATGTTATTTGTCCTCCTACAGATTTATGGAGTGATGAACCTCCCTTGGAAAGTGATCTTCATTTACAACAAATCATTCTCCTTTTAAGCTGTCTAGAGAGTTTTTGGTCAGATAGAAATGATTACTATGCAACGGGCAATCTGACGATTTATTATAATGCTGAACAACTGAAAAAACGAGATTTCTGCGGACCTGATTTTTTTGTGGTTTTAAATACAGAAAAACGTCTTCGCAAAAGTTGGGTTGTTTGGGGAGAAAATGGTCAGTATCCTCATGTAATTGTAGAAATTTTGTCAGATTCTACGGCAAAAGTTGATAGAACAAAGAAAAAAGAACTCTATCAAAACATCTTCCGCACTCCTAATTATTTCTGGTTTGACCCTGTTAGTTTAGAATTTCAAGGATTTAGGTTATCTGAAGGAAAATATGAACCCATTAATCCTAACGAAAATGGTTATTTATGGAGTGATCAATTAGAATTGTATTTAGGAATTCATGAAAAAAAATTACGTTATTTTACCCCTGACGAAGAATTAATTTTAACCCCTCAAGAATTAGCTAAACTTGCTCAAGAAAAATTAAAAGATTTAGAAAACACTCAATTATTAGCAGTTGCACGTCTTCAAGAATTAGGATTAACCTTAGAACAAATAGCAGATGCTTTAAGTTTATCCGTTGAACAAGTCAGGGTTATATTATCACAACAGTCTTCTGACTCGAAAAATTAATTAGATGATGACTCACTACGCATAAAAAAACTGACAACAGGTCACTGGTAACTGATAACTGACAATATCTGCTATTTTGATACATGACCTAAAATACCTCATGTAAACGATGAAACGTCGCCACTTCCTCAGTAATGCTGCATTAGGAGCAACTACCGCCACCGTCCTCAGTTCTTGCCAAAGTCAGTCTGTAGAAGGAAACGGAGGAGGTTCTAGCTTACCTACCCTTCGCTGGAAAATGCAAACCAGTTGGCCCAAGTCCTTAGATACCATTTTCGGTGGGGCCCAGACGGTTTGCGATCGCGTTAAGGCGATGTCCGGTGGAAAATTTACCATTACCCCTTATGCAGCCGGTGAGATTGTGCCAGGGTTAGAAGTGTTAGACGCGGTACAACAGAGAACCGTCGAATGTGGTCACTCTCCCAGTTACTATTATGTGGGAAAAAATCCAGCTTTGGGCTTCGGAACCGCCATGCCATTTGGTTTAACGGCCCAACAACAAAATGCTTGGTTTTATCATGGAGGTGGCCTCGAAACCATGCACAAACTCTATGCAGATTTTAACGTTATCAGCTTTCCTGCAGGGAATACTGGCGCGCAAATGGGGGGATGGTTCAAACGTCAGGTCAACTCAGTTAATGACCTCAAAGGCTTGAAAATGCGGATTCCTGGACTGGGAGGGGAGGTAATGAGTCGCTTAGGGGTTAATGTGCAAGTTTTGCCTGGGGGTGAGGTTTTTCTGGCCTTAGATACTGGGGCCATTGATGCAGCCGAATGGGTGGGTCCTTATGATGATGAAAAATTAGGACTAAATAAAGCAGCTAATTATTATTATTATCCGGGTTGGTGGGAACCAGGGGCAACCTTAGACTTACAAATTAATAAAACTGCTTGGGATCAATTACCGCAAGAATATCAAGAAATTTTAAAAACAGCAGCAATGGAAGCAAACTTAAATATGTTAAGTCAATACGATGCTCAAAATCGTCTTGCATTACAATCTTTAATTCAAGGAGGGACTCAATTAATTCCTTATTCTAATGAAATTTTAACCGCAGCCCAAACCGTTGCCTTTGATTTATACGAAGAAAACGCCGGTAAAGATGCAACATTTAAAGAAGTATATGAAAATTGGAATAAATTTCGACAAGAAATTATTCAATGGAATAAAATTAATGAATTAAGTTACACTCAGTTTGTCTTTAAATAAAAATACCTGATCACTGATAACTGGTCACTGAAGAAAATGAAATTTTTTGTAATTTTACTCCTCAATTTATTCTTGATTCTTGCCTTTACTCAAAATAGTCAAGCTGGAGACATAGCTAATAGATTAACCGCTTATCCTAACTGGAATAGTAAACCGAATATTAGTCAAGCAGAGACGGATTTAATCTATCCTGAATGGATGGCAGGAACTTGGTCAGTTACCAGTATTCTAAGAAAACAAAAAGCCCCCTTAGCCCCTGAAATTTTGACCCCAGGCTTTGAAAACAATAAAAAATACTTAAATCAATCGTTTACCTTTCAAGTTCGGTTTAAACCACAAAACCTATCACGTCCGAGTATCCTTTCTCTTTCTTCCTTATCCCCTCAAAAAAATCTAATTGTAGCTGATCGCACCTTCAACGGAGAAAATATTGCTAAAGCCTATCTAGGGGATAATCAAGTGCTTTCAGTTAAAGTTCCTCCTGATAATCCCAATCGTCAAATTACCTTTTTAGCTGACAATAATGAACTTATTTCTACCGTAACAGGTCGAAGTCAAGAAACTCCAAATCCTCAGGAATTTTTAACCACAGAAATCACACAACAACTCTTTCAAAGACCTTCTAGTATTTATCTCAATGAAGTAGAAACCACCACAGATTATCAATTAATTAATCCCAATAAAGTAACTGCAAAACAAGTGACCGCCATTTATTTATCCCCTGAAGATCCTGCCTATTTTAAAGCTATGAATCGTCCCGTTGCACTATACGAATACCAATTGATTTTAGAAAAGTAATTCAGATAAATCAACAGAAGGAACTCCCCATCCTGGTAAAATTATTATATTAGGTTCTAGGAGTTACTCTATTATATGGTAAGTGTACAACCAGAATATCCTTGGTGGTATGGATGCGTCATTTACGAAATTTATATTCGTAGTTTTTACGACAGTAATGAAGACGGAATCGGCGATTTAAGGGGTATTATTGAAAAGTTAGATTACTTAGCCTCCTTGCCCATTGATGCTATCTGGATCACCCCTTTTTTCCAATCTCCTATGGAAGATTTTGGGTATGATGTCTCTGATTTTTATGCAGTTGATCCCCGTTTTGGAAACATAGACGATTTTGAAGCATTGATCGAAGAAGCCCACGCCCGTAACTTAAAAGTTATTATTGATCAGGTGTGGAGTCATACCGCTAGTATTCATCCTTGGTTTATCGAAAGTTCTTCGAGCCGAGATAATCCCAAAGCTGATTGGTTCGTGTGGTCAGACGGCAAAAACGGCAGAAAACCCAACGACTGGCTGTCTATCTTCGGCGGAACTGCCTGGAAATGGCATCCCGATCGCAAACAATTCTATTTTCATAATTTTCTCGAAACTCAACCGGATCTCAATTGGCATAACCCCGATGTGGTACGAGAAATCATGAAAGTAGGTGAATTTTGGCTAGAAAAAGGGGTCGATGGTTTCCGCTTAGATGCCTGTAATTATTATATGCACGACCAGAATTTAGTGGATAATCCCCGACGTACCGAAGGAATGCCAGAACTTGAGGGGGTATCTCCCATGAATCCCTATGCACAGTATATTCACCTCCATAATATGGACCAAGTGGAGAATATTCGTTCTCTGCGACGGATTCGCAAAACCCTGGAAAAATATCCTGGTACCATGTCTATGGGGGAAATTGTAGTCACCAGCGATCCCATGCGCCAAACGGTAGAATATATTAGAGGCGATCGCCGATTACATACTGCATATAATTGTTCTTTATTAGTCAATAAAAAGCTAACACCGAGATTAGTGGCTGATTTGATCGAAGATTTATCTTTGCATCTTGAAGCTGATGAGAGGGAAATGATCTGTCTAACTACCAGTAATCATGATTTTCCTCGCGCTAAGTCACGCTGGGCTCCAGATGATCCTTCTTTAACCCCCTATCTCGAAAGATTACTGATCGCTTTGTTACCCAGTTTACGAGGATTAGTTTGTTTTTATCAAGGAGAAGAATTAGGGTTAACTGAAAGTTCTATTTCCTTAGAGAAAATGAAAGATCCTTACGGGATTTATTTCTATCCCTACTTTTCGGGACGAGATGGCTGTCGTACCCCCATCCCTTGGGAACCGGATAAAAAGAATTTTGGTTTTAGTGAGAGTGATGAAACTTGGTTAGGAATTGACGACAGTTTTGAATTATTATCTGTTGCAAAACAAGAACATGATCCCGACTCTTTGCTGAATTTCTTCCGTTGGTTTGTCAAATGGCGTAACCGACAACCGGCATTAAAATATGGAGCGATCGAATTAGTCGAAGCAAGTGACGACATATTAGCATTTCTACGTCGCACTCCTCTCCAAGAATTACTCTGTGTTTTTAACCTTAGTGAACACAATCGTTCTTATTTTGTTTCTTTTCGTTACGGTAAACCGATTATTAGTTCCGAAAGTCACGACTTTCCTACCACAAATTTAGGCAATGGTCAAAGAATGATTGAAATGGGGCCGTTTGCCTTTGCCTTTTTTGAACGGGAATCTTAACAGTTAATGATGAAATAAATTAATGGAGTAACGAAATGTTCAAAGAAGCAGTTATCAGTTTTTTATACTTGGTCACTGGTAACTGCTCACTGAGAACTCATCTATTGCCCAAATTCTAAGCGCGCTTGTTCTACCATTTCTACGGTAACCTCATCTGAGTCTGCTGCTCTAGCTAATTCTTCAATTCTTTGACGGGCTTGAGTTCTGACAAAAAAGGGAATATTTTTCAGTTTTCTTTGTGCTTCTTGCGTCCAACGGGGACTATCTTCAAATTTCAATTCG
Organism: Crocosphaera chwakensis CCY0110; assembly: GCF_000169335.1. Taxonomy (GTDB): domain Bacteria; phylum Cyanobacteriota; class Cyanobacteriia; order Cyanobacteriales; family Microcystaceae; genus Crocosphaera; species Crocosphaera chwakensis. The sequence goes on from NZ_AAXW01000012.1 coordinate 43,162, forward strand.
CTCATAATTTCTGTCAATTTTAGGGCAGATTTTCTCTCAATTTCTATTATATCATCATTAAAGTGTCAAAGGCTAGATGGGTTTTTATCAAAGCTAACAACCATTAATTATTTAATAAAAGAATTATGGATTGTGACAATCAAGATTGGATTAATATTTATCAGACTTTTGAAAAAGTATGGGGTTATCAAGAATTTAGACCACCACAAAAAGAAGTCATTAATTGTTTATTAAACGGACAAGATGCTTTAATTATTATGCCAACAGGTGGGGGCAAATCCATCTGTTTTCAACTGCCTGCTTTACTCAAAAAAGGTCTGACGATTGTTATTTCTCCTTTAGTTGCTTTAATGGAGAATCAAGTTAATGAATTAAAAAGTAAACAATTACCCGTAGAGTTATTACATAATGAAATACCGAGACAGCAGCGAAAAAAGACCTTAGATAAGATTAATAAACAACAAATTAGATTATTGTATCTTTCCCCTGAAACTTTATTAAGTCTTCCTGTGTGGCAATTATTAATTAAACCCCATATTGAGATTAATGGATTAATTTTAGATGAAGCACATTGTTTAGTTCAATGGGGGGAAACCTTTCGTCCTAGTTATAGCCGTTTATCCGCAGTTAGAGAAGAATTATTAAAGCATAAACCAGCTCAAAAAATAGCGATCGCAGCCTTTACAGCCACAGCAGACCCTAAATCACAAGAGATTATCAAAAGAAGCTTACAATTAAAAAATCCACAAATCTTTTCTATTAGTCCCTATCGAAAAAATCTCAATTTAGCTATCAAAATTGCTTGGACTCCTCGCTGTCGTCGCCATCAACTTTTAAACTTTATTAAACAGCAACAAAAACAAAGTGGTTTAGTTTATATTCGCTCTCGTAAAGATAGTGAAAAGTTAAGTCAATGGTTACAAGAATTAAATTATAAAGTAGCTGCTTATCATGCCGGTCTAAGTCCTATACAAAGACGGGAAATTGAAGATAAATGGTTAGAAGATAAATTACAATTTGTTGTTTGTACTTCTGCGTTTGGTTTAGGAATTAATAAACCAGATGTTCGTTGGATTGTACATTATCAAGTACCATTTTTATTATCAGAATATTTACAAGAAATTGGACGAGGAGGAAGAGATGGAAAGTTAGCCAAAACCCTCACATTAATCAGCGAACCCACAGGATGGCTTGATTCTAGCGATCAACAAAGAAACCAATATTTTCTGCAACAATTACAGAAAAACTACCAACAAGCAAAACAGTATTTGAAACAGATACCAAAACAAGGTAATATTATGACTCTTAAAGAAGAAATACCTAAAATTGAAATAATTTTATCCTTATTACATCGATGGAAAAAATCAAGATGGACAGATCCATTTAATTATGAGTTAGCTTCTAATTTATCAGACTTAAATATAAGTCAAATAACTAAAAAATCTCAACAAGAATCACAACAAATGAAACAATATTTAATGACTCGTTCTTGTCGTTGGCAATATATATTAAACGCTTTCGGTTTTTCAAAAGAAGCCAAAAACTTTCAATGTGGACATTGTGATAATTGTCTAAGAAAATAGTTGAATCCTCGGATAACTTAGTGGCATTCACTTGTATAGACGAACATTCTCAGTAGAAAATTGAGTTGTTTCCGGAAAAATATTTCTAACTCGTTCTACAACGGAGATCATGTAAGTATAATCGGGTACAGGAGAGTGAGGTACAAATCCAGCTTCATTAGCGATCGCTGAGGGTGTGTCATTTAAAATCTGCAAAATTTCTTCTGTGCGATGTGCTGAAATAGACGGCGCAATGAGGACAACACCGGGAGGAACGTTATGGGTATCGGTGAAAAGGAGACGAAATGTCCCAAATGGGAACTGACTCTGGTAGGTCTTAAATTCTTCTAGGGATAAAGACCCTGCGACGGCTTTACCCTGAGCCACACTTTCTAAGATTGCTTTAGGAGTTGATAAAAAGAAAATTTTATCTATAGTCAATCCATAAAGGTTAAAAATAGGAAAATAATAGCCCGTCGCTGAACCAATTTGGCCCAGGGCGATGGTCTGATCAGCTAAAGCTTTTAAAGTTTGAAAAGGACTGTCTTGTCGCACAACAATCACAGAGCGTAAATTCCCAATACCTTCTAAGGGTAAAAGGGGAATATACCCGTGTTCGGTCATGGCAATGGTTGCTAGACCAGGAGGCGCAAAAACCAATGACCAAGCTTGAGAGCGGATTCTCTCTAAGGCTTTTTTTTCATTAAAAGCGGGTTCTAATTCGACTAACGAGCGTGTTTGTTTCTCTAAATAACTCGTAAAGGTTTGGTATTGATTGATAATCTCGTTTCCTTGACCATAGCTAAGGGTTCCAATCACCAGAGGTTCGCCTTGCAGGGAATTACTTCGGCAGGACTGAACGAAAAGTATAATTAGGAATAAGCGTCTTGATAATTTCACTGTTATTCATTCTGTAGTAAGCAGATCAGCATCATTAAACAAACAAAATCTGTAGGGTGGGGAATGCCAATCCTAGATTTATCCTGATGTCGCTAGAATACCCTAACTTTTAGAAGATTAGGCTATTCTAGCGACAAAAATATAAACCGCGGACTCGAAGAGGGACGAAGTCTAGCGTCCACTAAGAATAACAAGTCAAATATCTTACTGAAATGTTACAATTTGAGTAAAATTTAGGATAAATCTTTCTGATGCTGGTCACTTAATCGATACAAATTAGAGGCTTAACAGCAGAACAGCATGAAATCCTGCGCTATCAATGTTATTTAGTAAAAAATATGTATAATATAGGACTATAAAGCGTTAGACAGTTCTTTTTAAGATAATAAGCAAATATTAATTAATTTAATCCTAACAAACTTTATTTCTTTCTACTAATAACTTAATTGAAACTGTATTTTAAACTTAGTAAAACGGGATAGGGTTTTTCAAAGACAAACTCGCCATAGTCCGCTAAATCATCCAATCCTAAAAAATTTAGTAAAATTTCACAAGCTAGGGTGATTAATAAACTTAAAAGTAATTTTTTCCATTTAACTTGCATTGCTTTACCCTCAAAGTGAAAATTAGTATCATGTGGGATACTAAATAAATAGGGTAAAAACCTAGTATTTATGCAAAAAACAACTTCATCCTTTGCGATGCTTGTTCAAAAGATCCATCGAAATAGCTAAACTTGATTTCATCCGATTAAATGCTTTAGCTAACGCACCAATTTCATCCTGAGTTTTCTGTTCAAATTCACTATCCATATCCCCCATACTGACAGATTCAGCGATTTTAGCCATTTTTTGCAGGGGACGAATAACGGTTCGCTTGAGTAAAAAATTAATTCCGATGACGATAACGCTAAAAACGACTAACAAAGTCAATAAAACCAACGAAAGAGACTGATTAGCTTGATTTAAGACTTCCTCTGCAGGCACAGAGAGGATCTGAACCGCTACGATTTCATTGAGATTCCAACCATATCCATTTTCAGTGCCATAAGTCGTTAATTGGCTTTTAGGAGCATCATTAGGATCTCCGTGACAACGCAAGCAACTCTCGTTTTTAATCGCTAAGGGACGAGCAATATAAAAGGATCTTCCACCGGGAAGGGTACGAAAACCAGAAATTTCTTGAATATTCGAGTCTTCTCGGAATGTTTCAATGAGTTCACTTTCAAAATTATCGGCTTTATCCCTTAAATTGGTCGGATTAAGGGTAGCTTCTTTATAGAAAAAACTTTTATACTCAGGAGCTTTGCGTAATTTTTGAAAAACTTCGGTTGCTGAATAAGCTGGAACCGTTTCGGAGATAAACAAAGAATCCATTTCTAATTGAGGAGCTAGGAGCGGTTGAATATTATTAGAAGTATAGTCTCGTACTGCATTCATCGTTTGTAGCAAAAGTAAGGCTTTAGACGTTACTTCCGCTTGGGCCCTTTGTTGGAGTATCCAGGATAATGTTAATCCACTTATCAGAATACCACTGAGAAAGATGCTTATCAGGAGTATATTAAATTTGGTTCCGAGTTTTAGATTATTAAGTAACATTACATTTACCAAAAAGTAAAGATAAAATTCGGTTCTAACTATTTTTGTTTTTTATTTCTAATAAGTGGTGATGTCTCACTCTCATCAGCGCGGCCTCGCGGAGCGAGTGCTGCCACATCGCCATCAGTGTACCTCACTCGTTGCGAGAAAGGCTAGATTCCCTGACCTGCATAAATATTTCAACCCGAACCTATAACTTATTACAACACAACAAGGAGAACTTAACCCATGAACCTAAATTTTATCATTCCCTGACCTGCATAAATATTTCAACCCGAACCTATAACTCATTACAACACAACAAGGAGAACTCAACCATGAACCTAAATTCTATCATTCCCTAAACTGCATAAATATTTCAACCCGAACCTATAACTTATTACAAGACAACAAGAAAAACCTAATAATAGAAATTTTCTGAATCCCTTGTTAGAAATATCTTAATTTTCTCTGTGTCTTATCTTCACTTATCAACATTTACTTTCGTTTTTCCACCCTATTTTGGAGTCAATCTCATGAAACTTTCTGTTCTTAGTTTATTAGCTGTATCCACCCTTAGTTTAATCGCTATTCCTGCTTTCGCTGACCAAGCCAATGTCCAAACCTCAGGACAAGTTAGTACCCAAGTTGGTGATAATAATACCTCTTCTCAACGCACTACTCAATCCAACCTTGATAGTCGTCGAGGACGGGGTGAAAATACAGGCAATGCTCAAGATAGTTATCAAGATTCCCTACAGGAAGGTAATGGTAATAATAGTTCTCAAGTAAGCAATCAACGTAATGTTGTTCGTAACGGTCGTCGTTAATTCTTGTTCTGACAAGTTAGTTTAATTCTTTCACTTGTTTTTGTTTCTTTAATCAACTTTTCTTAGCTTATTTTGGAGTCAATCTCATGAAACTTTCTGTTCTTAGTTTATTAGCTGTATCCACCCTTAGTTTAATCGCTGTTCCTGCTTTCGCTGACCAAGCCAATGTCCAAACCTCAGGACAAATTAGTACCCAAGTTGGTGATAATAATACCTCTTCTCAACGCACCACTCAATCCAACCTTGATAGTCGTCGAGGACGGGGTGAAAATACAGGCAATGCTCAAGATAGTTATCAAGATTCCCTACAGGAAGGTAATGGTAATAATAGTTCTCAAGTAACTAATCAACGTAATGTTGTTCGTAATGGTCGTCGTTAATTCTTGTTCTGACAAGTTAGTTTAATTCTTTCACTTGTTTTTGTTTCTTTAATCAACTTTTCTTAGCTTATTTTGGAGTCAATCTCATGAAACTTTCTGTTCTTAGTTTATTAGCTGTATCCACCCTTAGTTTAATCGCTGTTCCTGCTTTCGCTGACCAAGCCAATGTCCAAACCTCAGGACAAGTTAGTACCCAAGTTGGTGATAATAATACCTCTTCTCAACGCACTACTCAATCCAACCTTGATAGTCGTCGAGGACGGGGTGAAAATACAGGCAATGCTCAAGATAGTTATCAAGATTCCCTACAGGAAGGTAATGGTAATAATAGTTCTCAAGTAACTAATCAACGTAATGTTGTTCGTAACGGTCGTCGTTAATTATTCTCTTTAATAAAAGGAACAGTCAATAAGTTTTATAGGAAAAAAACTCTCTGTTGACTGTTCTATTTCTTCCTAAAGAGACTTCTGCTTAAACCAATTTCTGCAACTCTAATTCCTAACCAATTTTTACTATGTGGTGTCAGAGAAATGAAATGCAAAAACCTAATGTTTATAATCACTCTTCTTATCTTTTGTTTTCCGACTATTGCTCAAACTAAACCAATTAAAGTGCAAGCAGGAAATGTCAGAATTATTAGAGGAGAAGATAGACAAATTCAAGTCGATACAGGAAATATTCGTATGAGTGTTCCTTCACAACCAAGAGAACCCCGAATAGAAGATGATTACTTTATCCCATCAAATTCACAACAAACCCTTCAAAATTCTCATTGTGGTACAAGAAGTGTTCAATCAAGTCACCAGACTAATATTAATGGGTCTAGACGAACAGTAACACAAACGAATATTTCAAACAATATCTGTCAGTAATTCACTTAGGAGATTAACTATGAAAGTCCCTCATTTAAGCGTCGGTTTATTGTCAATTGCTAGTTTGATAACCATTCCATTTTTAGTTCCTCAATCTGCTTTTGCACAATGCGTACAATCTCATACAGGGGTTCAGTTAAATATGGGAAAATCACCAGCAGAACAAACCCATAATACTCAATTTGATAATCAAGGAAGTTGTACAGGTAATGTGAATTCGAGTACAGCGACTCAGGTTAACTTAGGTGGTAACAACCCACGTCAACATCAAGAAGTTCGTCAGGAAACTCGTGGGGGTCGTGGTAATCCTTCTGGAGTCAATGGACCGACAGTAAGTGTTGATGTGGTGACTCCAGTTAATGTTCAGACTCCTGAAAATTTTCCCTATTAATCTGCACTCAAAAACATGAGAAAAGGGATTGTAGATTTGAAATTGAGTCATGTTTTGAAATAGAAGAAACTTGTCTGGTTTTAATCTGCAATTTCTTGCTTATATTTAAACTTATTAGATAAATTCTTACGGAGAAGATGGTCATGAAACATAGAAACTTTATTTTTTTTTCTTGTTTAGTTCTTTTGGGAACAACTATGATTAGTATAGGAAATCACAAAATTAGCAATAATAATTCTTTTGCTCAATCTTATCAAGAACAGCAAACATCGGTTAATCTTAGCTTATCTGATTTAGATAGTCCTTGTATTCTCAGTATTAGTTCTTCACCATCTGAAACTCAATTAACAGGTGAAATATCTCTTAATGGTCAACTGATAAAAAGTTTTACAGGTCATAATAATGAGATTAATCTATCTCCTTATTTAATGTCAGGTCAGCAAATAATTTCCATTTCAGGTCACTATACTCCTAGTCATTCTTCAGTCAAAATTGAACTAACAGGAAACAGCACTCATATTAGTCAAGAAACAGGAGGAAGTGGACAAATTAAGCAACAGTTAATTTTTAACATTCAATAATCAATTTGGGGAGATTGACTCATGAAAAATACAATTAATTTCTTAGGATTAGCATCCGTTGGATTGTTAGGTTTTACCCATTTTCCAGTCAACGCACAGATTCCTCAAACAGAAATTCAGTCAGTTGTCCTTGGAGGAGAATTTAACGAAATTTCTCAACAAATCAATCAGTATCTGAACCTAAACTTTGTTTATTTTCCTCAGGTGCAACAATCAGTAATTTCCATTCCTAATCTTAATATTCAACAAACTTTTTTAGATAATCCTAATAATCAATTTATTCAAGAAAAAAATCAAAATTTTTTAGAATTTCCTTTAAGAGAAACCAGTTTAGTTAGTTTCGATCTCAATGATTTTTTGAACAATGATAATACTTTAACTGGTAAACAATTTATTACTCAAGAAGTCTTTGTCGAAGGAAATAGTAATATAATTACCCAAAAAAGTAGCCAAACATTAACGGATTTTTTCTGGTTGGACGAATCAAGTGGCATAACCGAAGACGACAATTTACTTCAATTTTTAGATAAACTGTTAGCTAGTCAAGCATTAGATTCCTTGCAATTTGGCTTACAAGATACCTTTGTTTTTGGCAACGATAATCAGGTTTCTCAACTAATTGATCAAACTTTTGAAAGTTTTATTTTTACACCCTATGATTTTGATTCTTGGTTTAATAATAATCTCACCAATCAAGACATAGGATTAGATCCCGTTCAATTCACTGTTCAAAATACCTCAATTATTGAAGATTCATTAACTCCTGTCAGCCAAAATAATCTAATTTCTCAAACCCTCAACCAAGTTATTAGTGGAATCTCTTTTATTAATCCCACTACGTTATCCCAAAATCAGGGTTTTGTTGATCCAAATAATAACTTATTAGCAGGAGCAAATAGCTCAGTAAATTTTGATATCAATGATTTTATTGATGGAATTTTAAAGAACACCAATATCGAAGTTACTCAAAAGAATCAGCAAAGCATTACAATCTCAGGAGATCAAAATACAAGCACACAAGAAAATGAACAAGTTTCAGCCGTTAGCGTCCCTGAACCCAGCATTGTCAGCATGATGGTAGTATTAGGTATTATGATTGGAATAGAATGGTTTTATGAGAAGAATTAAACATAGGTTGTAATGATCAATGATAATCCCTAGATAAGTTGAAAACTGACATTTACCCTTCATAGTATGGTAGAAAAGTCAGTGATTAGTCTAATTGAAAGACAAAAAAGCTAATTTAGTGATCATTCAGCCTCAAAAATTTTCCTTCATCAAACCCCAGCCTCCAATTTATTTTACTTAACCCTTAACCTCAAATCTAATCTTCACTTTATCTGATTGTCAGTGGGTACTCTAAACAAAACGATCATGAAAACATAAGTCCCATAATTAAGCCATGCCTCCCATTAGTCTTGGAACCAGTCACTCGAAATTGGCCTTAGAAACAGGTCAAGCTAAGTTATGGATTTTCTTAATTGGTGTTAACGAATATCAGGACTTGAATCTACCGAAACTGAGTTATCCAGCAGTTGATTGTCAAGGGTTAAGTGAGTCTTTAATTGAAGCTACCCAAGCTTTTCCACAAAAAAATATTACAATTTATCACGATTTTTCTGAACAAAAGCCCATTCTTGCCAATGTTAAAAGCAGTTTAGAAAATATTGTTACCTCAGCCCAAACCCAAGATACCATTCTTTTCTATTTTTCGGGTCATGGGTTATTAGACACCCCAAGTCAACAAACTGTTCTCTGTTTAGCCGATACACAAACCGAAAACCTTCTGAAGACAGGTCTAGTTCTACAAACATTACTCACAATGTTGAGTCGATGTTTGGCTCATTGTCAAGTGATTTGGCTAGATGCTTGCCACTGCGGAAATATGACTTTAAGGGGTGCTAAAGGAGCAACTCAACAACCCCTCTGGGATGACCCCACAACTCAATTATTGGACACTCTACGCCAAAGGGCTGCCAAAAGTAAAGGCTTTTATGCCTTACTTTCCTGTGACCAAGGACAGAAATCTTGGGAGTTTCCCGACTTAGGACACGGAGTCTTTAGTTACTTTCTGATGCGGGGTTTACGGGGTGAAGCGGCTGATATTACAGGGGTGATTAAAGCGGATCAACTTTATCAATACGTTTATAATCAAACCCTCAACTATATTGATAAGATTAATCAACAATTACGGTTAATTAACCAACAAAGACGGTATCGAGGAGACGCTCAAATTTATTCTGAATATTCCCTACAAACACCCAAACGCATTGTGGAGGGAGTTGGAGAACTGATTTTAGGGGTGAAATCTCCTAGTGCATCTCCCAATTATCAGCGTTATGGGTTAATAATAGGAGGCTTAAACGAAAATAAGACGATTCAAGCTTTAGAGGAAGTGTTAGCCAAAGAAGGGCAGTTTTCGACGACATTCCTTTCTTCAGTGGGAAAGCAAGAGTTAGAAGTACGAGAAGAGATTCAATCTTTCTTGCAACTTAGCTTTTTGTCAGAAGCGGATAGAACAACCCTTTCCTCTTCAGATACTTTATTGATTTATCTGCGAGGACGGCCTCAAGTTGAAGCAACAGGAGACTCCTATTGGGTCTTAGAAAATGGCACTAAACTAAGTCGTTCTTGGTTAAGACAGGAATTACGTCGTTCCCATGTAGCCCAACAGATTATTATTTTAGATGGTCAGGGAACCGGCTTGCTTGAAGAATGGATCGAAGAACTACAATTAGGCTTAGATCACGGACAATGTTTATTAGGGGCCCTCAACCCTAACGAAGAACCCAATTTATTTGCTGAACTCCTCCTCGATTCCCTGGTAGTCGCTAATCCCCAAACAGGATTATCAGGCGCTCAATGGCTAAGTTTATTGCAGCAAAACTGCGATCAACTCTATCTACCGTTTTCAGCTTGGCTTTCGGGAATACAAGGAGTCATTGATATTTTGCCTGGGAAAAATCACGAAGATTTAGCTTCAAAGCCCAAAATTGAACAAAATACTGTTACCTTTTCTCCTTACCCACCGTCTAATCCAGTTTCAGAGGTTGCCCAAGAAGAAGTCGCTATCACCCCTACCGTCCCTATTGACCATATTGTTAAGCCAACAGAAAAGCCCCTCATCAAGTCTGACCCTGACCCCATCTCTTCAGAAGAATACGCCACAGTATCAGCATTTTTAACCGAATTGGTAGGACCGATCGCTTTGCCTTTGTTACAGTCAGCTTTAGAAGAAACCAACAATAGAAAAGAGCTACTAGAAACCCTAGCACAATACCTCTCTTCTGCTCAAAAAATCCAATTTGACCAATGGGCGATCGCTATGTTTCAAGATAACAACAAAATCGACTCTCCCCCGCTCTCAGTTTCAGTTGAGCAACCGAAAGAACCATCACCCCAGACCAAAGAGGCAATCACCCCCTTGATCTCACCCGAACAATACAGTCAACTAGAATCGATTCTTAAAGCCATCATTGGACCTATCGCCCCTACCTTGTTAGCTCAAACAGCCCCACAAGTTCAACAGTTTGATGAATTAATTGCCAGTCTCAAAGATTACTTAAACCCCATTGAACAGACTGAGTTTGAACAACAGCTAGTCTTAGTGTTTGGCAAAATGGAACCCCTAAAAACACCCGTTATTTCAGAGGAGCTACCATTACTAAAACCAACCTATCAAAATTTAGATGAAACCTTGATTTCCGACTGTGAAAAAGCTTTAACCGAAATAATTGGCCCAGTTGCTCACTTTATTATTCAAACGACCCTAGAAGATTGTCCAGAGATGTCTCGAACTGAATTTATTGAGGTGATCGCTGCCAATATTTCCGATCCCCAAAAATCCGTTAAATTTCGTCAACAGTGGATCACTTGATTAGCAGATTAAAGTTTAAACTAGGAGTGAGATATAGTAAATTTAGAATAAAAAAGTCAAACAGATGAGCTATGCAAAAACGTGCGACTATTCTGGAGATTTTTTCCACTTTTTTACAGTTTGAGAGTGACTGGATCAGTCATTGGATAGTCGATGCCAAACTGCAACGGAGTATGCAGCAATCTTTGTCCCAATCCTTACAGTCTGAATATTCTAACCATTTTTGGGCATTTTACTGGCATAAAGTTTGGAAAACTCAAAAAAGCCCCCTAGCGTCCGCTCATCTTTGCGCCTATCTTCAGGAAGCAAGTTACTGGACAGCAAAAAAAATGGCTATGAACTTTTCAAGTAACCTGTCTGTAATGGACTTGTTTCAAATTGCTTTGCTCAAAATTGAGAAAATTTTTGACAAATTCAATCCCCAACAGGGAACAAACCTTGAACAATATGCCAGTCTGGTTTTTAGGAGTATCATTAAGGACGAATTACGTCGACGACGTGAAGTTGATCTCTGTACTAATTGGGCTTTATTGCATAAGCTAAGCCAAACCAAACTCGTTGAATCCCTTGATTTTCAAGGACTTAAACCAGAAGCGATCGCAGACTATGTCTTAGCTTGGAAATGTTTTAAAACCCTTTATGCCCCCAGCGAAGGCCAAACCACCCGCAAGATGACTGAACCTGACGGGACTATGTGGTCAGAAATTTGTCAATTTTATAACAAACAGAGCTTAAAAAAATCATTAGAACCCGATATCCTCAAAAAAAGACTAGAAACTTGTGCAAAAGCAGCGCGGGCTTATTTATACCCCAAATTTGTCTCCGTTGATGCCCCAAAGCCAGGACAAGAAGAAAAAACTTTACTCGATAGCCTATCGGCCGACGTTCAATATTCAGTCGAAAGCGAAATCATTGCCCAAGAAGAAGAAGAAAGTAGACAACAAGAGAGAAAAAAAATTAACGCCGTTTTATTGAGAGCCTTAATTAAATTTGATGTTCAATCTCAAAGATTATTACAAATGTATTACGGACAAGGACTCACACAACAAGAGATTGCTCAACAGTTAGAGATCAAACAGTACACTGTTTCTCGTCGTCTCGCCAGTCACAGAAAAACCTTAATCGTCACCCTAGCAAAATGGACTCAGAACACCCTGCATTATTCTCTCGATGCAGACGTATTAAATAAAATAAACATAATTTTGGAGGAGTGGTTAAAAGTTCATTACCGTCACCCCGACCTTAACGCAAGAGAAGTAGAGTGAGCCAAATGACTGCTAATTTAATTGTTTTCCCTGATTTTGACCCTAACCAATTCTATCTAGAACTATCTGAAGACACCCTAGAAGGCAGTTGGCAGCAGATTGACAGATATTCCTCCCTGAGTCGTCGCTGGCAAGCTTACCTCCACCAAGTTGCCCTCACTAGCTTTCTCAATTGGCTACAAGAAGAACAATCTATCAAAGCTAAGGTCTGGCCCAACCGTTCAGCGTTGCCCAGTTTTTTGGAAGTGGTGGACGGAACAGCTATCGAGTTTGATGGCGTACGGCTGTTATTGCTGGTTACAGATAGCTTAGATGTGGATGAAATGAGGGTTCCCCAAGAGTGGGTCGATATTCCTAGTTGGGTTGCGGATTATTATCTTGCTGTCCAAATTAATCCCGATGACGGTTATCTTAGGGTTTTCGGGTATACAACTCATCAGCAGTTGAAAACGAAGGGAACCTATGATGGAAGCGATCGCGTTTATTATCTGTCGGAGAACGATCTAATTGCCGACCTTGATCTCCTCTGGATCACCCGTCAATTGTGTCCCAACGAAATCCTACAAGAACCTATTGTTTCCTTACCCCCGTTACCTTTAGTCCACGCAGAAAACCTTTTAATTCGTCTAGGGCAATCATCAGTTCCCGTCCCTCGCTTAGAAATTCCCTTTGTATTATGGGGGTCACTGCTCGAACACGATGGTTGGCGACGGCAACTGTATGAAAAACGGATCGGCCTAACAGAACAATGGTCCGTCGTACAATGGCTTGAAACAGAGATATCACAGGTAGCCCAAGGGTTAGGATGGAATAGAACCCAATGGCAACCTAGTTTAGTGGCTGCTAGAGGTGAAAGTTTAGGATCTTCAATTGTTTTGTCTCGTCAGTTAGTTATTAAAGAACAACCCTATGAGTTACGGATTGTACCAAAAGGACTCCCAGAACAAAGAATTTGGCGTTTTGAGTTGTGGAGTTCGTGTCCGAGTCATTATATTCCTAGGGGGATGAAATTGAGACTTCTGACAGAAGATTTACAGTCTTTTGACAATAATGAGGATATTGCTCTTAATAATGTTGATTTATTGTTTGTCGAAGTTTCTTTAGGTTCTGGGGAAGGGTTGATCTGGGAAATTGAACCCTTCCCCGACAACTATGAGCGAGAAATTCTGCGATTTTAGATAGCTCATTTCAATGATGGGTAGTGTTGCAAAAACAGACGGCTTACGGGGGAACAAGTTTGTCAAAAGACTTGTTTTAAAAAGTGTTCAAAGGTTTATTCCCCTAATGTTGTTACCCAGACTTTCTTTGGCTTATTTAAAACTAAATTAATTTGTGTAAAAGCTTCATAGGGTAAGCTTTTAGCTAGTTCGTCTATACAGATAGGAGTAGTTATTTCTTCTTTTTCTAGAGTCACTTTTCTATTTCTGGCTATTCCTCCTAAATACTTCAATTTTTGGCTTTCCAATTCCTTTAAAAACGACGTATTATTACCATATCCTGAATCAATAATAACAATTCCTGGACAAGGATGGGGTATTCTGACCAACATTAGGATAAAAAACCTTGTGAACTGATAATTATCGTCCCAGACTAGACAAGCTACCTAAACTTTCCCCTTGTAGTTATGGGTAGCTTATGCTTATAATCCATACAATTACAACGAATTATCTTTTATCAGTTCGTGATAACTATCTGTTTTTATATTTGAATGCACATCGCTTGGCTTGGGAAAAAATCCCCTTTCTGTGGAAATGTAACCTATGGTCGGGAAATTACAAACGCCCTTCTAGACCGAGGTTATCAAGTTAGTTTTCTTCATTTTTCGCAAGAAGAGACAAACTCGACCCATTGGCGAGACTGTCGGGAAGTTGCCTTACCTTTTCTGTATAAATCGCAAATTTATACTATCCCAACCCCGAAATCCAGTAAGATTTTAATGGATGCTTTGGCTAAACTTAAACCGGATCTTGTTCATGCGTCCTTAACTCTATCCCCCCTTGACTTTCGACTGCCAGAAATTTGTCAGGCGTTAAATTTGCCCCTCATAGCTACGTTTCATCCCCCGTTTGACAGTAAATTACGCAATTTGAAGTCAAGCACTCAATTTTTAACCTATCAGCTATATGCGCCGTTTTTAGCCCATTACGATAAAGTGATTATTTTCTCCCGACTGCAACAAGAATTATTGATGAAATTGGGAGTTCATGAAGATAAACTAGCTATTATTCCCAACGGCGTTGACCCCATTAAATATTCTCCTGGACAATCATCTATCAAATCCCAAATCAAAGCGAAACGGTTATTTGTTTATGTGGGGCGTATTGCCACAGAAAAGAATGTAGAAGCCTTATTAAAGGCTTGGAAACAAGTAGGGATGGGAAATGAGAGTAAATTGTTAATTGTCGGTGATGGACCCCTTAAACCTTCCTTAGAACCCTTTTATGGTAGAGAACATGGGATCTATTGGTTAGGGTTTGTGGCCGATGAACAAAAACGTATTGATATTTTACGGGCTGCTGATGTATTTATTTTGCCTTCGTTAGTTGAAGGGTTATCTTTATCTTTATTAGAAGCCATGGCCTGTGGTGTAGCTTGCATGGCCACGGATGCTGGGGCCGATGGCGAAGTCTTAGAAGATGGGGCTGGCGTGGTGTTAAATACTCAGGGTGTCACCACACAGTTAAAAACTCTGTTACCTTTATTTCGAGATCATAGCGAAATTACCCTTTTGTTAGGACAAAAAGCCAGACAAAGAGTTTTAGATAAATATTCTTTGACTAATAATATTTCTCAAGTAGAAAAAGTTTACGAAGAAATTTTAGGAAGACCCAATATTTCTATGATGAGTCACTTGTCTTAAAATTTTTATTATCATTAATGGTTAGTTTAATTTCTACTTCAGTAATTTGTTCTGATAATTCTGGAGCAATGTCTCGGAGATAATCTTTAGCTTCTTGAAGACAATCAAATCTAGCTTGAATGGTTGATGAACTTTTTGAGTTAACCGTTGGCTTTTTAACGTTGCTTTTTTTAAGATCAACTTCTGCTATTTTTTCGACTTGAGAATTGTCAGCATTAACTTGTTCAACAATTAATTTTTCTTGTTGTAGAGGGACAAAAGCAACTTTTGTTTCAGTTTCTTTGCGAACAACGACCTCTCCAACTTTCTCTTGTTCTCGTTCTACTTTTAAACGTTCTTGTAATAATTTAATCTGTTCTTCGTTATTATCAGAATTATGATTAGACAATGGAGATTCCATGATTTTTTCCTAAGATAGAACCTAAAAAATAAGGAGAAAGCATTATCTCCCTTGATAATCAAGAATAGATCAAATGCTTTCTCTGCTAACGGAATTTAATTTTATCGCTTATGCTCAACGGTAGGTCTTCCTTCCACGTCAAGATCAAGTTTTTCTCGACGTAATTTTTCTTCAGCCGTAACCACATCTCGATCAACTTCTTTTCTGACAGAAACTTCTTCACTGACAAAAGCTTCTTTCTCAATATGAGCGGTTTCTTCGTGGATTTCTAAACGAGCTACTTCTTCTCGGTTAAAGTCAGTTTCGTGAGGAGAAACAGGTTTTTCTGGGTGGGCTGGAGTACGACGCTCAACCACTACCCGTTCATTTTCTACTGGTACAGAAGCCTCGGCTCTTTGTGTTTCAATGGTTTTTCCGACAGCCACTTCCCCGACTTTTTGACGATTTTTGTCAGCAATTAATCGTTCTTCATAAAGCTTGATAATTCCGTGATCTTCTTCTCGAAGACCAAATAGATCATGATCGTGGTCATAACTATATTCATTATGTCCACTGGGTGTATAAGGTCTTTCAGGAACACGATAAATATTTCTTACTCTCTCTTCATAATCATAATCTACCGTGGTATTTTCATCATATCTCGGTAATTCTTTAACCCGTTCTTCAGTTAAGTTTGAAGCATAAACACGGCCTTTCGTGTAATCAATTCGACACAAACCAATAGGTAATAAGACTTTTTTGCCAAAAATCCAAAATCCTGTATCGATAACGAAATAACGCAAGCGACCTGATTCATCTACTAAAATATCTTGCACTGAACCCACTCTATTTCCGTCAGAATTAGTGTATAAGTCATAACTGTGCAACGGGTTTCCGTCTAAAATACTATCCTCATAGTTAGGATTGTAGTCTTTTATTTTTATGAGAGCCATATATAGTTTCCTTTCAATTAATATTCATCTACTTATCATCTTATACATGAAAATATTTTCTCACCTCTATCTTATGACCCAGTTATCAAATAAGTTTCACTAATTATCAACCTGATAGTTTATTGGTTTATTCCATTAGTAGTAGTTGAGCTAAAATCACTATGCAACTTTAGATTCATTATAAATAGAATAAGCTTTTTAGAGAGAATAAGTTAAGCTGTTGATTCTGTATTATGCTCATATTTTTTACTTTTGGTGAAGTTAGCTAGTAAAGATAAGTATTCTACCTCTAAGCAATAGAATTTTATTTTGAGTCCAATTGTTTTAAAATTCACTCTCTAGGTTTCAATTACTAAGTTTTCTTGTCTGACTAAAAGAGGTCAGTTATAAATATTTAATACAGACGAACCTTCCTAGGTTTGAGAAAACGATAAAATGTAGGGCTGTAATGATAGGATAACAAAGGCAAGGAATTAGTATAAATATATGGCAGAAACTTTATTATTTAATGCCCTGCGTCAAGCCATTGATGAAGAAATGGGACGAGACGACACAGTATTTGTCTTAGGGGAAGATGTTGGTCACTATGGCGGTTCCTACAAAGTAACCAAGGATCTTTACAAAAAATACGGAGACCTACGAGTTCTCGATACACCGATCGCAGAAAACAGCTTTACAGGAATGGCCGTGGGGGCTGCCATGAGTGGGTTACGGCCGATTATTGAAGGGATGAATATGGGCTTCTTATTATTAGCCTTTAACCAAATTGCCAACAACGCCGGAATGTTACGTTATACATCTGGGGGAAACTTCAAAATTCCTATGGTTATTCGTGGGCCAGGAGGAGTAGGAAGACAGTTAGGAGCCGAACATTCCCAACGGTTAGAAGCTTATTTTCATGCAGTTCCTGGCTTAAAAATTGTGGCTTGTTCAACCCCTTATAATGCCAAAGGACTCCTCAAGGCAGCCATTCGGGATGAAAACCCCGTCCTCTTCTTTGAACACGTTTTACTCTACAACCTCAAAGAAAGCCTACCCGATAATGAATATATTGTCCCCCTAGACAAGGCTGAAATTGTCAGAAAAGGGAAAGATGTCACTATTCTTACCTATTCGAGAATGCGTCATCATTGTTTACAGGCCCTCAAACAAATTGAAGAACAAGGTTATGATCCCGAAATTATTGATTTAATTTCCCTGAAACCCTTCGACTTACAAACCATTGGCGATTCAATACGCAAAACTCACCGAGTCATCATTGTTGAAGAATGTATGAAAACTGGTGGGATCGCAGCCGAATTAATTGCTTTAATTAATGATAACTTTTTCGATGAATTAGATGCGCCGGTGGTTCGTTTATCCTCTCAAGATATTCCTACCCCTTACAATGGAATGTTAGAAAGATTGACCATTGTACAACCCCCCCAAATTTCTGAAGCAGTGGATAAGTTAATGACTCTGCATATCTAGTTAGCAGTTATACTGTCTCTCAGTCCCAAACCCTTACAGAAGACTCCAGCATGAAACAACGACGTTTGTTGATCGGTTTTATTATCGCCCTGGTGATTGGTGCGATCGCCCTCCTCAATACTATCCCGTTGCAACTCGGTTTAGACTTGAGGGGTGGGGCCCAATTAACCATTCAACTCCAACCCACCGAAGACGTTCAAACCATCTCCGAAGAAGACTTAGAAGCAGCTAAAACGGTTCTACAAAACCGAGTTGATGGTTTAGGTGTAGCTGAACCTATTGTCCAAACCCTCGGACAAGATAAAATTGTGGTGCAGTTACCAGGAGTCACCGATCCCGAACAAGCAGAACGGGTATTAGGAGGAACGGCACAATTAGAGTTCCGTCAACAACGTCAAGGGACTGAAGGGCAATTACAGGCTGAATTTACCATTAGACAGCAAAAAGAGGCAGAATTAGAAGCCCTAAAACAAGGGGAACCTACCTCCGAAGAAGAACAACAGATTGCTGAGTTAACGGAGTCTATAGAAGAATCAAATCAAGCTCTTTTAGACCTGTTTGAGTCGGTAGGATTATCTGGTAAAAACCTGGATAATGCGCGTTACGGCCCCACCCAAGGGACAGAATGGGAAGTTATTATCGATTTTGATAACGAAGGGGGTCAAAAGTTCGCAGAATTAACGAAAAATATCGCCGGAACTGGTCGCAGTATCGGTATCTTTTTGGATGATGTGTTAATTAGTGCGCCAGTGGTAGGCCCTCAATTTGCTGCTGCTGGTATCACTGGCGGAAGTGCGGTGATTACAGGGAATTTCACCGCCGAAACCGCCAATGAATTAGCGGTACAGTTGCGCGGGGGTTCTTTACCATTTCCTGTGGAAGTAGTAGAAAATCGCACCGTTGGGGCAACTTTGGGACGGGATAGTATTCGACGCAGTATCTACGCTGCTGTGGCTGGTTTAATCTTAGTTTTAATCTTTATGGCGGTTTATTATCGTCTTCCTGGAGTTTTAGCGGATTTAGCTTTAGCTATCTATACACTGTTAACCTTGGCTTGTTATTCTTTGATTGGCGTTACTTTAACGCTTCCTGGTATTGCTGGTTTTATTCTCAGTATTGGTATGGCAGTGGATGCCAATGTTTTGATTTTTGAACGAACCCGTGAAGAGTTGAGAAGTGGCAAAACCTTATATAGTGGAGTAGAATCGGGATTTTATCGAGCATTTTCTAGCATTATCGATAGTAATGTTACGACTTTAATCGCCTGTGGTGCTTTATTCGGTTTGGGGTCTGGGTTGGTTAAAGGGTTTGCTTTAACGTTAGCCATTGGGGTATTAGTTAGTATGTTTACCGCTTTGACTTGTACTCGTACGTTCTTATTAGTGACAGTATTAGGACTGCCTAGTGTTCGTAAAAAACCAGAACTATTTTGTCCGAATTTACCCACAACCAGCAAATCTTAACCTAAATTATTGTTCTATTTAATTAAAGAAAATGCAACTCAATATAATGAAATGGGAGCGATTGTGGTGGTCTATTTCTGCCTTAATTATTGCAGGTGGAATCATTGCCATGATCATTTCTTATACTACTTTTAAAGCCCCATTAAGACCGGGTTTAGACTTTATTGGCGGAACTCGACTGCAATTACAGTTAGCTTGTGCGGTAGAAGGTACTTGTGAACAATCTATTGATGTTGGAGAAGTTCGAGAGATTTTAAACCAACAAGAATTAGGTAATAGTACCATTCAAGTTTTAGAAGGTAATATTCTCTCTATTCGTACTAAAAATTTAGATGTGGATGAAAGGAGTCAATTACAACAAGAATTAAATGAAAAAATCGGTGACTTTGACTCTGAAACAATTCAAATAGATACTGTTGGACCAACTATTGGTCAAGAATTATTTGAGTCAGGGGTTTTAGCGTTATTGGTTTCCTTTTTTGGCATTATTGTCTATCTTAGTGTTCGCTTTAAGTTTGATTATGCTTTTTTTGCTATCTTAGCTTTAGTCCATGATATTTTAGTAACTGCTGGTGTTTTTGCGGTTTTAGGATTAGTTGCTGGAGTAGAAGTTGATAGTTTATTTTTAGTGGCGTTACTAACAATTATTGGCTTTTCTGTTAATGATACTGTAGTTATTTATGATCGCATTCGAGAAAATACAGATCGCTATAGTGAAGAATTATCGATTAATGAAATTGTAGAAAATTCCGTTAATCAAACCCTTGGTCGTTCTATTAATACCACACTAACTACTTTATTACCGCTAATTGCTATTTTCTTATTCGGTGGTGAAACCCTTAAATTTTTTGCTTTAGCGTTAATTTTAGGGTTTATTGCTGGGTCTTATTCAAGTATTTTTATTGCGAGTACCTCATTAGCTTGGTGGCGTAATCGTCAAGGATTAGCTAAGGGTTAAACATAATAAACTCACATCTTTCGCCTGCGATTAAATTAGCTAGTTTAGGGAGGCAATAGGCAATAGGCAACAGGATCTATTTTGACTGTAACTGGTTAATAATTTATTAGTTTGTAATTTTGCTTCTAAATCTGATGATAGATTAAGTTTAATTGTCATAGTCGTCTAGTCGAGAATATTTTTATCTAATTATACTCAAAATGATTAAAATATTGCTTTATTACGCGATCGCGGTTTATATTTGTAACCAAACTTGATCTACAATTTACTAAACTTATTAATAATATATTCAGTTAAAATTATGTCAAACTCTCAACAACAGGTCTTAAAATCCATCCTTAAAACTTTTAAGTAGCAGCATAAATTAAAGCTTGTTGAATATCTTCGGGTTCTAATTCGGAAAATTCTTGTAAGAGTTCTTCTTGATTAGAATAAGTTGCTAATAGTTCAAGAACTCTACGAACTGTTAAGCGCAAATTTCAGATACAAGGTTGTCCGTTCATCCTATTTGGATTAATCGTAATTCTATTTAATTTCATTTTTGTTAGAATTGATAATAATATTTTTATGAAGAACAAATTATTTTTAGATTATATAGCCAGTTTAAATGAGTTGTGAAAATTTTCTGTTCCCCGTTCCCTGTTCACTGTTCCCTGTTTTCACAAGTATGTTCACGATTCAAATAGACTAGCTATACAATACACTATTCATTCTTTATATAGTGTTTTCATTTGAGTTGTAAACTATTTAGTTATGTAAGGCAGGAGGCAGGAGAAAGTTTTCACACTTCAATCGCCAAGTCTTAGTTAATAGTTAAACTTAAGTAGTAAGGTAGGCATTTCTCACTCTACGAGCTTAAAATTTTGTTAATATATAATCTTTGAGGTAATAGGTGTTGTGTGACATGAGTTATTATGAAAAACTCAAATAAAGAGAATACTAATATTTCATTAAATAAAGCTATTTCTAGTTTTAATTTACCGAGAATTAAAGAACTGATAGCCGAAGGAATTAATGTTAATCGAGTTGATAAAAATGATCCTTTTACTCCTTTATTACTTGCTATTAAGTTGAGGAGAAAAGATATTGTTGAGCTTTTAATTGATGCAGGTGCTGATTTACATAAATCTATGATCTTTGCAGACACTCCGTTAGGTTTTGCTGCTGCAAAAGGAAATACAGAAATTGTTAAATTATTACTCAACGCAGGTACAAATCCCAACAAGGGGATTTATGGTTCTCCTTTACATCGGGCTATAATTGGAGAACATAGTAATATTGTAGAAATAATAATTGAAGCAGGAGCAGATGTCAATCTTACTGATATGTATGGAATGACACCTTTAATTCATACAGCAGTAAATGGTAATTTGAATTTAACTAAGATTCTAGTTGATGCAGGGGCTAATGTTAATGCTCTTGAAAATACTGGAAGTACAGCTTTATTGAAAGTTGCTTATTGTGGTCAGGAAGAGATATTTAATTACTTATTTCCTCTGACTTCTGATATACAACAAAAACAAAAAGCACAAAAAATACTTCCTCTTAGTCTCCAAGAATATCCCCCAAGAAAAACAAAAAGAAATACTAATTTTCCTTTAATTGAAGCTATTTCCAATTTTGATTTACCGAAAATAAAAAAATTGATGTCCCAAGGAACTGACGTTAATCAATTTGATTGGGATGATGAACTAACTCCATTAATGCTCGCTATTGAAATAGAACGTTTAGATATCATTAAAATTTTACTCGACGCTCGTGTAAATTTATACGATTCAACCTACTTTGAAGATAATCCGTTAACCTTTGCTGTTGCACAAAATAATCTTGAAATTATTGAATTACTGCTTGAAGCAGGTGCCGATCCAGATCGAGGTGGAGAGTCTCCTCCTCTTTGTGAGGCGATTAGAATGGGATACATTGATATAGCGAAAACACTAATTAATTGGAATGCAAGTGTTGAAGCGTGTACTCCAAGTGCTATTACGCCTTTAATGATAGGAGCGGTAACAGGAAATATGGAAATTGTAGAGATTTTAGTAGAAGAAGGTGCAGATGTTAATGCGACTGATGAAAATGGAAATGTAGCTTTAAACAAGGCCGCTTATTTTGGTCATCAAGAAGTATTTGATTATTTATTTCCTCTTACTTCTGATCCCGAAGCAAAAGAATATGCTCAAAAAGAACTTGATCGTGCTATTCGACGTAAGAAAAATCTAGCTGCACGAGTTATTTTTGCGGTATCAAAAGGAAATATTCAGAAACTGCAAAAAGCAATAGATGACGGAGCAGATGTTAACGCCAAAGATAATAATGGAAAGACAGCTTTATCCTTAGCTAAAGAATTAGGAAATACTAAAATTATGAAACTACTAATTGAAGCAGGAGCAAAATAGAATTCTATTCCCTCTTCAAAATATTTAACTCTATCGAAGCTAAAAGATATGAGCTTACCAAAGCTTATTTTCTTCTTAACCTTCTTTTTTCAGTTTTCATCTAGCATAGTCTTGTAAAAGTTAAAAGGCAGCACAGGAAGAGGGCTTTCTTCCTGTACCAAAAGGTTTAACAAGAAACCTCAAATTGTTCTAAATTCCAATTATAAAATAAAGATTAATAGTATTCAATTGCTATTAATCTCCCTGTTGTGGAAATCTTTCGTAAATGCTGCCTTGAAACTCTCGATCCATCCTGTAAACGAAGGAAAATTATGGCATTTACTACTACCCAACCGGCCCAAATGACTGGTCTAAATGGCTATGACGTTAAACCACTGGTTACTATTGGTGAAACCATTCCAGCAACAGAAGGAGACTATACTCCTGTTGGTATTTTGGATGGTATTGGCGCATTTGAACTTGATGAAAATACCGTTAGAGTTTTAACCAACCACGAATTAACCAGTGGTTCAGGTTATGCTTATACGTTAGCCAATGGAACCGCTTTAACCGGCGCCAGAGTCAGTTATTTTGACGTTGATAAACAAACCTTAGAAGTGATTGATGCAGGTTTGGCTTACGACACCATTATCAATCGTGCTGGAGAAGAGGTAGACGAAGCATCCGACCTAGAATTTGAAGGATTAAATCGTTTCTGCTCTTCAATTTACATCGAAGCTAACCAATTTGGGGAAGGTTATGGTTTCGTTGATGGTATGTATTTAACGGGAGAAGAAACTGGAGGCGGTACTGAGTTTGCTTTAGATGTAGCTACTAATACCCTGTATGCAGTTCCCTGGTTAGGAAGATCAGCATGGGAAAATGTCACCCAACTCGATACAGGTAACACCGAAGAAATTGCTATTTTAGTGGGAGATGACCGAGAAGCAGCACCCCTATTATTGTACGTTGGGGAAAAAGACACCAGTGTAGACGTAGGGTTTTTAGAACGCAATGGTTTAGCAGGGGGTAAGCTTTATGCTTGGGTTCCCGATGGAGAAGTAGGAGACACCGATAACGAAAACGATCCTGATACGAATCCTGATCCTGCCGGATTTAACGGCACTGGAAATAGCTTATCGGGTAGCTTTGTGGAAATTGAACATTACCGTGAAGATTTAGTTTTTGATACTGACTTAGATGGTGATGGTATCTTTGATGCAGCAGATATTAACAGTGATGGTGTCATTGACGCAACTGACGCAAGCGTTCATATTGATGCTGATGGAGATGGTGTCTTTGATGGTATCGACGTAGATAGTGATGGTACTTTTGATTACGATCCCATCGGCTTTGCCACTCAAGATTATCAAGACTTTTTAGTAGCCGAAGCAGGAGCATTTCAATTTTCTCGTCCTGAAGATGTAGCAACCAACCCAGAGGATGGTACAGAAGCGGTATTAGCTTCTACGGGTCGCGGTGGACGTTTCCCTGACGATAACTGGGGAACCATCTACAAAGTTGATGTAGATTTTAGTGATCTCAGTGCTAACCTTGACATCTTATACGATGGAGACGACGCAGGGAATGGACAATTTAGCGATCCTGATTTTGGTTTACGCAGTCCCGATAACTTAGACTGGGCAGACAACGGGAAGATATATATTAATGAAGACCGTTCTACCTCTCCAGGTTCTCTGTTTGGGGGAACATCAGGGGAAGAAGCTTCTATTTGGGAATTAGACCCCGAAACTGGAGAGTTAACCCGTGTTGCTCAAATGGATCGTTCTGCTGTCCCTGGTGATCCCATTGCTCAAACCGATCCCTCTCCTGATGATATTGGCAATTGGGAATCTTCCGGTATTTTAGATGTAACCGAACTATTCGGACGAGAAAACGGTAATTTATTCCTCTTCGATACTCAAGCGCATAGTTTACAAGATGGAGTTATTGCTGAGAAAAACTTAGTTCAAGGGGGACAGTTAGCCTTTTTAGCGGAAATTCCTACCCAAAGAAGTGAATCTTTACCTCGTACCCATGCTCATAATGATTATGAACACCTGTTTCCTCTCTTAGATGCTCTGAGCTACGGTTTCGTGAGCGTAGAATCAGATATCTGGTTGTATCCTGACGATAACGATAATTTACGGGTTGCTCATGATCCCGTTGATGATCCTGCTACCTTACCCACCATAGAAGAACTCTATCTTGATCCGCTTCAAGATTTGTATGAACAGTTCAACAATGGAGGTGTTTACGAAGATGGTACACCGTTAACCCTTTTAGTGGATATTAAGAGTGATGGACTGTCTACCTATCAAAGACTGCATGAAGTTTTAAGTGAGTATCAAGCGGAGTCTCCTGGTTTATTTACCACCTATGAGCAAGATGGAACCGGAAGCTATACCGTTACCCCTGGTGCTGTAACTCCCATTATTTCTGGCAACCGTCCCAGAGACTTTATGGAAAGTCAGGATGTGCGTTATGCGGGGTATGATGGTCGCAGAAGCGACATCGGTACCAATGAAGATCCTGGCTTTATGCCTCTCATTAGTGATAATTGGAATAATTTCTTTAACGGTGAATTAGCTTGGGATGGAACCGGTACTATTCCTGAAGATACTCAAGCTGAATTAGAGAATATTGTCGAGCAAGTTCAAGGGGAAGATAAAATCGTCAGATTCTGGAATTTACCTGAAGATAGCCCTAGTGTTTGGCAACCCCTATACGAAGCAGAGGTGGATTTAATCAATACAGATGATTTACCCGGACTTTCTCAGTTTGTTGAGTCTCAACTGGAAGTTGAACCAGAAGTCCCTGATCTCGTGTTTGGAACCTCGGATGAGGATTATTTTGATACGGAAGTTCCCGACGAAAAAGGGTTTATCGGTGACGAACAAAAGCTCTTTGCTGGTTCAGGAGATGACTATGTTGATGTTACCTTTGCTCCTGGAGAAAACCGCATTGACTTAGGTTCAGGAGATGATTATCTCTTCGGTGGTACTGATAATCGTATTTTAGCAGGATCGGGTGATGATACCCTCTTTGTTGGCTCTGGTGGCGGTAATAACGTCATTACCGGGGGTGCTGGAATGGATCAATTCTGGATCGTTACCGATACAGTTGACTTACCTCTTGAAGCGAATACCATTACTGACTTTACCTCTGGGGAAGATGTCATCGGGTTTGCAACTAGCGATCTTGATTTTGATAGCTTAACCTTAACTCAAGAGGGTAGTAGTACCGTTATCAATGCCTTCGAGCAAGATTTAGCCATTTTACTCAATACGGAAGTGTCTGCTTTGAGTGCAGCAGATTTTGTCTTTGCTTAATTTCTTGTCAAGTTATCTGGTGCGTCGTTATTAGGATGCACTGGGTAGCTTAGCTACAATCTATTAAAACTTTAAACCCCCTAATCCCTAATAAGTTTTTGACTAAGGGGAGTAGGGGGTTAAATTTCTGTTTACGGGTCTTCTGATTGAAACCTAACTGCCGGAAGGAACTCCAGCTAAGTTAGATCCAGGGGGACTTAACTTCTAGAGAACAGCCCCGGCACACAGCCGGCTAACTTCAATCAGGAGACCCATGATTTTACTACTATCTGACATGGGCATCACCTCCTTTCTTACCTGAACGGTTATTGTCTTTAACCTAACTGTGCTTAGTCTAACGCAAGGTTCTCAAAAAAATCAAGGGTGTGACGAAAAAATTTTTCAGCTATTTGGGGACACCCCCCAAAATGCAGATGAACATAGGAAGCATGAAGGTTATTAAACTGCCATCCTTCTCCATAACTAGGACTATTTTCGTGCCAACTCGATAATTTAAAAATGGGTTGAGCAGGAGAATGGGTTAACTCAGAGCGATGAAACTCATGACCCCAAATCGTTTCCCCTTGCTTCAATAGAAGACTATCATCAGAAGCGATCGCTTGTCGATAGCCTAGGCTCAATTTTTGCCCCATTTTAGCGGTTGTGGATAAAATACCGACCATCGGCCAGGATTTACCACTAAAATCAATAATTTCCTGACACAAATACATTAACCCCCCACACTCAGCATAGGTAGGCATTCCGTTGATAATTGCCTGTTTAACCGTATTTAAAGCTTTTTTATTACTTGATAAAGCTTCTGCAAACATTTCGGGAAAACCACCCCCAAAATATAGTCCTACACTGCCTTCGGGTAAAGTTTCATCTTTTAAAGGACTCCAGTAACACAGTGTCGCCCCTAACTGTTCTAAAATGTCTAAGTTATCAGGGTAATAGAAGTTAAAGGCTTTATCTTTAGCGATCGCTATTTTTGGGGATGGAGTAACGAGGTGATGAGGGGATGAAATAACGGGATCACAAGACGATGGAGAAAGGTAGGGAAAAAGTTGTTCCCAATTAAAACAATTTTGAGCTAAATGGGCTAATTTATCAAAAAACTGATTAAGTTTTGGCAGTTCATCCGTAGGAACTAACCCCAAGTGGCGATCGGGGATGGTTAAATCTGTTTGACGATAAATAACGCCAAAAATAGTTATATTCAGACGCTTTAAAGCGGTTTCAAGTAAAATTAAATGGCGATCGCTTGCCACTCGATTTAAAATAACTCCCACAATATTAATATTAGGATCGAGAGAACGGTATCCATGAGCGATCGCCGCCACCGATCCTGATAAACGACTACAATCAATGACTAAAACCATAGGAATCTTTAAAATTCGAGCAATATGAGCCGTACTACCATAATCCTGACAAAAATTTTCTATTTCCTCCCCTACTCTCTGCTCCCTGCTCCCTGCTCCCTGCTCCCTCTGCTTCCACAACGGAACCCCATCAAATAATCCCATAACCCCCTCAACCACAGCATAATCAACCCCTTGACAATGTTGCTCAAAACAGGATTTAACATAACTCACAGAGGTCAAAATCGGATCTAAATTACGACAAGGCCGACCTGTGATATAACTGTGAAACATAGGATCAATATAGTCAGGCCCTACTTTAAATGATTGAACCGTTGCCGATTGTTTCTTCAAAAAAGCCAGTAATGCTAAGGTTATGGTTGTTTTGCCTGTGCCACTGCGATCGCCAGCAATAATTAATGTCACGATTTTTTAAACAGATAACTAGGTAAATGTTCACTAATTTTCTAGAATTACGTGATAATAAGCAGAAATTACCGTAAATATTCTCCCTTAATAATCTCAATCTAAATGTTACCCTAGATAGAAGAGACTATCAAAGAATTGTCATCATTACGTTTCTTGTCAATAAAACAAGCTATAATAGACAAATACTTTTGTACTAAAATTGTTGTGTAAGAATTAGATAGAGGCATTAATGGCTGCGATTACAAACAATCCTGATAAAGAAAAGGCATTAGGCTTAGTTCTCAACCAAATTGAGCGAAATTTCGGTAAAGGGTCCATCATGCGTCTAGGAGACGCAGCCAGAATGAAGGTGGAAACCATCTCAACTGGGGCTTTGACCTTGGATTTAGCCTTGGGGGGTGGACTCCCAATGGGAAGAGTGGTTGAGATTTACGGGCCAGAAAGTTCTGGGAAAACAACCCTCGCCCTTCATGCGATCGCAGAAGTGCAAAAGGCTGGCGGTGTGGCTGCTTTTGTGGACGCAGAACACGCTTTAGATCCCACTTATTCGGCTGCTTTGGGAGTAGATATTAATAACTTATTAGTTGCTCAACCAGATACGGGAGAATCTGCCTTAGAAATTGTCGATCAATTAGTGCGATCGGCTGCCGTGGATGTAGTGGTGATCGACTCGGTTGCTGCGTTAGTTCCCCGTGCAGAAATTGAAGGGGAAATGGGGGATACTCAAGTGGGTTTGCAAGCTCGTTTAATGAGTAAAGCCTTACGTAAAATTGCGGGAAATATTGGTAAATCTGGCTGTGTGGTCATTTTCCTCAACCAGTTACGGCAAAAAATTGGGGTTACGTATGGAAGTCCCGAAGTGACTACTGGAGGAACTGCATTAAAATTTTATGCGTCGGTGCGTTTAGATATTCGTCGTATTCAAACACTCAAAAAAGGCAGTGAAGGAGAGTATGGAATTCGGGCGAAAGTCAAAGTAGCTAAAAATAAAGTTGCACCTCCTTTTCGCATTGCTGAATTTGACATTATTTTTGGTCAAGGTATTTCTCAGATGGGATGTATGTTAGATTTAGCTGAACAGAGTGATGTGGTTCTTCGTAAAGGTGCTTGGTATAGTTACAATGGGGATAATATTTCTCAAGGAAGAGATAATGCCGTTAAATACCTAGAAGAGAATCCCAAGATTGCTGAAACCATTGAACAACAGGTACGCGAAAAATTAGAATTGGGATCTTTGAGCTTTGCTATTTCTCAAGGAGACGAAGAAGAATAGGAAGAAAATTAGTAAAATTCTTTTCTTAATATAATGTTAGTGGATCGATTGGCGATCCATTTTTTTTATAATTCATTAGGATCAACCCCAAAGCTTCTAAGTCTTTCTTCTAGTCGTTTTGCTCTTTCTTGAGCTTCTGAGGCTTCTTGTTGAGCTTGTAAAGCTTCTTGTTGAGATTCTTTGGCTTTTTCTTGAGAGGTTAAATATCGTTTTCCTTGTTGATCATACCAATATAACCACTCTCTTTCTACTCCTTGATAAACACCCATTTCTCTACCAATTCCTAAATTCATTTCTGCTAACCAAACCGGTTCACCTTGTAATAATTTATACTCTCCATTTTCTAATTGATAGACTTCTAAACGAGGTTTTCTTTTTCTTAAAGGGTTATAAATAACATAATACAAAACTCCCATTTTTGCGTAATCTTCTTTCTTTTGAGTATATTCTCCCCTTCTGGTTTGAGACACCACTTCTAAAACCATTGTGGGGATAACCAGTTCATCCCATAATACATAGGATAACCTTAAATCTGAATCAATAATACGGGGAACTCCTACGCTTAAAAAACCATCAGGAACGATGACATCTGTCGGGTTTTCTGGATCATAATAAATTCCCATATCTACCCCAAAATACCAATCCATTCTCTCTTCCCAAATAAGGGCTAAAATGTCTTTAAGAACATGGGGGATTAAGTCTTGTAATTCGTTATCCACGGGAGTATCATCAGAGTCGGGTAAATCTTCAGCAGAGGGTAAACAATCACGGGGATTATAGTTTAATAACATTGTTAGAAATTGAATTCGCTTGGGAAGATTTCATTTTATTGTATCATTATAATATTTTCTTCTTTCTATTGTGACTATAATTCTCCTGTTTCTCTTAAAATTTGTTCTTCTAAATGAGAGGCAATATGAAAGTGTGAATCTGAACGTAACTGGTTGATAATTGTCTTTACTAATGACGGGCATAGTTTAAATCTTCTTCTAATTCTTGTTGAGTATAGTGTCTATTAATCCCTCTTTCTCCTAATAATTGACTAAATTGATGATGTTCCACGTTTGCTAATTCTCTAGCTTTTCCAAAAGATAGTAATTCTTGCTGGTATAAACTAAGAGCTAATTCTTTTCTTAGCTCACTTTCAAGACGTTTTTCTGGTAAGCGAATAGATTGTATAATAGAGTCAGGAATAGAGAGTTGCATGGTTTAATTTTTAGCTATATTGATATCTAGAATCATTGTAACAATTATTACTACGAATTTTTGTCTTTTATTACACCTACCTACTTATTTAACTTCTAATATTCAAATCTGTACAAGGAACAATTTTTTGACTCAAATGTCTCAAAGATTAAAATCATATAACTTTGAGGACTGTTTAATGAATAAATATCTATTTGCAAAAGTAGGTTTTACTGTTTTAACAATGTTTGGAATGGGAAATATAAACATAAATTCTGCATCTGCTTTAACAATAACTTACAATGCAGGTTTAGATTTTTCTCCTACAAATAATCCTAATGGAGTATGAACTTATGGTAACTCAAATTCTTTGTCAAATACATCAGCTTTCACTCCATATAGTTTAACTTCTACACTGGGTAATGGTCTGGTCACTTGGGATAATGGAGGTGAAACGTACATAAGTGGCAATCCAACAGACCAAAATATTATCACTTTCTTTCAAGGTCAAGTAAATGTTGTTTATGAACCTGATGAATTATATCTTGTCCCTTCTACCTATTACAACAACTCTGAGTGTTCCAGAACCTTCAACGATTATTGGATTAGGAATATTAACAACATTTGGTTTAGGAACAGGATTTAAACGTAAATTAAGTAAAGCTAATAAGTAATAGACAGTAGGGTGGGCAAGTCAAAGACTTATCTAAACTAACTTTATCCTGGGAAATCTTGCCCACCTTATAAAATTTATTGTTATTATTTCTCTAGGCGGTAGGGTGAGCATTGCCTACCTTTTTTACGTGGCGTTAATGAGATTATGAATCAAAAAAAATATTATGTGTTAAAGTAGTAAAACACTCTATTTTATTACTGAAAACCATGATAGTTAAGAAAAATAATACAGAAAGAACTGTTTTTCTTTATCCTGATGAAGATGGTTATATTATTGCTGAAGTTCCTAGTCTTCCAGGATGTATTAGTCAGGGAGAAACCCGTCAAGAAGCGTTAAAAAATATCAAAGAAGCCATTGAACTTCATTTAGAAGTTTTAAGGTGAATTGATTCCCGATGATAATATAGAAATAGCTTCAGTTAAACTATGAGTAAATTACCAGTTGTTTCTGGAAAAGACTGTGTTAAACCCTTACAAAAAATAGGATTAGTTGTATTTAGACAAAGAGGGAGTCATATTACAATGGTAAGAGAAGGGTAATCCCAACCTTACAGTAATTTCCTTATTTTTATTTGTACTTCTATAGAATTTTAGGCTAAAATAAAAATATCAAATTGAAACAAAAAATTAAATATTATGATTAATCTTGAACAAATACAACATGATATCAGTGAATTACCCGAAGAAGCGCAAACCTTAGTCATTGATTTCATTGAGTTATTAAAAAAACGCTATTCTATTGCAAAAACACAAGAGACTAAAGTAGAACAAACCATCTATGATAAATTTGAACAAAGTGGATTAATTGGATTTTGCTCGGTTGAAGAAGATTTATCAACTACCTATAAAAAAGTTTTAGCAGATACATTAGACACTAAATATGATAATCGTTGATACAGGATTTTGGTTAGCATTAATTGATCAAAAAGACATCCATCATCCTACTGCTAAACAAGCCTTAAAACAATATAATGAAACCCTAATTACAACATGGTGTGTTGTAACAGAAACCTGTTACCTTTCACTGAAGAGAAAAGGTGTGGATGCTCAAATTGCTTTTATTAATAGTTCTAAACAAGGTTTATTTACTATCTTTGACCTTGAATTTCATCATACATCCCGTATTGCTCAACTGATGAAACAATATGAAAATCTTCCGATGGATTTAGCAGATGCTTCCCTTGTTATTTTAGCAGAACATTTAGGACACGGACGTATTTTTTCAGTGGATCAACGAGACTTTAATACTTATCGCTGGAAGCAAAATTATCCTTTTGAAAATCTACTTATTCAATAATGAGATTTTAACTCAATAGAAAATGTAAATTAACTAAAGCTAATAAAAAAGCCCACTATAAAGTAGGCTTTTCAATCATAAAAATAGGCTAAATTCCTATTTAATCATCGGGGCTTTAACTGCCATATCATAGCGAGAAGCTACCTCAACTTCTTCGACTAAACTAGGCACAGATTGACGCAATATTGTGGTAAGTTGTGTGGTGGTTGAATCATAAATTTGCGTAACGATTTTAGGATACAAACCGATGCCAATAATGGGAATTAATAAACACCCAATAATAAACACTTCTCTGGGTTCTGCGTCAATTAATTTAGTATGGGAAACTAACTCTTTATTTTCTGGTCCGTATAACATTTCCCGTAACATGGACAGTAAATAAATGGGGGTTAAAATGACACCCACCGCAGCTAAAAAGACGATGATAACTTTAAAAGTCGAGTTATAAGCGTCACTGGTTGCAAAGCCCACAAACACCATTAATTCTGCTACAAACCCACTCATTCCTGGCAATGCTAAAGAAGCCATTGAACAAGTAGTCCACATAGCGAACACCTTCTTCATTTTCTTACCAATACCCCCCATTTCGTCTAACATCAGGGTATGGGTACGGTCGTAGGTTGCCCCTACCATAAAGAAGAGACTCGCTCCAATTAAACCGTGGGAAATCATTTGTAACATTGCCCCACTCAAACCAATATCGGTAAACGAAGCGATACCTATCAACACAAACCCCATGTGAGAGATAGAAGAATAGGCAATTTTTCGTTTTAGGTTCCGTTGAGCAAAGGAGGTTAAAGCAGCATAGATAATATTAACTACCCCTAAAATGACTAACACAGGGGCAAAATAAGCATGAGCATCCGGTAACATTCCGGCATTCATCCGTAGCAGGGCATAACCGCCCATTTTTAAGAGAATACCAGCTAGTAACATATGTGCCGGTGCCGTAGCTTCTCCGTGGGCATCTGGTAGCCAAGTATGCAGGGGAAAGATGGGTAATTTTACTCCGTAGGCGATGAGGAAACCAGCATACAAGAATAATTGTAGATTAAGGGGAATATCTTTTGCTGCGATCGCACTCATATCAAAGGTAACAGTATCCCCGAAAAAGGCCATAGTTAAAGCACCTACCAGGATAAACAAAGAACCCCCGGCAGTATAAAGGATAAACTTAGTGGCTGCGTAAAGTCTCCGTTTTCCGCCCCATATTGACAAAATTAGATAAACCGGAACTAATTCTAATTCCCACACTAAGAAGAAAAGCAGCATATCCTGTACAGCGAAGACCGCTATTTGTCCCCCGTACATGGCTAACATCAGAAAATAAAAAAGTTTGGGTTTAAAGGTAACCGGCCAAGCGGCCATGGTTGCCAAAGTAGTGATAAACCCGGTTAATAAAATAAGAGGCATGGCCAACCCATCGGCTCCCACCGACCATTTTAAGTCGAGTTCCGGAACCCAAGCATAGCTTTCGACTAGCTGTAGGTTGGGGTTACTGAGGTCATACCCTGTATAAAAAGCGTATACAATAATAGCAAAATCGATTAAACCCACTGTTAAAGCGTACCAACGCACGGTTTTACCATCTTTATCGGGAATGATGGGTATAAACAACGCTGCCACAATGGGAAAGAGAATAATGGTAGTTAACCAAGGAAAATTAGCAAGGTTCATTGACATTTTCTAAGCATTCATCAATATTTCGGGTATTGTTTAGGAGTCAGGAGTTAGTAGGGGGTTAATAATATTAAGCCTACAGAGAAGTCAGTGGTAGCCAACTTTAATCATCTATTGCCTGTTGCCTGAGACAAAACCCATTCATGTATGATCGTGATAGAAAGTTTAATTGTGAGGACACATAAACAATCTAGAGGATCACCATTCACTCCTAAATCTAACAAGATTTTTCTAGAGATACTATTGTAAAAACCTTAAATTTTTTGAAAATTTTAATATTATTAAAGATAATACGCTCATAAAAAGTAGCTGATAACTGATTAACTGATAACTAATAAATTTTATGATGACTTTATCTTCTGTTCGTCCTGCTAAAATTACTACTGTTTTACCTGGTTCTATTGCTGAAGAGGTGGGCTTTGAAGTGGGGGATGCTATTGTTTCTATCAATGGTACAAAACCCCGTGATTTAATTGATTATAATTATTTGTGTGCTGATGAATTTTTAGAGTTAGAGGTATTAGATAATCAGGGAAATATTCATCACGTCGAAATAGAAAAGACTACGATGATAATTTAGGTTTAGAATTTGCAACCGCGTTATTTGATGGTTTAATTCAATGTAATAATCATTGTCCTTTCTGTTTTATTGATCAACAACCCCCTGGAAAACGAGATAGTTTATATTTTAAAGATGATGATTATCGCTTAAGTTTTCTTTATGGCAGTTATCTAACTTTAACGAATTTAACCCAAAAAGAATGGCAACGCATCGAAGCCATGCGGTTATCTCCTTTATTTGTTTCGGTACACGCAACGGAACCTGAGATTAGAATTAGACTACTAAAAAATGAACGGGCTGGACAAATAAAAGAACAGTTTAAATGGTTTCAAGAAAGACGGCTACAAATTCATGCTCAAGTGGTAGTTTGTCCTGGTATTAATGACGGTGTTCATTTGGAGAGAACATTAAAAGATTTATCTGAGTTTCATTCAGGAGAAATTCCCACCATTATATCAGCAGCAGTGGTTCCTGTCGGATTAACTAAGTTTCGTCCCACAGAAGATGAATTAATTCCCGTTAGTCAAGAAAAGGCTAGAGAAGTTATTCAACAAGTGCAAAGTTTACAAAAAGAATTTTATCAAAAATTTAATAGTAATTTTGCTTGGTTAGCCGATGAATGGTTTTTAATCGCCCAAGAAGAATTACCCCCAGAATCTCATTATGAAGATTATCCCCAAATTGGTAACGGAGTGGGATCAATTCGTCGATTTATTAAGGAGTTTCATGATACAGCTAAACAGTTATTACCGCACAAAATAGATGAGAAAAAAACCTTGACTTGGATAGTGGGTAACGCTGTAGAAAAGGCATTTCAACCCTTAGTCAAACAGTTAAGTGAAGTAGAAAATCTAACCATTAATTTAGCTGCTTTGAATAGTAACTATTGGGGGCAAGAAATTACAGTTACAGGGTTATTAACCGGAGAAGATATTGTTTCGCAATTGAGGGATAAGAACTTAGGAGATGGAATTTTATTACCTTCTATTATGTTAAAACAACACGATACAGTATTTCTAGATGATATGACCGTCGATGAAGTATCTAAAACCTTAAACACTTCTATGATTATTGTTAATGGTATTTCTGATTTGATTATGAATTGTTGTTAAACAGTTGGGCATAAATAAAAAATTCTATTGATTCCTAAGTCTTACCTTATAGTTAACTTTAATATTATCCAACCCCTGAACGTAATTTCCGTGTTAGGGAAAATACTGATTGTTAAGAATTTATATTTTGATTTTTACGCATTTTTACAGATGAGTCAGTGATAACTTTGATAATTAAAAGGGTATTTTAAAAATATAAGCCACATAGCTGGACTTGGCTGTTGATGTTGGTCTGTAAAATCAACAGATAAACAACTATCTAGAAAATAGTTTTTGTCAAACTATTTGTATTTCTACGGTTAAACATTTAACCCTAAGCCAAAAATTTCAATATTGTTGATAGGTACTATTAACTATGATTTCTAAATATTTAACGTTCTTCTTCTATTTCACTACTAAAAAATATAACTCTAATAGAGGTTTTGCACTATTTATGGTGATGGTATTGGGAACTGTTGGCACCGTTGCAACAGCAGCTTTGCTTGCGCGAAGCAGCAATCTCGGTAATAATGTCGAAACATCCATTACCATTGGTCAACAGAATTTAAGTGTAGCTGAGACAGCCAAAGTTAACCTTCAAGCCTTATTAATTGAACATAATCAATTACTTGAATATAATTTAGATGATTGGGAAAAATACTTAACATCTTCTAATATGTCTGAGAAATCCCGTGAGTTTAATCATAATTTACGTTTATGCAAAAAAGAAGCGAATTGGAAAAACACAAAAGAGAGAATTTTAGAATTAGCTCAACATAAGACTATTGATGTACCGATGGGGAAATTTTCTCTCCTCGATTTTCAAAAAGTTGATAGAAATGAAATTTTAGCGACAATTAAAACTCAAAATACAGAGGAAAAGCAGTCACAATACGAGATAGATATTAGTTTTAGTGATAATTATTTATCAAAGTCTGTTCCCGTATTATGGTTAATCGGAGAACAGCAAATTGATGGAATTGGAAACGCTAAAGTAAATGGAAATTTGTGGGCAAATGACTGTAGTTTTCCTGTTGAAAAAACTAATTTAATGGAAGTTGATGGATATCAGGCAAAATATACAGCAATTAAAATGCCTGACTTACCTGATTTAGAAGCAATTAAAGAGAGATTACCAGAAAATCACTATTTTCCATCAACAGCAGAAGAACAAAAAATCCAAGATCAAGAAGATAAAATTTCTTTAAAGTTACCACGGTTAGAAGATAAACCCACAAAAAAGGAAGGAGAAAAAAATGTCTATGAATATTTCATTAATAATCTCGAAGACATAGATTCATTGATAGTTAATTCTGATTTTAAAAATGAATCTATCATTGTTTTATATGTTGTTGGAGATATTAATATATCTGAAATTGTTCATAAATGCGAGTCATCTAATCCTTGTTCCCCTGAAAATTTAATGATTGTTGCTTATGAAGAAGCTAAAATGTGTTTACAATTTGATAATTTATCCGCTTTTATTGTTGCACCTCACTATAAATTAGGTATCAAAAACAACAACCCTAATCAAGAATCGGCTAAATTTACTGGTAGTATTTGGACTAATAAATTATTAACGACAGGAGATTGTGGAAGCGAAGAAGTGGAATTTTCTGAAGCTTGGGAATGGGGTGATTTGCCCAATGAATTTCAATCCCTTCATCCTACTCCTAAACTCATTCAAGTCAATTTAAAAGAGTCTATTCAATCTGATATTTCAACAGAACACTAAGTTGTCTAAAACTCATATCTTGCACCTTCGATAAAATTAGCTAGTAGAGGATAGGCAAGAGACAAAATACAAAAGGCAATAGGACTTTATTGTGAGTTAAATTGCTTTATAATTGACTGTCTTCTTTTGAGTTATTAAGTTTTCTTGTACGAGTGCAAGATGTCAGTAGAAGAGAATTTTACATTGATCTTCGTCTAAGATGCGGGTATTTTTTTAGAATTTATAGATGAAGGCTTGTTTCACCATTTTTGTGAAAACTATAAGTTATACCTGCGATCGCTGATAATAATAACCAACCAATTAAATTAACTCTTAAATCAAAAATACTCACATCCAAAAAATTGAAAATGATACACAAACTAAAAGCGACTAGATAGGTGAATAATAGTAAAAAATTGGCTTCATTTTCAGAAAAATTTTTTGTTTTTTTGTTTTTTTCTGATTTTTTAAATTTTTGATAGATTCCAGTCATTAATATCACAGCTTTAGCTAAAATGATGCCCACTAAGCCACTAAATAATAAAGTCCCAATTATGCCAATTTCTGCCAATAACATTAAAAATAAATTATGAGGATGACCCATCCAAACATTCATTTCTTCTTGATAAACAGGTGTAAAATTTCGTAGTCCCCAACCCCACAAAGGACGCTGTAACATCATCTTCCAAGCGACACCCCATTGAGTGGTTCGTAAGGCGGTAACATAACGATCATCGTACAATTCATCCGTCAATCTTGCCCAAAAATAACTAGGAACAATTTGACGCATAAAATCTTGATAAACAGGAATCCAAGCAGCCCAAATAACCACAAAGATAACCAGCAAAACACTAATAATAATCCAATACCAACGTAAATAAATAGCAAACGCCATTAAACCTACAATAGCTAGTCCCCAGGCACTCCTAGAATTGGTTAAAATCAAAGCTATTCCATTAAATAAAATCGCCACAGTTAGAATCAATAATTTCTCATTGATCCGATTATTTTTAATAATAGGACTACGACGATAATGTAAAATCCATAAACCGATGGATAAAGTAAACCCTATCACCAAAAAAAAGGCTAACGTATTCGCATACATTAACAAAGAAGACATCCTACCATCAGGATTACCATAAGCAATCATTTTTATTCCAATAAAATGTAAGAATAAGGGGGTTTCCCAACCTGCAAATAACTGCATAAACCCCAAAAAACACACAGGAATAGATGTTAAGACTAACCACCAAGCCAGTTGATATAATCGCCGAAAGCTATTGAAAAAAAAGGGAAAAGATGCTATCATCAGAAAAGATGGTAAAAAGTTCCCTAACCCTTCTAAACTATAGCGAGAATGAACCGCTAAGAAGGAAGATAAAATTAACCAAACAAAGAGAAGTCCCCAACCCCAATTAATTGGGTGTGTAATGATTTTTTTGAATTTTTGTTGCCATAAACCCAATAAAGCAAGACCAAGGGCAGTGGCTCCAAAGTCAGCTGAAAAAGGCAAAAGAAACACCCCAAACTTGAGGGTATTCCCTAACCAATGAACTTTATTTTTATTTAATTGATTCATGGGAAAGAAAGTTATCTTGATGATTAACTATTGATTATTGATTATTAGTTAGTTAATAAGCAAGTTCCCAAGTTTCGGTACGAGTTAGGCGAATTTGAGCAAGGGCAAAAATAACAGGAATAATACGGCCATAGTTAGTAGCGATCGCTCGCCAACCCAGATCAGCTAAAAACCAACCCCACAACACAGGGCCAACAAAAGATAAAACCCCTCTAACCACGCCATAACGGGCTGCTGTCATCGTCATTCCTCGTCGTGCGGTATTAACTGCCACTTGGTTAGCCACAGCAGCACCACCACGAATCATAGCTTGTTGAGCTACTTGGTAACGGGCAAAATGCAGAGCAAACTGTTGAGCAATATGTTTAAGTAATAAAGGTTTAACAATGGAATTAACGGCAAAAGCACTGCTACCCTTTAACACAAGGTTCATGGGATTATGTTGCAGTTGCACCGGCAAAGCATCAGGAATATTTGATTTGGCTAGAGATGCTTGTATTTGTGTCATCAAGCTATTCTGTTGAGCAGGAGGTAAATTTTTCCAAGCTTTTCCCAATAAATTCAAGAAAATATCCGCTTCAATATCGATAGTGGACATTTCATTAGAATAAGGAATTTTCAGATAGTGACAAACACGAATTAAAGTCTGACGATAACTAAACCTTTTCGTTTTACGTTTTAGTACCGTTAACCCGTCGGAGGCCAAAAAACGGAACCTTGCCTCAATTTTATCTAACCATTGATCCCAGTCCTGACTTTCTACCTCAATGGGATCAGGAGTTTGTAAATAATCAAGAGGATTAAATTTACGGCAAAAGAGAACTTGAGTTAACTGACGTAATTCCTCTTCTGTAGCCATTTCTAAGGCTGATCGCAGTTCATCCAAAATCAGTCCCTCCAAACAGGGTATTAATTAGTATGATTTTCCTAATAGCTTATTGTGCCACAGTCAGGAAATCACTTCTCTTATCATACATATCTTAACTTGTCTTTGCAGTATTAAGCTTAGTTTACCCTTTAAGGTTTCAAAAAGAACCCCTAACTTTAGAAATTGGATTCCTTTAATTACTCAGTAAAAACAGTCTATTATTTTTTGCTTAACCTCGTGTGTACTCTTGCTCATGAGCATAATTCTTAATAGTTTCATCACTCACTTCTAAGGCGGGGGGATATTGTTCAAGACGACGCTTATGACCCCTATTAAGATCAAATAGGAATAACATTTGTACTCACTGCCAAGGTTAGAAGATGAGAGATAATTTGTCTTTGGATGCGAGTATATTGTAGATAATTTTCTAGATTAATTCCTGGAATAAAATTAGCTTGAGCTTGAGCTAAAAGGTTCGGTATGGATGAACAACAATGTAAAATTACTTCACTACCAATAATTTCCATTTGCTTCTCCAATTATTATTTGT
Source organism: Crocosphaera chwakensis CCY0110 (assembly GCF_000169335.1). Classification (GTDB taxonomy): domain Bacteria; phylum Cyanobacteriota; class Cyanobacteriia; order Cyanobacteriales; family Microcystaceae; genus Crocosphaera; species Crocosphaera chwakensis. Next base: position 83,430 of record NZ_AAXW01000012.1, read on the forward strand.
TCTAACAATATAGGTAGATCATAGGAAACCCGACTCTAATCATTCGTCTATCGAAAGTATTAAATTCCTCTTTAACTTAGTTTTACTTACATTTTTCACTAATTATCCACTAAGACAGTTATTAGTGATGATGTTTGACTCTTACTTGATTTAATTATTTATTTTCAATATAAAAATCAAAAACGATTAATTTTAGCCTATTTTCCTAGTTTATTGTCTAATTATACAGTTTTTTACCTTATATCAACCTTCTAAATCCTCTTAAATTAATCACAAACTACTCTTATTTCTCCTCTAACACTATTCAGAAATACCCCATTCAGACTAAACTAGAAGTTTGCAAAATAATTGTTGATGTAGATTATTGAAAATGGCTGTAGGAAAAATTATCATTGCAGGTAACTGGAAAATGCACAAAACTCAGGCCGAAGCCTTAGAGTTTTTAACAGTATTAAAATCAAAAGTAGAAGAGACAGACGAAGCCAGAGAAATTGTTCTCTGTGTCCCCTTTACAACCCTTAGCATCCTCTCCAAAAGCTTGCACGGCGGAAAAGTTCGTTTAGGGGCCCAAAACATCCACTGGGAGGATAAAGGGGCTTACACCGGCGAAATTTCCGGACCAATGTTAACGGAGTTGAGTGTAGATTATGTGGTTATCGGTCATAGTGAACGTCGTCAATACTTTGGAGAAACAGACGAAACCGCCAATTTACGGGTTATTACTGCCCAACGTCACGGCCTTACCCCTATTCTCTGTGTAGGAGAAACTAAACAACAACGGGACGCAGGAGAAGCTGAAAGCGTAATTATTAAGCAGTTGCAAAAAGGCTTAGTCAATGTAGACCAGAGCAAATTAGTAATTGCCTATGAACCCATTTGGGCTATTGGAACAGGAGATACCTGTGACGCGACAGAAGCTAACCGTATTATCCGTGTCATCCGTGATCAATTATCTAATAAAAATGTCACTATTCAATATGGGGGTTCAGTGAAACCAAATAATATTGACGAAATTATGGCCCAGTCTGATATTGATGGGGCTTTAGTTGGGGGTGCTAGTTTAGATCCAGTTAGTTTTGCCCGTATTGTTAATTATCAATAAGTTTTTTAAGGCAAAAGGCAAGAGGCAAGAGTCAACTGTTTTTCTGCCTTCTTCTAAAGGGTTTTTAACACTTTTTAGCAGTTAGGCTTAATAATAAAATTCTTTTGCCTATTGCCATCCCTCCTTTTAAAGGGGGGATAGGGCGAGTTAGAGAAGGAATTATCGAAGGTGCAAGATATGACTTTTACACAAATAAAAACGGCTTTTAATAATTAATATAAAAATGAATAATTTAAGCATTAGAAATACTATTTTTAACTGGGGAAAACGCACTTATTTAATGGGAATATTAAATGTGACTCCCGATAGTTTTAGTGATGGGGGAGACTTTAATAGTGTTGAAACAGCTTTATTTCAAGCAGAAAAAATGATTAAATCTGGTGTAGATATTATTGATATTGGTGGCCAATCAACTCGTCCAGGTGCTGAAGCAATTACCCTAGAAGAAGAGTTAAAACGAGTCATTCCTATTATACAAAAATTACGTCAAAATCATTCGATTCCTATTTCTATTGATACCACCAGATCCCAAGTGGCACAAGCGGCTATTGAAGCAGGGGCAGATATGGTTAACGATATTTCTGGGGGAAGTTTTGATCAAAAAATGTTTTCAACGGTAGCTAATTTAGACGTTCCTATCATTATTATGCACATTCGAGGAATGCCTAAAACGATGCAACAAAACACTGATTATAATGACTTAGTTAATGAGATCATAGACTGGTTGAAAAGTCAAATAAATCAAGCCCTTGAAGCAGGAATTAATCAGCATAAAATTATCATTGATCCTGGCATTGGCTTCGCTAAAAATTATCAACAAAATATAAAATTATTACAGAATTTATCTAAGTTTCACAGTTTAAATTGCCCTATATTAGTCGGAGTTTCTCGTAAAAGTTTTATCGGACATATTTTAAACCAAAAAGACCCCAAAAAAAGAGTCTGGGGAACCGCCGCCGCTTGTTGTCGTGCGATCGCTTCTCAAGCTGATATTTTACGGGTTCATGATGTCCCAGAAATAAAAGATGTTGCTCAAGTGGCCGATCAGATTTGGCGTAATAATAATTAATGAATAATTAAGACAATATTACCTTTTGCTTCCTGCTTTCTGCCTTTTCCGAAAGGCTGTTAAGATTAATTAAAATTAAACAACCACAAAGTTGCGAAAATTCCCCTCAAACCCAGTCACCATAAGGCTGAGAGTCTCTAGATGTCTTATGTAACATTATTTAAGCAGACGCTCAATAAACGCAACAACTTTGAGACAATCAAAAACAGCTTATCAGCGTGTCATTATCACGTCTTATTTAACACATTAGGAGAACCCTATGAAACTGGCCTATTGGATGTATGCTGGCCCTGCACACATTGGCACTCTACGCATTGCTAGTTCTTTTAAAAACGTTCATGCTATTATGCACGCACCCCTAGGGGATGATTATTTTAACGTCATGCGATCGATGTTAGAGAGAGAAAGAGACTTTACCCCTGTGACTGCCAGTATTGTTGATCGCAATGTTTTGGCCCGAGGTTCTCAAGAAAAGGTGGTTAATAATATTGTTCGCAAAGATGGGGAAGAAAAGCCAGATTTAATCGTTTTAACCCCGACTTGTACCTCTAGCATTTTACAAGAAGATTTGGCCAATTTTGTCGAACGGGCCCAAATGGATGCTCAAGGGGATGTTTTGTTAGCGGATGTCAACCATTATCGTTACAACGAGTTACAAGCTGCTGATAGAACCCTACACCAAATTGTTAAATATTACCTCGAAAAAGCCAAGAAAAAGAACGAATTATCCCAAGAAAAAACAGCCCATCCTTCGGTTAATATTATCGGCATTTCTACCCTAGGTTTTCATAACCAACATGACTGTAGAGAGTTAAAACAGTTAATGAAAGATTTGGGAATTGAAGTTAATGAAGTGATTCCCGATGGTGCTTCGGTTCACAATTTAAAGAATTTACCGAAAGCATGGTTTAACTTAGTGCCTTATCGAGAATTAGGCATAGCAACGGCTCAATATTTAGAGGAAGAATTTAACCTTCCTTATGTCGATATTACCCCGATGGGAGTAGTAGAAACAGCCAGATGTATTCGCAAAATTCAACAGATAATTAATGAGCAAGGGACAAATGTAGATTATGAAGAATTCATCAACGAACAGACGTTGTATGTGTCCCAAGCGGCTTGGTTTTCTCGTTCCATTGACTGTCAAAATTTAACCGGTAAAAAAGCCGTTGTATTTGGGGATAATACCCATGCTGCTGCTATTACTAAAATATTAGCGAGAGAGATGGGAATTCATGTGGTTTTAGCCGGAACTTATTGTAAATATGATGCAGACTGGTTCAAAGAACAAGTGAGCGAATATTGTGATGAAGTTTTAATTAGTGATGATAATGGTGCCATTGGAGATGCGATCGCTCGTATCGAACCTTCTGCTATTTTTGGCACACAAATGGAGCGTCATGTCGGTAAAAGATTAGACATTCCTTGTGGTGTTATTGCTGCACCCATTCACATTCAAAACTTCCCTATTGGTTATAAACCTTTCTGTGGTTATGAAGGGACAAATCAGATTGCTGATTTAGTGTATAATTCCTTTACTTTGGGCATGGAAGATCATCTTTTAGAAATCTTTGGCGGTCACGATACCAAAGAAGTTATTACCAAAGGAATTTCTGCTGATTCTGACTTAAACTGGAACAAAGAAGCACAAGCAGAATTGAATAAGGTTCCTGGTTTTGTTCGGGGTAAAGTAAAGCGAAACACCGAAAAGTTTGCCCGTGAGCGTGGATTTTCGGAGATTAGTTTAGAAGTGATGTATGCAGCAAAAGAAGCTGTAGGTGCATAACTAAAGTAGGGTGGGCAATGCCCACCTTTTAACAATATAATGACTATAAGCTTATGAAAATGTCATCTAATTTAGTCATTGAAGATGCAAAGTTGACTAGATATTTACTCATTTATCAACGAAAAGATGATAAATCAAAATATTTAGCACAATATGGCTATACGTTAGATAATTGGCAAGTGCTTAAACTGGATATAATTAAAGCAGTCCAAGGTCAAGAAATTGATGAAATTACTCAGACAGACTGGGGACAAAGATTTAAGGTAAAAAGTCAGTGGACTGGTGTTAATGGAAAATTAATTAAAGTCATTACTATTTGGCAGCAAAGTGAAGGAGAAGATACAATAAAATTGATTACTTTATATCCTGACAAATCAGAGGAAAACTAATCGTGACAAATATTCAATTGTTTCAATGGGTAGAATTAAAATATGATGTTCCTAACAGCCTAGTAAAAAAAGGGGATAAAGGAGTCGTTTTAGACTATTTAAAACCTACAAAAAAACAATCAGAGCCTGGTTATAATTTAGAAGTTTTTAGAGATGGAGAAACTTTAGATATTGTTTCTGTTCCTATATCTTGGGTAATACCCTTACCTGAAATATGGGGAGAAACTGAACTAATAAAATTAAACGAGGTGACTTAATATGGACAACTTAAAAATTTATCATGATCACGAAGCAAAAACTTTAACCATTTGGTTTGATGATCCAAAAAAAGAATTTTTAGTTGATGAAGTAGAAGAAGACTTATCTTTAATTAAAGATCAACAAGTAAATATTATTGGAATTGAAAGATTAAATTATTTAGGAACTAAACTAGATGCTTCAAAAGTCAAATTTGTTGATTTTTAACTCTACCTTATTATCATGAAAAACTATAGAGTGGATAATATCTACATTTTTAAGTTAGTATATATGCTGGAGGTAGAAATTATATTGATACAATAAAAATCAAGTATGGTATATCAATGGACTCAATCAGAAAAAGATAGAATTGTTGAAAACATTTTAGAAATTGCTGCACAAACTCATAAAAAACCTAATCCAACAGGGCGAAATATTAACATTTCAATTACTTATGAAAATCAAGGTAAGATAAGTCATAAAATTGAGTTTAATTTATCTAATAAATATTTAGATAAATATGAAAACTTCAAGAAAAAAATAATGTTAAAGGGAAAGTGGTTTGATAAATTTACTGAATCAAGTATTTCGAGTAGGTTAGATAACTTATTAATAGATGCAGTCCAATATCAAGATTCTAATCGTCTTTTACTTTTACTGAATAAAATTATTGATTATTTTGACAATTATCATGAGAAAGTTACTGTTTATCTCCCTATCGATGGTATGATTTTTGAGGAAGATTATCTTGAAATAGGTGATATTGTTTTAAAACAAGAACGAGTGAAAGAAGAGGAAAATTTTAGAAAACAACTCTTTGCTGAATACACAACTATAGCAGAAGAAAAAAGAGCTATAGAAAGAGCAGAAGAAGAAACACGCAGAATTATTGACATATTACGTTATGCTAATGCTCCTAGTAAAACAGTTATTGGTATCAGAGGAGATATTAATCCAATTCATTACACTGTTCCTATCATATCAAGAGGAGAATTAATTTATATGAAAATCAATCAAGGTGTTAGTGAAAATACAACTCATTTTATTGAGTCAATGAAAGACAAAGGACTTTTTGAATTAGCAAAACTCTTAAAAAAAGATTATTCTGAACTATCAGAATTTGAACGAACAATATTTAGAGGTATTCATTGGATATCACTTTCTCAGATACAAAGAGAACCCGAAAATGAATTACTCAATTTAATTACTTGCTTAGAAACTTTTCTAACTGCAGAATATGGAAATCCTATTACAAATACAATAGCTGAAGGAGTAGCTATTATCTTAGAAAGCGAATTGGAAAAACGTAAAATCATAAAACAGAGTATTAAAGAATTTTATAAAAATCGTAGTAAAATTTCTCATGGTGGAAATAAAGCAATTTTAACATCAGATTTAGATAAATTACGAAAATTAGTTATTGAATTTACTCAAAAAATGATTGATTTAAGAAGAGAATTTCAGGATCGAAAATCTTTGCTTCAATGGATTGAAGATCAAAAGTTAGGATAATAGATATGTTAATTTGAATTGTTGAAGTAAGTGTTTCTATTTCTGCTGTAGCATCCAAAGTAAATTCAATGGAGTAACTCATTACCAGTTTAATCCTAGTTTTTTCGCCACTTCTTCGGCTGAAATTCCTTTTTCTCCTTTTTCAGTACGTTTTAGAGAATTAAAAACTTGTTCTTTTGCTTCTGGTTTAAGTTCTTGATTGCCGTCTGGATCAAACAGAATAGAATTGATAGTTTCTTCAACAGTTTCTTGAATTAACTGTTTAAGTTCTTCTACAGTTAGCTCTTTAGCTTGCATGATTTTTTTGAAAAATTAAGTATTAACAACTTTCTATTTTAGCAGAATATTATTAAAACGTATCGAACTAACCAAATTAAACAATCTGACTTAATATGGACAACTTAAAAATTTATCATGATCAGCAAGCAAAAACTTTAACCATTTGGTTTGATGATCCACAAAAAGAATTTTTAGTTGATGAAGTAGAAGAAGATTTATCTTTAATTAAAGATCAAGAGGGACATATTATTGGAATTGAAAGATTAAACTATTTAGGAACTAAACTAGATGCTTCAAAAGTTGAATTTGTTGATTTTTAACTCTACTTTAAATCATGAGGTGGGCTTACAACTACAGTGCGATCGCTAATTTTAATACAATCAACTAATAAAAAGTATAAATATATTTACATTAGCTTTTGATAAAATAACGACAAAAACGGAAAGTGATACAATGGAAAAAATAGGTAATATTAAAAATGGTAGCATTGATACTAGGAAAGTAATCAATCTAGGAATTAACAGAGGTAGGATATAAATAAAACTTTTTTTTGATGTTTTAGAATCTGACACAATTATCTTGATTTATAGAATTATATGACTAAGTAAGTCTTGATCTCCCGTAATAATAAATTTTGCTTTTCCATCTACAGCTAAAGCAAGAATTTTGTTGTCTTTCGGATCACGACAAATTTTGATAATTTCTCTAACTTCTACAAATTTAACTGTTTTGAGAAAGTTACTAAGAAAAAACCTTCGTTCAAATTGAGTTACATATTTATCAAATTTAGTTCTAAATAAAACATCTTCTAATTCTAGTAAAACCGAGGAAGATATTAATACTTTCCCTATATTTTGAGCTTTATTCAAAGCTTGACGTGCTTTGCTATTTTTGAACAAAACAGCACTAATTAAAACATTAGTATCAATAACAAAGTACTGTTTAGGATTCATTAATAATTGATTCTAAAATTTCTGGGGTTAAACCTCTAGATATTGCTCTATCACTTATCTCGTCCATGATTTTTCTTAAGAATTCAAGATCATTTTCATCTTTTCTTTTTAGTAAAAGAGTAACAATGTATTGAATTTGTTTTTTTTCTTCTGGAGAAGCAGTTTGATAAGCTTCTGCAATTTCAGAAGGAACTTCAAGGGTAATTATAGTCATATTTATTACTTAATTATTTTTAATTATTATAACATAATCAACTAAATGCCATAAAAATCTTCATCTAATATCTGTTCAATGGTAAAAGGACAGCTTTCAGGATACTCATGTTCTTGAGGAATACGAACCCCAAACTTCGCCAATTTTCCCTCTTTAAACGATTCAGATAGCAACCTGCTTTGCGTGATTTTTTTTCTAATACTTTACGTTTCATGGAATAGAAATTGTTTCTTTAATCGCATTTTTTGGAAGTCCTCGATCAATATCAGCTAAACGATCCTCAAAAATTAATTGAATAGCACTTTTTAAACTTTTTTTGGCTTCTTCGATAGTTTCCCCTTGACCATTAGCACCAGGAATTTCACGACAAATAGCCCAATATCTGCCTTCTTCTGCTGCTTCAATAATGGCTGTCAATTCGCCTTTCATAATTGTTTTGTAGATAATTTGTTTAATTATAATAACCAAAAAAAATAAGGTGGGCATTGCCCACCCTACCAATATTAATTAGTACGGAACCTAGCTAATTCTTTGCCGGTCTTAGCATCATGAGCATGAACCGTACAAACCAAACAAGAATCAAACGATCGCGCTACATGGCCCACTTCTACGGGGTTGGTGCTATCTTCGATGGGAATACCCACTAACGCCTCTTCAATAGGTCCTCTGGTATGATTTCCATCTCTGGGTCCCACGTTCCAGGTGGTGGGTGCAATCACTTGATAATTCTTGATTTTACCCTTTTCTACTTCAACCCAGTGACATAAAGCCCCACGACTGGCTTCAGTCCCACCCCAACCGCGGCCATCTTTTTCGGTGGGTTTAATGTACCAGGGATCGTTTAATTTAAACTCACGCAGACATCTTTCAACTTCCCGATACAGTTTCACTGATTCGTGCATCCGTGCAAACTCACGGAGATGGATGCTAGCTCCACCCATTTTCTTGAACATATCCAAGATTAAACCATCATAGTGTTGCCAACTTTCTCCATGTTTGCCACCAGCAACTAACTGACGGGCCAAAGAACCCACTTCCATGCGGCCTAAGTCCTTATGACTTACTGCAGTGGACCAGGAATATTTACCGTCGTAGTCGTTAGTATTAAGATGTTTAGGTTGAGTGGTGCGATCAAACGGATGAACGTCTGCGGTTCCTTCTTCGTACCAAGCGTGGCTGGTATTTTCCCGTGCAAAGGTATGGTCTACCATGTGGTGCATATCGGTGAAGCTGTCGTAAACTCCACCTTTCATGATCACTGCGGCGTTACGGCCTTCTACAGTAGGACGTTGATACTTGTCTTCGTGAGGGAGATAACCCCAAGTTAAATAACGGCCAGGACCACCACCATACTTATCTAAACCTATATCTAACCCCATACGCCAATAGAAACCGAGATCGGAGTTTGCATGGTTGGGACTCTCATCTAACCATTCTAAAAAGTCTTCGTAGGTTTGGATCTCTTCGTATCTCTCTAAGGAACATCCCAACCAAACTGGTTCTAACCAGTTAGTTCGGAAATATTCCATAATACCCCAGCCTCTAGTAATATCGGTTAGAGTGGGCGCACACATGACACCACCAGGAACCATATAACTAGAATGAGGCCATTGTCCCCCAAATAAAGCGTAAAGTTCTACGGGTTTAGCTGAGGTGGTAATAGCTAATTCGTAAGAAGTCCCAGTAAACGCACTAAACCGCTTACAAGCTTCTTCGTAGAAAGGGCTATTTTTATACTTTTTATTGGTTAAGTCGATCGCATATAAAGCATAAAAATGTCTGGGGTGACTTTGGATGGTTTCGACTAATTGGCCTAAGTTTCGTGCTAGGATGGCGTTACGAGGCACTTCTGTTCCCCAAGCAGTGTCTAACGCCCAAGACGCACAAGTTAGATGAGATGCGCCACAAATACCACAGATACGGGGAGTTACGATAAGGCCAGCTTGGGGATCTTTTCCTTTTAAAATAACTTCAAAACCCCGAAATAATTCGGCTTTGGTCCAAGCATTAACGACCTGGCCATCTTCAATATCTACTCTAACGTCTAAGTCCCCTTCGACTCTCCCCACTGGGGATATTTCTAATTTTTGTACTGCCATAATGTTACTCTCAAGAATGGTAAATATTTTAGTTATCAGTGACCAGTTATCAGTTAAATAAATTTATGGGTCACTGTTCACTGGTCACTGTTTAGTGTTTAGACTGTAAAGATATCTTCGTTCGCCCAAGAAGGACTGGCATCTTTAGATACAACGGTCATTAAGGCATAATCTTTCTTATTAATACCTGCCGGTAACTCTTTAGGAACACCCATTACAGTCTGTGTTTTAAAGACGGTTCCTGGTTTAAGATCATGGAAAGGAAACTCCGGTTCAGTACAGCCTAAACAGGGCATACCGGCACGGGTTTTAGAGGAAACACGGTTCCATAAGATACGATTACAAGAAGAGTGAGTCATGGGTCCACGACATCCCATATCATAGAATAGACATCCAGTCCGTTGTCCGAAATCTTGAGTGGTTGCTTTGTAGGAAAAGTGCATATTACGGGTGCAACCAGTTTGGGTAAAGCTTCGGAAGAAGGTTTGCGGACGGTGGAACTCATCAAGGGTTAAGTCTCCGACTCTTCCTGTGGCCACTGCTACTAAAATTTGAGAGATCCAGTCAGGGTGTGCTGGACAACCGGGTATATTAATAACAGGTAAGCCAGCTTGGGATACATAATCAGTCCCCAAAAAACCTCCTTTGTTCCGTTTGAGGAATTGAACCCCAAGGGACTCGCTAGGGTTGGGTTCCATTGCTGGAATGCCCCCGTAAGTGGCACAGTCTCCCACTGCAACCACGAAACCAGCTATTTTTGATAAGTCGGTTAACCAGTCTTTCATCGGACGACCGGCGAAACGGTTCCATTCACCAGTTCCGTTGGGGGCGTTGACGACGCTTCCCTCATAGACTAAGATATCTACGGGGACTTTACCGTTAACACAGTCGTGTAACAGTTGTTGTAATTCATCACCTAATTGCAAACCCAGGGATGGATGCCATAAGACATTAATCCCAAAGTCAGTAATTAAGTCTACGACGGTGGGTTCTTCTGCATTCAGAAAGGAAATTGTATTCCCAGAACAGGCACCACCTTGCAGCCATAAAACATTAGCCATAGACTGTCTCTTATAGGTTTTCAAGTCATTATGCTATAATTTTAGTCATTTCTTGGCATGATTTAAGCTTTATTTAACTGTTGTTTAGATAAATTTTGATGCTGTAAATTTTCTTATTACTTGTTGATATTTTGCTCTATTTTTCTATTAGTTTTCACCATGAAATCATGACACAAAGATTATAAAAGTGTATTAGAATTTACAGACACTTGTTTATTAACTTCAACATCAAACGATAAAAAGCTTGTAAATATGGTAAATTACAAAAAAATTGTTGGTATTCGGTATAGCTCCAACCGCTCTTATTTTGGCTGGCTTATTTGATTACTTCAACACAAAACATTCCTCTAGAGAAAAAGCAACTGACTCATCAAAACCTAAATCAGTAGAGATAGAGAGAAGACCTAACAAGCTTCCTCAACAAAAGCATGATAATGATAATATTAGCTCTAAAAAGTCAACTTATTTACGAGAAGAGAATCCAAAAAAAACGAAAGAAGAAGCAGACAGATTAAGTGAAAACCAAAAACCTAATTCTATTAACAACAAAAATATAATAGGATTTGAATCAGATAATAAGTTATCAAAAAATTCTGATAATACGATTATTACTTACTTCGGTAATAAAGGGCAATATACTGTAGATTATGAAGCAGGAACCTATTATGGTTGTGTGGATGGAAAAGGCTGTCTATTTTTAGGTAAAGATAAGAAAATAGGAGATTTTGTTTGGAGAAATGGTACTTACATTTACCAGATAGATAATGATCAAGTTGAAGTATTAAATCATAATCAACTAATTTTTGAAGATGCACTTAAAGAACAAGTAGATAGTATTCCTAAACAAGAAAATAGCAATGATACTAAAAAAATCACATTTTATGGTAATAAAGGTCAATACACTGTAAATTATGAAGCAGGAACCTATTATGGTTGTGTAGATGGAAAAGGCTGTCTATTTTTAGGTAAAGATAAGAAAATAGGAGATTTTATTTGGAGAAATGGCACTTACACTTATTCAATTAATGAATATAATCTCCAAGTTCATAATAATGGTAAACTAATTTTTCAAGATCAATTTAACTAATTAAATGATGATGATTAAAAGTCCTTTACGGTATCCTGGTGGAAAATCAAGAGCGATTAAACAAATAGAAGAACAGTTACCTAATGATTTTTCTGAGTATCGAGAGCCATTTGTTGGGGGTGGTTCAGTTTTTATTTATCTTAAACAAGTTTATCCAAATGTCAAGATTTGGATTAATGATTTAAACCCAGAATTATATTTATTTTGGAAAATTGCTCAATCTGATTTAAAAATGTTAGTTACTGAACTAAAAGCTATCAAAAAAAATAGAAAAGATGGACGAGAATTATTTACGGAATTAAGTCAAGTTGATGTACAAAAAATGTCTGATTTTGATAGGGCAGTTCGTTTTTTTGTATTAAATAGAATTACTTTTTCAGGAACGATTGAATCAGGCGGTTACTCAGACAAATCTTTTCACAGCAGATTTACAGAATCATCTATTGATCGCGTAGAAAGGTTAGGTGATCTTCTTCCAGAAATTCGTATTACTAACTTAGATTATAGAGAAGTTGTTAAACAAGAAGGTGAAAATACTTTTATCTTTTTAGATCCTCCTTATTTAACGGCAACCAAGTCTAAACTGTATGGAAAAAATGGAAATTTACATACATCATTTAATCATCAAGACTTTGCCGAAACCATGAAACAATGTGACCATCAATGGTTAATTACTTATGATGAGGCTCAAGAGATTAGAAACTATTTTCAAGACCATACTATTATTCCTTGGAAGTTACAATATGGCATGAATAATTATAAACAAGGGAAAGCTGAAAAAGGACAAGAAATTTTTATTAGAAACTACCAACAAGAGAAACCTATCCCAAAAAGTCAACAATTGTCTTTAAACTTAAACATTTGTTAACTAGAAATGAAGAGAGAGAAATCAAGAAAAAAATTGATTAGAATATAAAGAAGAAAATACCATTAATCGTTAAACTGTATGCCTAGAGTTAATCCCCACACCCTGCAAATGCAAATATCACGAATGTTTGAGCAAGGACAATCCTTTTTTTGTGCCATCAAAGTCCAAGATTGGTTAAGAGAACAAAACGAAGATCCCAATGCCTACGAAATTTCATTTCATCCTCAACCAGTATCCCCTAATTCTAACCTCAAAACAAGCATGAGAATAGAATTAAAACGCAAAGATGGTCAAGCAGTTGATCCCTGGTTACAAGAAGAACTTAATCGTAGTAGTTAATTAAGTTTATTAACACCTAGCTCTTGATTCCGTCATCTTAAAAAAAAAATCTGTACAATATATAGAAATATAAATGACTCATTACGAAAATACTATCGCTAACTATTCAAGCAACTTAACAGTGATCGAAAATACCAGCGACAAACAAATTCAAAACCTAGCTCTAACCATAGCCCAAGCAGCCGACGATCGCAAAGCCAGCGATATAACCATCCTCAAAGTCACAGAAGTTTCCTATCTAACGGATTATTTTGTTATTGTGACAGGGTTTTCTCGCACTCAAGTCAAAGCCATCGCAGATGCGATCGAAGAAAAAGTCTATCAAACCCATCAACAAGTTCCTAAACAAACAGAAGGGAAAAACGACGGTAACTGGATTTTACAGGATTTCGGGGATGTCATCGTTCATATCTTTCTACCCGAAGAACGAGAATTTTATAACTTAGAAGCCTTCTGGGGTCATGCAGAAAGGCTAGAATTTTCATCATTAGAAGTTACACAAGTATCACGATCATGAGGGAATCATCTATACAAGTTTGTCCAGTTCCCCTAGAACAACAACCAGTTAACGAATATGAGGAGTTGAAAGAATCTTGGTTTTTTCAGTGGGCAACCTTAGAAACCCCCCTGTTTTGGCGTAAAATAGCTGTTGTTTGGATAATAGGCTGGTTTATAACCAGTCCCATTGCAGCAGCAAGCTTTTCTCCCGATCAATCTGTGTTACGCTTTGTTCTCCTCAGTAATTTGGGTGCCGGGTTTATCTTAGCCTTGATCCTATTACAATTATTCTTTGGATGGCACTATGTCAGCGATCGCCTGAAAAAAGAAACCATCTTTTATGAAGAGTCAGGATGGTACGACGGACAAACCTGGCCCAAACCCCCAGAAATGTTAACCCGCGATCGCCTGATTGTCTCCTACCAAATTAAGCCCATTTTAGGACGCTTAACCCGTACTACCGGGATGTTAGCCTTATTAATGGCAGGGGATAGCATGGTTTGGCTATGTTTATAATTCAAGTTAATTCTTTATGACAACCAGAGCAAAACGTCACATAACACCAAAACTAGAAGTTCACCTACTGCGAGAAGGGATCGTAGAATCAACCCATCACATAGAAGCAACGGTTTGTGATGACAGGGGACGGGTTCTCTCCGTCGCCGGCAACCCAGAAACCACAGCCTTTGTTCGTTCGGCCCTTAAACCCTTTCAAGCATTAGGGGTGATGGCTACAGGAACCCTCGAACGCTATGATTTAAGCGATAAAGACCTCGCTATTATCTGTAGTTCCCATCAAGGAAACGTTGAACAAGCTAGACAAGTGTTTAATGTTCTCTGGCGAGCGGATATTGACCCCAGTGCCTTACAATGTCCTACCCCACCAGGATGCAGTAGTCCTTTACAACATAACTGTTCTGGAAAACACGCCGGAATGTTGGCCGTGTGTCAGCAACGCAACTGGCCATTAAACACCTATTTAAAGCGATCGTCTCCTGTACAAAAGTTGATTTTAGATAAAATTGGGGAATTATTAGGCATTCCAGGGGCTGAGTTGATCGGCGCACACGACGACTGTGGCGCACCCACTTATTCGATGAAACTCTCCCAGATGGCCCATTTATACGCTCAACTGTCTTCTGGAAAACGTCTAGACCTAGAACGGATTCTGCGATCGATGACTTATTATCCCACTATGGTATCCGGTGAGGGATCTTTCGATACTGAGTTGATGCGTTTAACAGAAGGGGAGTTAGTTAGTAAAGCAGGGGCCGAAGGAATTCAATGTATTGGCCGCGTCGGGGAAGGCATGGGACTAGCAATAAAAGTCCTAGACGGCTCGAAACGAGCTAAGTCTGCTGTAGCTATCCATATCTTACGGCAAATGGGTTGGATCAGCACCAGCGTGGCAGAAAGTCTTGCCGAAACTTTTATGATGTTGAGTAGTTATAAACGATTAGAAGTAGAAGGAGAGTTAGTGATGTCTTGATGATTGTCTTAGTCCCCGTAACCCTTCCCTATTGCCTGTTCCCCGTTCCTTATTCCTTTTTTTTAAAAAAAGCTTGCAATTTTTTAGACCTTACTGTTATACTAGGAAAGGCGACGCGGGATAGAGCAGTCTGGTAGCTCGTCGGGCTCATAACCCGAAGGTCGGTGGTTCAAATCCGCCTCCCGCTATTCTTTAGAAGAAGTAAGGGTTAACAGAAGTTGACTCTTACTTTTTTGTTTATAAATAATCACAAAAAATTTTTTTGTCAAGTTTGTACTGTTGATTTTTGGAGAATGATTCTTTGAAATGTTGAAACGCTATCAGGGTCTTTTGTTGTTATTATTGATTACTATTATAACGTCAGGAATTACCTTTTTTTCTTCGGCATTATCTGCAGATCAAACTTGCGTTTATCATGAAGAAGCTTATCAAGGAATTAATTTATCCAACTTAGGCAACGAATTAGAAACAACAGGGTTATTAGGAGAAATTCATGGGGTTATTCCCCAAGACAATGTATTTGTTTTATCCGTTCGTGATCCTGATAACTTTTTTAAATCACAGCAATTCTCTGTGATTCCTGGTAACAATAAAACACAAGATATTTTAAGAAATACAGATAGGCATGACCAAGTTTGTTTACAAGGAAAATTAGTTAAAAATCCCAGTCCACAGCCCCATATTGTAGTTAAATCGGCTGTAGTAATGGAATCATGGAATGGATTAGAAGGTTACAAGAATTATGAATACCAGGCAAACATACCAGTAGATTTAAAGTATAAAAATCATGCAGTTTTTAAAGTTCATGCTATTGATAATGAAGGAAAAATATTAGTAGTCGAATATAAAGATAAAGTAATACCGATTTTTGTTAATAATCCAGAATTAACCAAAGATTTATATCGCGGAGACTTAATTGATTTGAGTTATACGATACAATCATGGCCAAAAAAACCTACTCACTTAAACTTAAATTTAAAAGCTAAAAATCCTTTAAAAGTAGTCGATCAATTGGTAGCAAAGCACGAAATAGAAGAAACATTAACAGGAAAATTAGTTAAATTTCCTCAAAGTCCTCAAATCAAATTTGACGTTTATGCCATAGAAGTTACAACTCAAGGATTATCTCGTTATTATACTTTAGTGAATTTTGAAGATGCAGAAGAATTTGAAATTATTCGAGAAAAATTAGCAACCATTTGGAAAAATCACTTAGAAACGGTAAAAGCTGGTCGTAACTTTTTAATTAATCCTAATGTAATGATTAAAGCACAAGGAAAAATTAATATTATTTCTCCTCAACAAGCTAATCCCCAAATTCTCTTAGAAAATGCTAACAAAATTCAAGTTATCTCTTGATAAAAAACAAAAAAATTACAATCTTTTCAAAGAATAATTATTGATAAGGTTAGGGTCAACTATAGCACTACGAAACCTTGTAGGGTGGGCATTGCCCACCTTACAGTAATGTCATAACTTAAGTAATATTGGACATTTTGAGAGAGGCTGCTTGATAAATGATGGTTTCCTGGTCATCTTCAAGATTAATTTCGGGGTCTTCTCCTGGGGTGGTAATGAGACGGGCCCCTTTACTTTCTGTAAAGTAACTCCACGCCCATTGAACCATGACAATTAATTTATTATCGAATTCCAACAGATAGAAAACGTGGATAAATAACCAAACAAACCAAGCCAAGAAACCGGACAATTTTAACCAACCCATATCCACAACCGCTTGATGTTTACCAATCACTGCTAAATTACCCCAGTCCCTATATTTAAAGGGTTTGGGAGGACGGTTTTGTAGTCCATTGCAGATAAAACGGGCGACATATTCTCCTTCTTGCATGGCTACAGGAGCGATACCGGGTAAAATTCCTCCTTTTTCATCGGGATAATGGGCTAAATCTCCAATAACAAAGATATTTTTGTAGTTAGCTAAGTGAAAGTCAGGTTCAACTATCACCCGTCCCGCTTTATCCAGTTGTGCCTCTGCACACTCAGCTAACATCTGAGCAACGGGAGAAGCTTTCATGCCGGCTGTCCAAAGAATGGTACGGGTACGAATTTGTTCTAAGGTATCACTCTGACGATAGGTTACTAACTGTCCTTTAATATCCGTGACTCTCACACTTGTCTTGACTGTTACCCCTAACTGTTCTAAAGATTTTTGGGCTTTTAGAGAGAGATGGGGAGGATAATTCGGCAAAATGTATTGAGGGCTTTGTAAGAGGATGATTTTTGCTTCAGAGGTTTCAATATTGCGAAAATCCTCTTTTAAAGTTCCGTGAGCTAATTCAGCTAAAGCGCCGGCTAATTCCACCCCGGCTGGTCCACCCCCTACTAAGACAAAGGTTAACCAGTCTTTGCGTCGTTCTGGGTTCAGTTCTTTTTCCGCCGATTCAAAAGCAATAAAGACCCTTCTACGGATTTCTATGGCATTTTCAATGGTTTTTAACCCTGGGGCTTTTTCTTCCCAACTATCGTCAAAATACTTCTGTGTGACCCCCGTGGCTAAAATGAGAGAATCATATTGAATGTCTCGGTAACGAAGTTTGACTGTTTGCCGGTCTGGGTCAATTTGAGTTACTTCCCCCATCAAAACTTCTGTATTCTTGTTTTTGCTCAATAAAGCTCGTAAGGGAGAAGAAATATCTGCTGGAGATAACCCTCCTGTGGCGACTTGATAAAGTAGGGGTTGAAAAACATGGAAGTTTCGTTTATCAATTAAGGTGACTTTAACATCGGCTTTCGCTAATTTCTGTGCTGCATAAAGTCCACCAAAACCTCCGCCAACAATTACAATATGATGAAGGCTATTGTCATTGTTTTGTTGCTTAAACATAAAGTTTTATCCCTTTTTAGATTGGGGTGAAAAGATTTAGGAAAACAAATACTCACACAAAATTAATACATCTTTGGGGTTTAAATACAGACGCATTGAAGATTGATAGTGTTGTTGAGGTGATGTTTAAAAGAGTGTTTAAGTCCCTTAAATCTTATTCAATTATTAGTATAAATTACCTAAGTATAACTAACAGTGTATCTCACTACTGTTTAATTTACCGATTTCTAGTATGATCTCAATAATATTTTGAAAGTAAAAGTAATACTGAAAACTTATATATTTCAGTATGGATAAATAAGTATCAATTATTAATTAAATCTTAGATTTGATAATCAATAATTATTCAATTCTTAATCAATCTTTTTATCAGCGGTCGCCCTAAGTTACTATACTGAAATAATTGAGAGAAAACCCCTTTAGAATTCTCAGTTTCCCCCCGCATGAACTACCATTATGAATTAAGGTGTTGCGGGTTAGGGATGTCTCAGAAAAAGATTAAAGATGTAAATAAGCTGCTTCTGCTTCGAGTTGACGGACTAAATAATCATTATTAGAAGACCGAGCAACTTCTAAGCGATGTTGTAAACTCTTTCGTAGACTTTCCCGATGAGTTTTGATAGCTTGTGTTACCGTTTCTTGACTCATTTTGTTCATAGTAAACATCCTTTTATTGATTTTTATGGTATGTGCTACTCCTAACATAACATCTAGTCCGTGTTTGTTGCCAGTTATTAAGAAATATTTATGACATTGATTCCCATGACGAAACAATCAAAAATTAAGGCGATCGCTCTTTTGACAGATTTTGGCTTAAAAGATGGCTATGTAGGGATCATGAAAGGAGTCATAGCTGCTATTAATCCTAATATACCCATGATTGATCTGACTCACCATATTCCACCTCAGCAAATCTGGCCCGCTAGATTTTGTTTAATGAACGCCTATCTTTACTTTCCTAAAGATACGGTGTTTTTAGCGGTAGTTGACCCAGGAGTCGGTAGTCAGAGACGCAGTGTCGCCATTGAGTGTTCCCAGGGGTATTTAGTGGGGCCTGATAACGGTTTATTTAGTGGTATTTTGGCGCAATATCAAGCAAAAAAAGCGGTATCTTTAACCAATACTGACTATTGGCGCGTTAAGGATGTTAGTTTAACTTTTCATGGTCGAGATATTTTCGCCCCAGTTGCTGCTTATTTAGCCTCTGGCGTTCCTTTAGAAGCCCTAGGGGAAGTTATTTCTATTGATAGTTTAATAGATTTTCCGTTACAATTTCCTCAAATTACAGACGAAAAGATACAAGGTTCCATTCAATATATTGATCATTTTGGCAATCTAATTACTAATATTTTGCCCCATCATGTTAAAAATAAAAATTGGTCAATTGTCATTAACAATCAAAAGATACAATCGGGTTTAACTTATAGCGATGTTCCCCTAGGAGAAATGATAACATTAATTGGTAGTCATGGCTGGATAGAAATTGCGATCAATGGAGGTAACGCACAAGAAAAAATGCAGCTTCAATGGGGAGATAAAATCACCATTCTTTTTAAATAAATTGATACCATTATTTATTAATTACTTGAATTATTGTTAACTTAAATAATATGAGTTTTACTAGCAACAAATCAAATCAAGAGAAGATTAGACAAAAAGAATGGAATTATATTTGGAAAAAATTTAAACGAGATCCTTTAGCTATTTTTGGATTAATAACTTTAACGATTATTATCATATCAGTGCTAATTGGACCATTTATTTATCAGGTTTCTATTGATGAAATTGACTTTTCTCAAGCCAGTAGTGTACCCAGTTTAGATCATCCTTTTGGAACCAACTCTCTAGGACAAGATATTTTAGCAAGGGTTTTTTTTGGTGGAAGAATTTCTCTCACTGTCGGAATTTTAGCTATGTTAGTTGCTATTTTTTTAGGAACAACCATAGGAGCGATCGCAGGATTTTACGGAGGAATTGTTGATGGTTTATTGATGAGGTTAACGGATTTATTTTTAGCGTTGCCTCAGCTACCTTTGTTATTATTAGTCGTCTATTTATTTAGAGAACCCATTAAAAAAGTTGCCGGTCCAGAATTAGGAATTTTTGTCTTAGTTGTATTGGTTATTGGTGGACTCAATTGGATGTCCGTTGCACGACTGGTCAGAGGAAATGTTTTAAAATTAAGAGAAATGGAATTTGTCAAAGCAGCAGTTGTTTTAGGAGCAAAACCTAGCCGTATTATATTAATTCATATTCTTCCTAATGTATTGAGTATTATCATAGTAGCAGCTACTTTAGGGGTAGGGAATGCTATTATTACCGAATCAACTTTAAGTTTTTTAGGATTAGGATTTCCCCCTGATGTTCCCACTTGGGGTCAGATGTTATTCCAAGCAAAAGATTATTTAACCACTGCACCTCATATTGCTTTTTTTCCTGGTTTGGCTATCTTCTTGACCGTTTTAAGTATTAACTATATTGGAGATGGACTAAGAGATGCCTTTGATCCTAAAAATACAAAATAATCTCAACTATACCTATTATGTTACTGGTTTAATCAATACAAAGCAAAACATAAATTTTGGTGGTTGAAATTTTTATAAAAAGCGGACAAATTAGGACATATTCTACTTAGACTTGAGCAAAGTAACATTTAACCTAACTAATAACTGGTAAGCGATGCCTAATCGTTGTTCATAAGATACAATGAGGCATCAACTTTCAAGATTCTCTATAAAATAAACCTATTATCAATGATCGTATCCTCAAAAACTATCCCTTTTGTCGATTTAACTCTACAACATCAACCCATACAAGCTGACATTGAACAAGCCATATCCACAGTGGTTCAACGGGGAGATTTTATTCTAGGAAAAACCTTAAAAGAATTTGAAGCAGAATTCGCTCAAGCTAGTGGTGTTAAATACGGTGTGGGAGTAGCTTCAGGAACTGATGCGATCGCTTTAGGATTACAAGCTTGTGGCATTACTCAGGGGGATGATGTCTTAGTTCCAGCTAATACCTTTATTGCCACAGTAATGGGAGTCATTCAAGCAGGAGCTACTCCTATTTTAGTTGATTGCGATCCTCATACGGCTCTGATTGATTTAAACTTAGCTGCCAAAGCCATTACCCCTAAAACAAAAGCAATTCTCCCTGTTCATTTATACGGTCAAATGGTATCCCCAAGGGCGTTATTAGACTTTGCCCAAGTTCATGATTTAATTATATTTGAAGATGCTGCCCAGGCACATTTAGCCCAACGAGAAGGTTATAAGGCTGGATCAGTGGGTATGGCGGCAGCCTTTAGCTTTTATCCGAGTAAAAATTTAGGGGCCTTTGGTAACGGGGGAATGCTAATTACCTCTGATGAAGACGTTGCTCAGAGGGTTCGTACTTTACGGAATTATGGCGCGCCAAAAAAATATTACCATACAGAAGTCGGTAAAAATAGTCGTTTAGACACCTTACAAGCAGCCATTTTACAAGTCAAACTCCCCTATTTGCCTCAATGGAATCAATTGAGAAATCAAGCAGGACAAATTTATGATCAAGGGTTAAAATCAGGGGAAGATAAGGGAATAATTACTATTAAAAATCTGAGCCAAGAGGGTCATGTTTATCATCTCTATGTTATTCGTATTAACAAAGATTGTTCTATGTCTCGTGACCAGGTACAACAGTTCCTGGCAGAACGAGGTATTCAAACCGGCATCCATTATCCCATTCCTTGCCACTTACAACCTGCTTATAAAAGCTTAGGGTATCAATTAGGAGATTTTCCTCAAGCTGAGATGCTTTGTGAGCAAATTTTATCCTTACCTATGTATCCTGGTATTACGTCAGACCAAATTGCTTGGGTGATTGAACAATTATCGTTAATTTAAGTAATTTATAGTTAATATTAATTAGGTTAGTAAAAATGCAAACAACTTCCAAAATTAATCCATTTATTGAACGAAATTTAGGCAATGTCTTGATAATTGCTTTTTTAACTGTTCTTTATGCTCCGCTTATTTTTTTCTGGTATGATGGCTGGTTAAATAAAAGTATTAATATTGATCACGAATATTTTAGTCATGCCATCATTGGCTTTCCCTACGCTGCCTATATCATTTTTGGAAGAAATCGCCAAAAGTGGCAAAAACTACCTAATAAAATTCATCCCCTCGGTGGCTTTTTTCTTGCCCTAGGATTAGCTTTTTATATCACAGGAACGAGAGAATTAGTTTCTTTATCTTTCCCTATTGTGATTACAGGAATTATACTCTGGTTAAAAGGAATACCTGGATTAAAACTGAACTGGTTTCCTCTAGTTTTAATTTTCTTGGGAACACCGAACGCTATTCCCTATTTAATCACTCCTTATACCTTACCCTTACAAAAATTTATTGCTTCAGTTGCTTGGTTTCTATTAACACTATTGGGTATCAATACACAAGTAGATGGAATTTATCTTTATGTCAATAACATCCCCGTGGAAGTGGCTCCTTATTGTGCTGGTTTAAAAATGCTCTTTACCAGTTTATATGTCACCCTTTTATTATTAGACTGGACGGGTAATCTTAAAAATAAAGGACGAGTGATTACTTTATTAGTATCAGCCGTGACCATTAGTGTTACAGCTAATATTATCCGTAATACCTTCTTAGCGGTTTTTCATGGTAATGGTATGGATAAGGCTTTTGATATTCTCCACGAGGGTTGGGGAGGAGACCTTTACTCTGTGGGAATGTTAGGAACTATTGTTGGAACCAATTGGTTACTTGATCGTTTTTCAGAAAATTCTAAAGTTGTAGAAGAGGTCAATAATGATAATCTTGATGAACAGTTTGATCACCAAAATGATCCCCAATAAGGATATGTTTAAATTTAAAAAAGGACTGTTTACTTCTCAAGTTGTTATCCTATGTCTTTTAGGTTTAGCTATCATATTTGTAGCGGTTCCTAACTACTTGACTCAACAATGGTCTTGGTCTGAATTACCTCGTGTTCCAGAAGTTGCTCAGATGAGAAAGATCCCTGAAACATCATTAAACTTCACAGGATGGACAACCCTCGGTCAAAAAGAACTCTCAATAAATAATTATCCTTGGTCATTTCAAGTTATTGAAAAATCAGGACAAAAGCCAGTTGTTATTGCTTTGAAAGGGCAAAAATATTACAAAGATCATCCAGAAGTAGAATGGGTTGATTTACAAGGGATAGAAAAATGGAAAAGTGATAGTTCTCAAACCCTCAAATTTCCCTCAGAAATAGAGCCAAATCATTCAATTACGGCTCGTTGGTTTCAAGCTTGGAATCAAAAAACTTATGCTGTACTTCAATGGTATGCTTGGCCAGGTGGAGGTCATCATTCACCCTCTCAGTGGTTTTTAGCTGATCAAAAAGCACAATTAAAAAATAAAAGGGTTCCCTGGGTTGCTGTTTCGATTAAAATTCCGATGGAAGCTTTAGGAAACCTAAAGGATATGGAATCTTTAGCCAAATCATTAGGTCAAGAAGTGCAAAAAGCCTTAGAAAAAGAGGTTTTTATCGATAAAAGTCAATCTTAATAACAAATTATCGTCCGATTTTTTGGGCTTGATTAACAACCACGCCACTAACAAAACGGCCATAATTTTGAAGACGATCTTGTTGTCCCAACCGATCAGGATGCTTAAAAAGATCACCTAATCCAGTGATCATCATGGCTAAGGTTGCCATAAGAATTAAATAGTTACGAAAAATGGTAATTTTTTTAGTATCAGTTGATAGCATTTAAAATCTCTTATTTTTATTTTCAAACAGGGATAAATTGAAGTAGATAAAATTGTAAATATAGTTAGCCTTAAAAATTGCTTACTAGCATAACACTTTTATACAAATTTGGCCAGAGAGTTTTCTGGTAATCTAAAATGTTAATAAATTAAGTATTTTTACTGATGGTTAATATCTAAGTGTACTTGCTTTCTGCTCTCATCCCTTCTATCGTTGAGAAGATATCTTTAAAATAAAAGGTTTTTCGATTGGATAAAATGGAACAATTTTGGTCTGAGGTCTTAAACTTTTGTAAAAAGACCACAACAGCGATCGCAGACACCTTAATAGAAGAAGCAGGAAATGTTTCCCCAAATGCAAAAGACGATGGTTCTCTGGTCACATCAGCCGATCACTGGGCCGATCAAACCATTCGAGAGGCGATCGCCTCACAATTTCCTACTCACGGAATTTTAACTGAAGAAACCACTCATATTTTTCCTGATCAAGATTGGTGTTGGATCGTTGATCCCATCGATGGAACCACCAACTTTACCAGAGGCGTTCCCATCTGGGCCATTTCTTTGGGTTTGCTCTATCGTGGAACCCCAGTATTTGGGTTTGTCTATCTTCCCCCCCTCAAACAGTCTTTTTACGGTTATTGGTACGGAGACTCAGGATTAACAGGACCAACAGGAGCCTATTGTAACGGTCAACCCATTACCACCAGTGAAGACACCCCTAGCAAAAGTCATCTATTTAATCTTTGTGCGCGCAGTCTCAAGGTGTTGCAAAAGCCTTTTCCTTGTAAAATTCGTATGATTGGAGTAGCTAGTTATAATCTATTATTGGTAGCTTCTGGTGCTGCAGTAGGAGGCGTGGAAGCAACCCCTAAAATTTGGGATATTGCAGCCGTTTGGGTCATTGTTCAAGCAGCCGGAGGGAGTTTTATTTTCTTAGAAAATACTGCTTTTTTCCCTTTAACCATTGGTGAAAACTATGGTAAAAAATCAATTCCTTCTTTAGTTGTTAATCAGTCTAAGTTTATTTCTTTATTTAAACCGTTAGTTGAATGTGTTTTGTAAATGGTTGAACGGAAAAATATTAAACTATCTCAAGTGGAATTGTCCTATCTCGAATGGAATCAAGGGACAGAACCTTTGTTATTATTACATGGGTTAGTGGATCATGCTTTTGTCTGGTCTAGTTTAGGGGATTATTTAGCTGAAGATTATCATATTGTCGCCCCGGATCTTCGGGGTCATGGAGAAAGTAGTAAACCGAAAAAAGGCTACAAATTTTCAGATTATATTGCTGATTTAAACCAATTTATGGATTATTTGGGTTGGCAATCCGCTCATATAATTTCTCATTCTTGGTCGGCTAAATTAGCAGCAATTTGGGTAACGAAACAACCAGAAAGGTTTAGAAATTTAATTTTAATTGATCCTTTTTTTATTGATAAAATGCCTTCATGGTTTAAAGTAACTTTCCCTATTCTCTACAAAACCTTACCGTTTTTGAAAGTAATTGGCCCATTCAACAGCTACGAAGAAGCAGAAACCTTAGCCCGTGGATTGAAACAATATCAAGGTTGGACTCCTTTACAACAGCAAGTATTTAAGTTAGGAATGGAAGAAAAAGAACAAGGGAAATGGGGAAGTAAATTTATTAAACAAGCCAGAGATGAAATTTTTGAAGAAGTGATGAAATATGCAGGACTCACTGAAGATATTGATATTCCTACGTTATTTATTAAACCCGAAAAAGGACTGAATCGAACAGCATGGCAACTGAAGCCCTATAAAACTTATTTAAAACAGTTAGAAATTGCCGAAGTCCCTGGAAACCATTGGGCTTTTCTAGTTGAACCCACTCCCTTTAATGAAACTGTTAAAGGCTTTTTATCCAAATTTAATTAATTAGATCGCTTCTTACTCTAATCAGATTAATTTTTAATTTCTTACTATTACCTGTTCCCCGTTGCCTATTGCCTATTGCCTATTGCCTAAAAGCGATCCCCCGTGTACCTCACAAGATAAGAGAACTGCTATAAGATTGTTATGTTAACTAGGCAATCAGGGTAACATAAGCTATAGCTTGAGAATTTTCCCAATAATAACAAGAGGTTAAATAGATACCGATGACCACAGTTTTGATTGTAGAAGATGATCCGATTAATCTTCGTGTCTTCTCAAAAATTCTCACCAAACGAGGGGGTTTAACTGTTAAAGGGACAGAAGACGTAGAAGAGGTGATGAAAATTGCCAAAGGAGGGGAAGTTGATATTATTCTGATGGATGTGTCTCTTTCCCATAGTGTTTATAAAGGGAAATCGGTTGATGGGATCAAAATTACCCAATTTCTCAAAGCTGATCCCAAAACCGCTAATTTACCCGTAATTTTAGTAACTGCCCACGCTATGGAAGGCGATCGCGAACATTTCCTAGAAAAAAGCGGGGCTGATGGTTATATCTCTAAACCGGTGGTCGATCACGAACAATTCGTTAATCAGATTTTAACCACCATCACCAATCATCCTAAAACAGAAAAGGTTTAGGGAAAAGATCCCCATTTTATTACTGATCCCTGGTCTGTTCTTCATTTTCTGTCGTTGTAGAAGACTCTCCTTCTAGTTGAGTGAGAACTGATCGCATCTGAGGGGTCGTCAAAAAGGTTTGGGTATCTTTGAGTAATTTTTCTCCCCAGAGATTGTCTTTTAGATGTTGCAGTTCTGCATAATTACTATCTAATTCTAAGGCAGTTTCTCCGAATTCAAGTCCTTGTTGTTTTTGCCCTTGAACATACAAAGCAACCCCTAAAGCTAATTTAGGTTCTGCTTGTTCAGGATCAATTTCTAGGGCTTTTTCCCAATGTTGGATCGCTTCTTTAATATTTCCCTGTTCGTACTTAATTAAACCAATGTTATTAATAGCTGGCCAAAAATCTTCTTGTTGATCAACTGCTTTTTGATAAACGGCGATCGCTTCCCCCATGCGACCTAGTTTAAAATAAGCATTTCCTAAGTCAAACTGCGCTGAAGGGACATCAGATTTTATCTTTAATCCTTCTTCTAATTCGGTGGCCGCTTGTTGATATTTCCCTTGTTGAAAATAAGCATTTCCTAGGGTAAATTTAATGCCCACTTCTTCGGGTTGTAGGGCTAAGGCTTTTTCTAAAGCCGTTACCCCTGGGTCTAACTCTTGTTTAATAATATATAACGTTCCTAAAATAAACCAAGGTTGATACTCATTTGGGGCTAACTGAGTGGCTAGTTTTGCCCGTGATAAGGCTAACTCATGTTGTTGAAAGCGGATCAATTGGGCCGCTTCTTCAGCCACTTGTAAGCCTTGCTCTTTCAATTCTTCTGCATTTAGTTGAGGGGTGTAGGGTAGAAGCATTTGTCCCATAACCGGAACACTGAACTGCCAAACTCCCACACTCACCAATAAAGATAGTAACCAATTACGTTTAAACACAGTTTGATCTCTAAGTTTGTTTAACATTGTGCGCCTTTCCTAGTGTAGAGGAAAAAGATATGATTAGTGATTGCCACAATAAATCATTAAGGTTAAAAAGTTATCCAACTTGGGATTTTTTATATTCAATCAGCGTGGCTGGTTGACCTTGCAATTTTTTCAACCAATACTTAAATTGACCAATAATTTGAGGAAATTTGCCTAAAACACAGAAGAAAGCATATAAACGGCTATGGGACTTGCTATCCCCACAAGCGCAACGATATCGATAAATACGCCATCCTAACAGGGGATACCCTATCAATAAAATCAGGCTTAAACCGTATGTCCACCAAGCTAACCCCAAAGCCATTACGGGTAAAATCAACCCCCATAACCAATTACTAATCCCCTGACGTACCATATACTTTTCAGGGGTGAAACCGTACATGGCCATTCCCTGAGCAATAGCCCAACCACTTCGCACCATACGGGACCACCATTGACTAAACTGAGTCATGTCTGCATCATGATAGGTCATATCGTGGTCTAAACGCCAAATTTTCCATCCTTGGCCACGTAAACGGATGCACATTTCTGGTTCTTCCCCACAAATTAAGCTATCATTGAATCCCTTTACCTGTTGGAGTGCTTCGACTCTCATCAACGCATCACCCCCACAAGCATTGGCTTCTCCGATGGGGGTATTCCATTCCATATCCGCTAAACGGTTATAAGCAGTCGCATCGGGAAATTTTTCTTTTCTTCTACCACAAACAATGGCTAAAGTTGGGTTTTGGTCTAATTTCTCTAAAGCCTTTTCTATCCATCCATCAGCTAGGGTACAATCTCCATCCATAAATTGAACGTAGGTAAGGTTAGGATATTGTTTGAGTAGCCATGTAAATCCTGTATTACGGCCTCTAGCTGCTGTAAAAGGGCGATCGCTATCTAGAGAAATTACTGATACTCCTAAGGATTTTGCTGTTTCTATACTGCCATCGGTTGAGCCAGAATCAACATACATAATTGGAGCATTATCATACTTTTTAGTCTCATTAATAACAGATTTTAAACAACTGATTAAGCGTTGTCCTTCGTTTCTTCCAATGATCACAAATCCTAATTCAGACATTATTTTATATCAAAATTATCCTAATTATAAGCTGATTCTTAGCATAACATAAAACAATATTTATTCTTTTCAAATTTAGTTGATAACAAACAATCAACAAATTTCAATCAATTAAACAATATTATCTAATATTTTAGTTTATTTTTTTGATATATAACAAGTTTAAAATTTACAAATCGAATCAGGTTTAATGGGGCAATTAAAGTTGTAAAGAGGGTTATTAGAAATATCAATAGAGGTGATTTGAGTTAATAAATTAAGTGGAGAAATATCTTGAATCTTATTATTATTAAGTTGAAGTTTAGATAGTTTTTTAAGATTAGATAATGGCGTAATATCAATAATATTATTATAGGATAAATAAACTTTTTCTAAATTGAACAGATTTGATAAAGGAGTAATATTATTGACAAAATTCTTGTCAAGAATTAAGAGACTAAGTTTGGTTAATTTGGATAAAGGACTCAGATCATGAATTTGATTATCACCAGCGATAAAAACCTTTAATTTATCAAGATTTTCTAAGCTGCTAATATCTTTTATATTATTGTGAAGTAAAGAGATTCCTTGTAAATTCCTTAGATTAGATAAAGTAGAAATATCAGTAATTCTATTATTATCAAAAATAATAACTTCTAATTTATTAAGTGAAGCGATGGGATTAATAATAGAAATTTTATTAAAAGGAAGATAAAGATGAGTCATATTAGTTAACTCAAAAAGAGGCTTTAAATTACTAACCTGGTTATTCCACATCCAAAGTGTATCTAATTTTTTCATATTAGATAATGGCGTAATATTACTAATATTGTTATTAGATAACTCTAATTTTTCAATTCTTTTTAAAGATGACAGAGGTGTAATATCAGATATTTCATTGTCTGCTAAATATAATTCTGTTAATCTTTGAAATGAAGATAATGGGGTCAAGTCTTCAATAGCTGTAGCTGATAGGTCTAATTGTTCTAACTTTGCTAGGTTACGGCCAGCAATTTCGCAGTCGGCATTATTAGCTTTTTCTAATAAAATTGAGACAGTATACTGCGCTTTTTCTGATAGTTTTTCTTGATGTAAACATAATTCAGTAAAAGCTGTAGTTGCATTTAAAGATGTATAATTTAGCCAAGTTTCACTTAAAAAAAGAAACAATAATAAACCGAATAAAAATTGAATAACGCGAGAAGAAAGAATGACTTGTTTAAAACGTAGCATAATATAAGCATCCTCAAAAAATATTAGTAATAAAAAAATATTTGACCGTATTTTCCTCAGTATAACATAATACTTTTAAAAGCAAAAAGAATATATAGTGCAGTGTTCTAGGTACTAATTTTTATTGATCTCGATCACAATTTCAGATTCTCCATTCTCTTATTATTTTCATTTTGAATACTATTAATAATGTGTAAATCTCTTTGAGGATAAGGAATTTCAATATTATTCTTCTTAAAGACTCTATCATTATTTTCAAAGTATACTAACTTAGGTTTTTAGACTTTCATCAGTAACTGTATTTATGTTACAGTTTATTGGTAATCATTGATTTATTTGGGATGAAATTTTACTATTTGTTATTACCATTAGGTATTATAGCGATCGCTTGGTTTGCTTTTGGTATTTATCAGGCTAATAGTGCGCCACTTCCTGTCGGTTTTCCCTCTCCTACTACCCCAGGAAAGATAGAAATTAAGCAATATCCTGCTTATCGTGCTGCTACATATTACTATTCAGGCAATTTCTCTGAAGCAGGAAGTCAAGCTTTTTCTTCTTTATATCAACATATAAGCAGTAATAATATTTCTATGACGGCACCGGTCGAAACTCGTTACCCTCTCAATACCTTAGAAACCAATGAAAAAACAGGGGAAGCCACAGTATCATTTCTCTATCGAAATACAGATATTTATCCTCAAGAAATAGCCGATAATATTACAGTAGAAGATGTTCCTTCTATGACAGTGGTAAGCTTAGGATTAGTTGGGGGTTATTCCTACAAAAGTTATCAAGAAGGAATAGAAAAGCTAAAAAATTGGCTATCAGAAAATCCTTCTTATCAAATGGTAGGAAAACCTCGCCGTTTGTTTTATGACGGCCCTTATAAACCAGATGCTACAAAACGTAGCGAAATTCAAATCCCAGTCACTCAATAAACTGACTAGAATTATGAAAACTTTGACATTAAATAACGGAAATATCATTCCTCAATTTGGACTAGGAACCTGGAAATCAGAACCTGGAAAAGTTAAAAATGCAGTAAAATATGCTTTAAGTGTTGGTTACAAACATATTGATTGTGCGCCAATTTATGGTAATGAAAAAGAAGTTGGAGAAGGATTAACAGAATCTTTTCAAGAAAATGTTGTTAAACGAGAAAACATTTTTATTACCTCCAAACTATGGAATAATCGACATTATAAAAAGGATGTTATTCCTGCTTTAAAAAAAACTTTACAAGACTTACAACTCTTACAACTCGATTATTTAGATTTATATCTAATTCATTGGCCTGTAGCTTTTAAACCAAACGTAAACTTTCCAGAAGATACGTCAGGTTTAGTTCCTTTATCAGAAGTTCCTTTAATAGAAACATGGCAAGGAATGGAACAAGCTATTGATGAAGGTTTAGTTAAAAATATTGGAGTTTCTAACTTTAGCATCAAAAAATTAGAGAATATAAAAGCAAATTCTCGTATTCAACCTTCCATGAATCAAGTAGAATGTCATCCTTATTTACAACAAGATGAATTACTTACCTACTGCAAAAAAAATAATATAGCATTCACCGCCTATTCTCCTCTCGGTTCAAAAGATAGACCTGATTTCGTTAAGAATGATAATGAACCAATTTTGTTAGAAAATGAAGTCATTAAAAATATAGCCCAAAAACATCAAGCAACTACCGCACAAATTTTAATACAATGGGCAATAGAAAGAGGGACAGTGGTTATTCCTAAATCAGTTTCCCCTGAGAGAATTCAAGAAAACTTTGAGGCACAAAATATTGTTTTAGACGTAGAAGATATGGAACAAATTAAAAACCTCAATCAAAATTATCGTTATGTAGATGGTTCCTTTTTTGCCCTTCCTAATAGTAGTTATACTGTTGAAAGTATTTGGGCTTAATTAATTATTAACTTGGGGTAATGTCGATGAGTTTAGACAACTAAACCCTTTTTTTATTTCTCTCCTATTTTAAGGGTTGTAAAATCATAACTAGAGGGGCTTTGAAATACTCTCAAATCAAACTGAGGAATCATACAAAACATATGGTCAAAAATAGTTGATTGAATCTCTTCATAGCGCGCCCAAGCAGTGTCGGTACAATAAACATAAATTTCGATAGGTAAACCATGTTCAGTGGGATGTAGTTGACGCACTAAAAAATAAGGTCCCGAACTTATTTTAGGATGTGCTTGTAAATAAGCCATCATATAAGCACGAAATACACTAATATTACTTAACCATTTTTCATCAAGATATGAAAACTTATCATTATCAATAGAATCTTGTTGAATTTGTTGATATTGTTCTTTAATTTCTTCGCCAATATAATTCATGTTAGAAAATCTTTCTAACATTTCTTGATCACAAAATTTAATAGAAGTCATGTCAATATAAACGGCGCGTTGAATTTTTCTTACTTTTAATTCAAACATAATACGCCAATTTTTAAAGGAATCAGAGATTAACGCATAGGTAGGAATAGAGGTAATACTATTATCCCAATTAAGCACTTTGACGGTAAATAAATTAACTTCATTAATAAAACCGTCAGCCCCATATTTAGGCATTTCAATCCAATCTCCCAAGGCTATCATAGGATTTACTGCTAACTGTAAACCAGCAGTAAATCCCATAATAGAATCTTTAAAAACAATCATTAAAACCGCACTTCCTGCACCTACCGCAGCTAGAATATTAGTAAGGGGTTGATTAATGGATTTAGAAGTAACAATCAAAATTAATAAAATTATAATTAAAATATAAAAAAGTTGTACAAAGACTCTAATGGGAATAGATTTTAATGTTTCCTGTGATTCAGTAAATTTAACAATAAGGTCGAGAATTCGACTAATAACCAAAAAAGCAATAATTGAAGTAGAAATAGTAATAGTATTGTCTAATAGCCAATAACCAGTTTGATAAGAATCAGGAAAACCTCTAAAAATTAAACCCATACCAGGAAACCAAATTATAGCGTGTCCAACTAATAATAGGTTACGGTTCCAGAAGATAGATTTTTTGTGCTTTTGACGGGGTACTAAATATTTATGTGAGGCAAATAATAACCAACTAGCTATTATCATTAAAATAAAAATGCCAAAAGAAATAATACTTTGCTGTAAAATAAACTGAGGTTGACGTAACTTCCAAGCTTTCTCTAGCGCATCATTAACAACTTGAGAACCAATTTTTGCTAATTCAGAAATGGGAAGTCCATAGAGTCGAGAATCTGCTTCTGTGATAGTCATCAATAACCATTTTTGTTTTAGCGTAGAATCATTATTTCCAGATTGATTGGTTCGAGAAATAACTAACACAGTTTCCTGATTAAGAATAGACGGAAAAACCCTCATTTCATCAGGTTTTATATGTCTTTTGACAATTTCATTTAGAGTGTTTTCAATTCTTTTAACACGAGCCTTCAAAATATTACTATTTTCTTCAATATTGCCTGCAACAGGCAAAACAATACGACCATCTAATTTAACAGCCCGATATTGAATATTGCCTAATTTACCTGATGATAAACTAAATAAACCAAGCGCATATAATTCTTGTTTTTTTTCAAGTAAATTTTCTGCTTCTTTAGCACTAATATTAAATCTTTGGGCGAAATTGTGAAGTTCAGGATTGGACTCCAGTTTATTTAACTCGGAATCTTCAACTTGTTTTGCAGAAGTAGAAGATTTGGAACCAAAGACAAGGTCTTGTGTTTGAATTACAGGAGAAGTAGTAATTATAATCAATACACAAAAAATAAAGCTAATAAAAATCTTAAAAATTAAGAAACGAAAAGAAGTTACTTTTTTAATCAATATTGTCCTTAATTGCTGCATCATGAAATTGATTAAGTAAACTGTCATCAATGAGGGTAAAATAAATCAACAAGGCTAGAAATCATTAGCCTTCAATTATTCTAAATTAAATATCTATCAACTGTGAAATGCTTAAGGATGAGTACCAAAAAAACCTTAATCTTTTCAACCGCCACTATTAAACCAGTTAATTTTTCCTGTTCCCACGTTCCATAGCTCGTAGTGCTACAAAAGTTCCGTTGCATTGTTGCTTCAGAATTGTAGAACTTGTCAAAGTCTCTCTAATAGGGGATGTTGAAACTTCTAAAGAATGATGACAATGAAATTAGTTGCTGATCATCATTGAATTTTTATCTAATTTATTTATATTAGCTAGATATTTTATCAAGCTTATTTTATGAATCATCAGACTCAAAACCCTTTGTCCTCAAATATTCCTCCATCAAGATCCCAAAACTATAGAGATACTGAGCAATTATTAGACAAAAATATACCCTCAGAATATCAAGAAACACCGAAAACCTCTAATAAAAAAGAGCAGAATACAAACATTAAAAAACTATGGTGGTTATTGCCAGTATTTGGTTTATTACTCATCTTAGGGGGAGTCACAGTCATTCGTCTTCGAGACAATGACCAACCCGTAACGGTCACCGAAACGGTTCCCCTCTCGGTACGGGTTGCCACTGCCAACCGCGAACCCCTCCGCGCTTGGATATCTAGCGAAGGTACTATTAGAGCCGTAGACTATCAACATCTTACCTTTGACGTAGAAGGGGATGTCACCTATCTGGGTAACCAAGACGGTAGAAGACTTCGAGAAGGCGATCGCGTGACGAAAGGACAATTATTAGCTCGCATTGATGATAGGGAACTCACCGCAGATGTCACTCAAGCCCAAGCAGCTATTACCGAAGCACAACAAAACAAGGCGGCCGCCATTGCTGATGTAGCTCAAGCTCGCGCCCAGGTTGCTCAAGCCCGTTCTCAGGTACAAGAAGCCCAAGCCCAACAACAAAATGCCCAAGCAGCCCGAAGGTTAGCTGCTACCAGCTTAGAACGTTATCGAACGCTCGTTGAAGAGGGTGCGATCGCTGAAATAGAATTTGATGAACGTCAAAACACCCTAGAAGATGCTCAAGCAGGGGTTCAGTCCGCTCAGGCAGTAGTACAGTCAGCACAGCAACAGGTAGAAGCGGCTCAAGCTCAAGTGCAAGCAGCACAGCAACAGGTAGAAGCCCAAAACTCCGCCATTACCACAGCCCAAGCGAGATTATCTCAAGCTGAAGTTGCTTTAGAAGGAGCCAGTATTTATGCACCTTTTGATGGCATTATTGCCTATCTCAATATTTCAGAAGGAGAATACTTTTCCCCGCAAATCGTTACGTCTCAACTAGGGGGAGATTATCAAGGCATTTTAGAAAGAATTCCGATGGTTATTATTGATCCCAGCCAATATGAAGTGTTCGTGGATTTAGCAGGGCCCACAGGGGAACAAGTTGAAGCAGGTCAAAACGCTGTCATTGCCTCAGAAACAAAAGTAAACGCTGCGGCCAGTTCTCAACAAACGTTAATTTCTAATGCCCGCGCTAGAGGTGAAGTCTTTGCCGTTAACCCTGCCATTAGTCCTGGGGGAAGAGCCATAGAAGCAAGAATTCGTCTTAATCCAAGCACCACAGAAACCCTAAGACATGGAGAACAGGTATTAACTTGGATCGCTGTGTCGGAAAACCCCAACGCCGTAACTGTTCCCATCAATGCCATTGTACGACGCGATCGCATTCCCTATGTGTTTGTGGTGAACGAAGATGACGGCATGGTTGAGCAGCGAGAGGTGGAGTTAGGTATTACAGGGATTACTCAACAAGGAATTATTAATGGGGTGACACCTGGGGAGTTAGTGGTAACCGAAGGACAAAACCGACTGGTGGACGGGGCTGCTGTTGAAGTCATTAATCAGGGTGGATAATGAGCGAGTTAAAAGAAGAGTTTCGTAGCAATAATAATGGACATAATACCTCAAATAATCAGGTAAAAACTTCCCGATTCGGACGATTTTTTTTCTTAAATACCATTTTTGCCATTTTGTTAACCTTGTTGATGGTAGTGGGGGGTCTTTTGGGCTATTTTTCCATGACCAAACAGTCCAACCCTGATATTGATATTGCCGTTGCCACTGTCACCACCACCTGGCCAGGAGCCGACCCCCAAACCATAGAACAACAAGTTACTTCTGAAATAGAAACAGAAATTACATCTGTTGAGAATGTTAAGGAAGTTCAAAGTGCTTCCTATGCAGGATTTTCCGTCATCAATGTAGAATTTACCTCCCAGGCCGACCCAGATGAAGCCATTGAAGAATTACGCCAAGGGGTAGCCCAAGCAGAACCCGAATTACCCGAAGATGCCGAGCAACCTATAGTAGAACAGGTTTCCGTCAATGATGCCCCTATCCTTACCTTAGCCTTGTTTGGAGACATCGATCAAACGGTGATTTCCCAAGCCGCAGAGGACATTCAAGACAATTTAGAACAGGTGGCAGGGGTCAGTGAGGTCAACCTGGGAGGGGCGCGAGAAGAGGTGATTAATGTGCAAATGAACCCCTTCCGTTTAGCAACACTCGGTATTTCTCCGACTACCGTTGCCACAGAAATTCGTAATGCTAACCAAGATGTTCCCCTCTCAGAGATAGAAAGTGATTTAATTGGTTCACAGGTGCGCTTCTACGGTCGTTTTCGCAGTGTAGAAGCATTACAAGATTTACCCATTGCTCGTTTAGAAGGGCGAGTGGTGCGCCTAAGTGAACTGGCTGAAGTACAGCGAGAACTCGACCAAGAAGAAACCCGTGCCTTTATTAGTACCCAAGGAGAAACTTATCAACCTGTGGTCAGTGTAGGTATTAAAAAAGTGCCTGGACAAGATTCCATTGAAGTCATTGAGCGGGTTCTGGCTGCTGTGGAGCAAATTGAGCAAAATCCGAATCTTTGGCCGAGAGGTATGGAATATCAGGTAATTGCCGATGAATCCGATATTATTTGGGAACAGTTGGGCAATTTATTTACCAATGCCCTACAAGCCATGGCCGCAGTCTTTGTGGTGCTGTTTATTGCCCTTTCTTGGCGTGAAGCCTTAATTGCCGGGTTATCGATTCCTTTAGCTTTTTTAGGAACGTTGGCGGTGCTGTGGTTAACGGGGCAAACCCTTAATAATATGGTACTCATTGGTATGGTGTTAGCCTTGGGTATCTTGGTGGATGTTTTTATCTTGGTCATGGAAGGAATGCACGAGTTTATTTTTGCTGAGGGAATGACCTTTAACCAAGCTGCATTAAAAACAGTGAAAACTTACGCACCACCGGCCTTTGCAGGACAGTTAACCACCATTTTAGCCCTATTTCCCTTACTAGCCATTAGCGGTACTTTGGGAAAGTTTATTGAATTATTGCCTTACACCGCAATTATTTGTTTAATCCTAAGTTTTACGATCGCAATTTTAATTGATATTCCTCTGTCTCGTTACCTGTTAGGCAATATTAGAAGTGTTGAAAAGAAATCAACCATTGACCGTTTAAGTGAAGCAGCTTCGGCTCGTTGGATGAATTGGAGTCTTAATTATACCGTTAAAAGTAAAAAAACAGCTTGGGCTTGGGTATTGGGAACCATTGCTCTCTTTTTCTGCGTGATGACCTTATTGAGTCAAATTTCCGTAGAATTTTTTCCCAAAGGTGATCAACGTAACTTTAGTGTCAATGTAGAACTACCACCGACAACAACCCTAAATGTTTCCCAAGAAGTAGCCGACGACCTAGGAGAGATTTTACGAGAAAAAGACTATCTCGATAGCGTCATTAAATATACGGGACAGCGCAGTAACTTAGTGGCATCAGGAGAACTGCAACCCGCTCAGGGCAGTTATCTAGTAGGTTTTTCAGGTACGTTTCTCCCTGAAAACCAACGAGAGCAGTTATCCTTTGAATATTTAGATGATTTACGCAACGAGTTACAAAGAGCCGTTAATCAATATCCTGGGGCTGCTTTAGTCTTAAATGCTCAACAAGCAGGAGAAAGTGGCGACCCCATTCAAATTGAAATTACCGGCAGTGAATTAAGCCAACTCAGGCAAATTTCTCAACAAGTGCAAATGACTCTCAGACAAATACCTGGAGCAACCGACGTGCGAGATAATTTAGGAGCCTTGCAGCCTGACCTTAGATTAATTCCCAAGCGAGAAGAACTCTCATTTTATGAGTTAAGCGAAGATGAACTGGCTTCTCAAGCTCAATATTATATGCGAGCGGTGGATATTGGTGATTTTGTCATCGGTGGCAACGAGGAAGACTTAGAAATTCTCCTTAGCACTGCTTGGCCTTCCCGTGACGGCGAAGTAGGCGGCCCTACCCGTCGAGATGAGTTGTTATCGGCCCGTTTCTTTACCTCAAACCCAGAAGAAGAAGTGATTTCCGCAGGAGCAGTGATTGAAGCAGTCCAAGCCGAAGCCCCTTTATCTATTACCCGTCGCGGAGGACAACGCACTGTTACCGTCTTGGCCAAGAATGAAAATCGGACTACGGGGGAAATTTTAGCGGATTTACAGCCTAAATTACAAGAAATACAAGAATCTTGGCCCCAAGGTTATGATTATAGTTTTGGCGGAGAAACCGAAGACCAAGCGGAAACCTTTGGCTCTGCCGGTCAAGCCTTAGCCTTGGCTATCTTTCTGGTGTTTGCAGTTCTGGTGTTGCAACTGGGATCGTTTCGCCAACCCTTTATTATTTTACTCACCATTCCCTTTGCTTTAATAGGAACCGTTGGAGGCTTTTTCCTTGCAGATATCGCTTTTTCCTTTACCGCTTTTATTGGGATTATTGCTTTAGTGGGAATTGTGGTCAATGATGCGATCGTCATGGTCGATACCATGAACAGTTATCAGCAAGAAGGAATAAAATTACGTTTAGCTGCAGCCAAAGGAGTCGCTGACCGCTTAAGACCGGTGCTAACCACCAGTATTACCACCATTATCGGGTTAATCCCTCTAGCTTTGAGTGATCCTACATGGATGCCTTTATGTAGTGCTATTATCTTCGGTTTAGTGGCTGCTACAGCGATCGCTTTAGTGGTTATTCCTTGTCTATACCTCTTATTCACACCGAAACATTAAACTGTTCAGATTATACTCTATTTATGCTTATGTCATGTTTTCCTGACATTTTAATAAAAAGAGTAAAAATCTTAATGTTTTCTTTAGATGTAGTCTTTTTTAAGCCACAAAACCCAGTGGGGTATACCTCGAAAAAAATGATCAAAAATGTGTTATTATTAATTTGGAGAGTAGAATAGAGATAGACTACGTATATATAAGGTCACATATAGTTAAGTCTATGATTCAAATAGAAACAGCATTCTTAAAGCAACATAGAGACGCTACACATAAACTCAAACCGTAGGATGGGTTAGACTGCTAAATTCTAGGTTATGGTTAGAATCTTATTATTCGTCGTAACCCACCATCTTCGTAAAATAAGCCAAACAAGAGGTTTTTAAAAACTAATTAATAATAAGGTTTTGAGGTTGAATAATGGTGATATTAGGAAGAGAAATGAAATCATTAGGATTAAAAGTGAGTAAACAAGGAATATTATAAACAATCATAACTGCTAGAAGTCTAATATCATGAGTTCGTTTACCTTTAATATTGTGATGAGTGACTAATTTAAACCATTGAGAAAAAATGTCTTGACTTTCTGGAAGCAAGTGAAATTGAGCAATAAATTGACGAATTTTTATAGCGGTTTCTTCAGGAGTCCATCCTAAACCATTAACTTCAAGGGGACGGGTTGCTACTACCCAAAATTCGATTAACACTTGGGAACTAATCACACATTTATTCCCTTGACTAAGAAGCTGAGTAATAGCTGTAATCGTAAGAGAATGTCGTGAAGATGAAGTATCAGCAATTCTTAGTAAAATATTAGTATCTAGAAAATAGTCCATTAGTTAATCATACATGGTATCTCTGTGTAAAGCTTCGTTGGGTAAATTAGCAGTTTGTTTAGGTAACGTTTCCAGAAAAGCTAACCAGTTTTGAGTTCTTTCTTCGGGGGTTAATTGTTGATCTTGTTCAGAACTCTGTTTAATTAAGTCTTCTAAGGTTTCATCAAAATTGTTACTCAAGGAATTATCTTGACTTGAGGGTTGAATTGAAGTTAATTTTACTATTGGTTTATTGTTTTTAGTGATAATAATCTCTTCTCCTGTTGCTGCTATTTCTAGAAGTTCTTTGAGCTGAGGTAATGCTTGATTGATGTCTATGGTTTTCATTTTTTTATATTCCTTAAATATCGCTAAATTCACTATACTAACAATGTCTTTAATTTTCACTTTAATTCAAAACTATTTACTGTAATCTGTATTCTGTCAAGGTTTCCTGACATTTAAGCAAAAAGATCAAAAATCTTAATATTTTCTTTAGATATAGTCCTTTTTAGTCCACAAAACCCAGTGGGGTATACCTCGAAAAAAATGATCAAAAATATGTTATTATAAATTTGAAAAGTAAGATAGGAATGGAGTGCGTATATATAGGGTCATATAGACGTAACTCTATAGACAAAATAAAAACAGTATTCCCAACACAACTTACAGGCAGTACATATTAACTCAAAGCGTATGGTGAGTTAGGCGGCTAAGATACAGATCATGGTTAAAATCTCATTATCCGTCGTAACCCAACAGGATAAGCACTGTAGATGAGTTAAGGAGACAATCACGAATGCAATTAGAAGATTATTTTTTATTCATTTCTGAAGACGATATCAGTATTAAAGGTCATCGCATTGGAATTGATAACGTCTTATTCTATTTTTTAGAAGGATATACACCAGAAGAAATTAAGGCAGTTTATCCTGATTTAAGTTTAGAGAAAATTTACGCTACCATTACCTATTATCTCCAAAACAAGAAGGACATTGATGCTTATTTATTTTGATGCTTATTTATTAAGGATAAAGCAGTGGAAAGAATCTCATTATCAAGAATCTCTTAAAAATCCTTCTCCTCCCCATTAGGAACTCTTGACCTGATGTTTTACAATATTTAGGATTATCTCAACGATTATGAGTTACCGATAATCGTACCAGTATGCCTGATCATTTAGAAGACTATTGGCAGAACAATCAAAAAATATGGGGACTTTTTTGGGTATGTCCTATGACCAAGATAGGAGAATTAGCCAAAGAATTAATTATGATTTGGGAGACAAGCGAAGCAGAAGAATGGATTAATGTTGTTGATTGGATTCCTTTTTAATTTATGATTAAGTAAAATAATCGTAGGGTGGGTTAGGTGGCTAAAATCTAGGTAATTATTAGAACATTATTATCCGTCGTAACCCACCATCTTAAAGGTTTAAACTGCTAGAATATGGTAAAAATCTACAATATAATTCAGAAATGCTACAATTGAGTAAAATATAAACTAAGAATATGGAAGATTATTTTCAGGAACTTGAGGAGTTAATTGAGCTTTATAATGCAAACGAGTACGACAAAGCTTTAGAAAAAGCGCAAGTTTTATTAGATAAGTATCCAGATATTCAAGACATAAATTTTGCTTGCTCTGGCATTTTAATTAATATTGGAGAAGTGATTAAGAATTATAAAATTATTAATCAAGGTATTGATATTATTCAAAATGAACTCAATAACTTAGATAATTATGATGAAGAAAATTTATTAAACTATGAATTATATTTACAATATAACCTATCAAATGGTTATTCTAGTCGAGCAAATTTACTTAATCCAGTTACTGATCAAAATGAAATTGAAGAAGCATTATTAAAACAAAAACGATGTTTACAAAAGGTACTTTTAAATCGTAAAAAAGTCTTATCTGATCCTGAATTTTCATCTAGCGTAATAACTAATTATGCTAATCTTCTGAGATACTTTGGACGCTATATTGAAGCTATTGATTATTATTATGACTGTTTAAAAATTTATCCAAATCATGCTCTTGCTATGTCAAACTAAAGAATATCTTGAGTCTTTAAATCCTGGGGAAACAAAATTTCTTGAAAAATATATGATAGGATGGCAAAAAGTTCACACTTGGGAACCTTCATCTTTTTTGAAACAAGTAAAAGATGACCGCTTACTTTTAACCGTGAATCCAAGACTTACTAATTGTCCATCTGAATATAAAGATGATCTTGTTTTTGCGAAGAGATTTTGGGAGCATGATATAAATTTAGCCTATACTTGGAATAGTATAAAGGAAGAATTTTCTACAGCTAGACATTTATATTATCAAAGTTTTTCTCAAGATAAAGAACTCATTGAAGTTAGTGAGATAACTGAATATATTGATACATTAGATTCTGCTAACTTTGGTTTAAGAAGTGGGTTTTTAAAAACAAGTTTACGTCTCGCTGTAGATTTATTAGATAAATTTGCAGGATTTTTCAACTTATATTTAGAACTTGGTAATGATCCAACTAAAGTTATGTGGAGTAATGTCTGGTATGAAAAATTGAAATATAAAAAAAGTTTTGATAATAGCTTGAATCCTATTATTTTTGAAAAACTAGAATATAATCCTTACTTAAAGGCATTAGTGAATCTAAGAAAAAACCTCTATGATAAAAAATATGAAGATTTTTATCCATTCAAAATTTTAAGGGATTATATAACACATCAAGGAATTATTTTACATAATAATAAAGTCATAGATGAATCAAAAGAAAACTATAATTTAGAACAAATGCAACAAGAAACTTATTTTTTACTTAGAATGGTCAAAGCAGCAATTATTTACTTAGTTGGTGTAGTAATGATTGAAGAAGAAGAAAAAGAAAAAAGACTCATAATATAGTTGATACTACTTTCTATACTAAACCTGGACTATCAGATAGAACAAATAATTAAACTACACTAAAATAAAAGTATTCAAACAGAACAAAAACGAAACTAAAACCTAATTAATGACAGAATC
Organism: Crocosphaera chwakensis CCY0110; assembly: GCF_000169335.1. Classification (GTDB taxonomy): domain Bacteria; phylum Cyanobacteriota; class Cyanobacteriia; order Cyanobacteriales; family Microcystaceae; genus Crocosphaera; species Crocosphaera chwakensis. The sequence continues at coordinate 125,618 of NZ_AAXW01000012.1, forward strand.
AACCGCAAAAGTTCAAGTAATTGGTGGAGGGTTAGCCGGCACCGAAGCCGCCTGGCAAGTAGCACAAGCTGGCATCCCTGTAATACTGCACGAAATGCGCCCTATTCGCACCAGTCCCGCCCATCATAGCCAAGAATTAGCCGAATTAGTCTGTAGTAACTCCTTCGGTGCCATGTCCAGCGATCGCGCAGCCGGTCTTCTCCATGAAGAATTACGTCGCCTCAACTCCATCATCATCCAAACTGCCGATAAACACGCCGTCCCTGCTGGTGGTGCTTTAGCGGTGGATAGAGGGGTCTTCAGCCATCAATTAACCCAAACCTTACAAAATCACCCTTTAATTGAATTAAGACGCTCAGAAGTCCAGGAAATACCCTCAGACGGCATCATTATTTTAGCCACTGGCCCCCTGACTTCCCCCGTTTTGGCAGAAAAGTTACAACAGTTGACCGGCATGGCTTATATGAGCTTTTTTGACGCAGCCAGCCCAATAATTGTGGGGGACTCCATTAACCGAGACATCGCTTTTTTAGCCTCCCGATACGACAAAGGAGAAGCAGCTTATCTTAACTGTCCTCTCAACCCAGAACAATATTTACAGTTTCGTGACGAACTTTGTAGGGCAGAACAAGCGGAATTAAAAGAATTTGAACGAGAAACTGCTAAATTTTTCGAGGGATGTCTCCCTATCGAAGAATTAGCCCAACGGGGAGAAGATACCATGCGTTATGGACCACTGAAACCCGTCGGTTTATTTGATGCAAGGTTAGGAGACTTTCGTGATCCCGAAAACAAGGAAAAACGACCTTACGCTGTTGTACAACTACGACAAGAAGATAAACAGGGTAAACTATGGAATATGGTTGGTTTTCAAACTAATTTGAGATGGGGTGAGCAAAAACGAGTATTTCGTTTCATTCCTGGTTTAGAAAATGCCGAATTTGTTCGTATGGGTGTGATGCACCGTAACACCTTTATCAACTCTCCCCAATTACTTGATCCTACCCTACAGTTTAAAAGCCGTCCCACCCTTTTGGCCGCAGGACAACTCATCGGGACTGAAGGATACACCGCAGCAGCAGCCGGGGGATGGTTAGCAGGGACAAACGCTGCAAGGATAGCATTAGGGTTAGAACCCATTACTCTACCTTCTACAATGATGATGGGTGCATTGTTTGAATTTATCAGTAGTGCTTCCCCGAAACATTTTCAACCCATGCCGCCTAACTTTGGTATTTTACCCGATTTACCCGTCAGAATTCGCAACAAACGGGAAAGATACGGTAAATATCGCGATCGCGCTTTGGCTGACTTAAATGAGTGTCAAACTCAGTTAAATAATCATCAAAAAAACGCGGTAATCCTATTATAAATAATAGGGCAAATGCCATTCGCCCCTACCGATTCAAAAATACATTTTTTCATGAGGATAGTTTAAGATGGTTGCAGCAAAAGAACACTTTATTTATGACTCCTAAAGAGTATCTGGAATGGGAGGAAAAACAACCCCTCAAATATCAGTATATGGATGGGGAAGTTTATGCTATGACAGGGGTAACCATTCCCCATACTGAAATTGCCTTTAATTTTGCTTCTAGTTTAAGAAATCATTTACGAGGAAAAGGATGTAAAGTATTAATCGCTGATGTTAAAGTACAGGTATCAGAAAGAGGTTCCTATCATTATCCTGATGTGGTTGTTAGTTGCGATGAAAGGGATCAAAAAGCATTCAAGTTTCTGCAACATCCTTGTTTAATTATTGAAGTGCTTTCACCGAGTACCGAAGGATTTGATAGAGGTAAAAAATTTAGAAACTATCGGAAAATTGAAACATTGAAAGAATATGTTTTAGTGAGTGCTGATCAACAATTAATTGAGTGTTTTCGTATCAATGATAACGGGGTTTGGGAATTGTACAGTTTTAGTGAGAATGAAGAGTTAACACTAGAATCAATTCAATTTAATTGTCCCATTGAATTAATATATGAAGATGTCATCTTAACTGACGAAAGCGAATCGTAACATAGTTTTCTAGACTGTACAAATTAAGGAGATCAATTATGCCTTCCCCTTTTCCTGGAATGAACCCTTACTTAGAACTTCCTCTATTTTGGTCACAAGTTCATACTCATTTAATTGTTGCGATAGCAGATTATATGAACCCTATTTTAAGACCAAAATATCGTATTTCTATGGAACAAAGAGTTTATACAGACACTAATAATGATGATAACTTAGAATTAGTCGGTATTCCCGATAATATTGTTTTTAGTCCGAGTTCAAACTCAAGCGAAACCTCATCTAATATTGCGGTTGCACCTCCGAAAGTTCAACCCTTACCTATTACTATTCCCCAACCAGAAACCGTTAAAGAATGGTATTTACAAGTCAAAAATGTAGAAACTCAAGAAGTCGTTACAGTTATTGAAATCTTATCACCTAAAAATAAAAAAGTAGGGGAAGGAAGAAACAAGTATCTAAAAAAAAGAGAACAAGTATTAATGAGTTTAACTCACTTAATAGAAATAGATTTGTTACGAAAAGGTGAGGTGATGCCGATGAATGTAGATGATAGAATAAAATCAGATTATCGTATTGTAATTAGTCGAAGCTATAACCGCCCCAAAGCAGAATTATATGCCTTTAATTTAGCACAAGAAATTCCTTCTATTCCTTTAGTTTTAAAACCAGAAGATGAAGCACCTTTAATTCCTTTACAAGAGTTATTACATAGTATTTATGAAAAAGGGAGTTATGACTTAGCAATTAATTATCAAAAACAAACCTTAGATAATCTATCAGAAAATGAGCAAACTTGGATTAATAATTTATTACAAGAACAAGACTTAATCTAAATTAATTTTTTTATCTTGAATATTAAAACTTTCATTGTTTCATTCTACGTATATCATCTTTTAATCTATATAATTGGTTCAGTTCTTTTCGATTATTCTTTATTTTATTTTCATTAATTTCAATACTTTGATCACAATGATAAAGAGCAGAATGATAAAGAGCAGATTCACGCTTACCCATATCTTTATAAGCTTTAGCTAAACTTTTATGAACCATTGCCATACCTCGATAATCATGAATACTATTTAACTTCTGAAGACTTGATGTAAAATTATGAATTGCTTGTTTGTAGTCCGGTTTATCCATATACATTTTGCCTTTATTATGTAACATAAGTCCTTCACCTCCTTTATTCTCTCTTTGTTTTTCTATTTTAATTCCCTCATGAAAAGCTTTCTCTGCATCTTCATATAGTCTCAATTTACCAAGAGTTTGTCCGTAGTTATCTAACGAAAAAGCTAAATCTTTGAGACTGTCTCGTTCATTTCTGTTTTTTCGATCTGCACGAATACTAACACTTTCTTGGAGATATATTTGAGATTGCCCATAATACTTTTGTGATTGTTGTTGATCTTTCTCTTTATCACCTAAACTCCGATAAATACCACCTAAGGTTGTTAAAACCTCTCCTAGATGTTTTTCTGCCTTACTCTTTTCTTTAGGATCTTTTTGGTTGTACCACATCTTACCTTGTATCCTACTTTTTTCACAATCATTTTTGGCCTCTTCTAATTCACCCTGTGCTTTGTAGCAATTACCTCGACTATTAAGTACCATAGCAATATGTGTGGCAAAATTATACTCTTTTCCAATTTTTAAGCTTGTATTAAAATCCTCCATCGCTCTTTTATATTCACGTTTTCGTTGCCATAATCCCCCTTTTTTATTTAATAGTTTAGCTTCCTGTAATTTGCGTTTTTCTTCAGGTTCAATATTAATCAATATTTCTTGCATTTCTTCCAGGGTGTCTATTGCTTGCTGATAGTTATTCAAATTTCTATAAAAATCTTCTTTAGCAAATCCAAAGTCAATAGCTTCTTCCCATTTCTTTAACTGTATTGCTAATTGATAAAATTCAGTAGCAATATCAACTCCAAATTTGCAAATCAACTTTCGACTCTTGCTATGACCATATTTTAAATCGTCCAAAACAGTTTGAGCAAAATTATATTCCCAGATTTGTTTTTCTTTTAGTAATTTAGCGACGTAAAGTATGGACTCTAAATGCGTCATTATATCTTTTCTATTATTCTTAACTAAATCAATAAAATATTGAGCATATTCTTCTTCTGCTTTTTTCTTTAAATCGGGATTTTCTCTAAGTTTATATGCAGCAAATTGATGGATAAGAGGATGAAATTCATAAATATAATTATCTTCATCTTGCTCCTGAACTTCATCAATTAAAGAAACATCCACAAGAGCATCTATATGATTATCTACATCATCTTCATGTTTTAATTCAATAGCTTTTCCAATAGAGTCTGCTTCATCTAGAGAAAATTTCTCAGATGGACAAATACTTAAACAGAGAAAAAACTTAGCTTTTTTATCTTCAAGTTGGTCAAAAGTTAACATAAAAGATACCCAAATACTTTTATCAATATTTTCATCTTCTTCAGATAAAATCTTAGGTAATTGATATTTTTCTTTTGCTTCTTCTAATTGTTTTAGATAATTTTCGAGGTTATTTTGAAGATTAGGATTACGATTTCTTTTCTTCTGTAGTAGATTTGTTAATGTGCCACCAGCAATCTTTAAAGCTAGGGGTAAATTCCCTAGAAGCTTAACTATATGCTTGGTTATATTAGGTAGTTGATTAAGTTGCTCTGTAGCTGGTTCTTCTGTATAATATTTTAGGCATTCTAAAGCATTTTCTTCTGATAAAATTGGAAGATCGATTAATTTTCGGTCTTCCTTTTTACCTTCAAAACTCTTTAATAATTTAAGATTACGACTGGTAATAATTATGGGACAATTATAGCTTAACTCATTTATTAATTTTTTGATTTTTTCTATATCTTTTGCTCGATCTGCGTTATCGAAAATTAACAGATTTTTTTGGTTTTTTAATTGTTCTCTCAGATCATCAAATCGCTTCACTTCTGGTGAGTTTTTGTCCACATTTAGATAGTCACAAAGATTGTTAACTAAACTATAATAATCATATTCATCTATACGAAAAAACAAGACATTAGCATGAAATTGATGTAAATTTTTCGTAACAAAGTGTACCGCTAGTAAAGACTTTCCAACTCCAGGAAGACCATGTATACCGACTATTTTACAACGTTTATTACTGCGTTTTGAAAGCAAGAACTTTTCTAGTTCTTCTATCTTGTCATCTCTGCCGATTGGATCAATAAATCTCTCAGCATTAATTCCTGCGATAGAGACTGGTTTTCTCCTCTGTAAGTTAGTCTCAGGATCACTTACAGAGTCCAATGAGGGTTTTTTGTTTCAGAATTCTCTCTGGATTCATATTGATTGTGTGGTAAATTAATTCGTGGTCTTGTAGGAGAAGAAGACGGATAAGTTGAATGAGATTTTATAACTTTATTAATTAAGGAAAGAAGCGTTTCTTGGATTATATTATTAGGATTCCAACTTTCTGGTTTTGCAATTGTTTCATGATCTGTATCTTCAGCCACTGTTGGTTCCTCACCTAAAATACCAGGATCAGCCTCATCTTTTTCAACAATCATTAACCCATTTATAGGATTTTTTTCATAAAACGCTTTTGTCCTAATATTTAGGCTCTTGTGATTGTTCTTATAAAAAAGATTAGTTTCTGTTAACTTATCTTGTTCATTTCTTAGTGCGTTAACAAACTGAGATGCTGATATAAAACTGGTAGCTATTTGGATGGCTTGTTGAGCTACAGGTAAGCCCTCAAATTGTTTAACAAATTTTGATAAGCTTGGTTCCGTATGAGGAGTAGCTAAAAAAACAATCCCTTTAGGAATATTAATAATTTGTTGATTTTCTAGACTATTATCTTTTAATGTAAAAGCGGTTTGCAGCATTTGTTTAACAATAATTCCCCCAAGACTATAAGCAATAAAAATAATTGGTTTTTCAGCTAACTCTTTATTTTCTATTCTACTTCTTAAATTGCTACCTGTTTCCAAAATTGATAATGTATCTCCTCTGAAATTAGCATTATAACCATAAGACCAAATCTTCATATCTGGTCTTTCTTTTGCAAGCCAATTCGGCCAAAATTCTAAAGTATGAAAATGATTATCCCAAAAAGCTTTACTATCAATATCATCATTTATGTTTTTATATTTATTTTTTTTAAAATCCTGATCCATTTTGATCTTTGGATACCAAGTCGTGATAGGATGTCCCATTAAACCATGTACAAAAACAATATGTCCTTGACATTCAGAGTTGTCCTGGTTAGTAATAGGTAATAATCCTAGTCTGTTTTCACCAATGGTATTCGTCATTTAAGAATAGAAAAAATTTTACTAACCTTGATTATAACAACAAAGATACTCATGGCCAACTGCCAAATTGATTGAGCAACATTTTGTTATCATAAACGTTAACTAATCAATTTTGATTTTCATAAAATTTTTACAGCTATCATTTTATTATTTTTGTATAAAATAGAAAGAAGTCAAAAAATTAGTTAATACATCTACATGAAACGAACCGTTGCTTGGGTCATCAGCAGTTTAACAACCGTCACAGGAATTATTACCCCTAGTTTGGCTTTGAATACCTCCACAGGAGAAGCCGGCATCTATGCACATCGCTTACATGAACAACCCTATAATTTAACAGGTAAAAAAATCGCCATTGGACAAGTAGAAATTGGACGACCTGGAATCTTTGGTTTCGATAAAATTGCAGCATGGAGTCCCACCTTTCAACTAGCCGGGGTATATTATCAAAATCGAGACGTTAAATCTAACGGCAACCTAGATAACCATGCGGCCATGGTAGCAAGCGTTATGGTGAGTCAAGATAAAAAATTGCCAGGAGTTGCCCCAAATGCCAGATTATACGCTTCTGCTATTGGTGCCATTAAAGGGGGTGGCCAACCCCAAGAATGTTTGGCTAGTCAACATATTGCCCAACGCAATAGTGGAGATGTCAGAGCGATTAACTTTAGTTTTGGAGAATCTTTAGAACAGGATAATCGCAAGGATGCAAAGCTAGATGGCAACGCTCACTTAACCCAATGTATTGACTGGTCATCACGGGTTCATGATACCTTATACGTCATTGCCGGTAACCAGGGAACAGGGGGCATTCCTATCCCCACAGACCACTATAACGGCATTACCACTGCCTATACCACCAAACGGGATGGAATTTATGCAAAAGTGGATTTTGCCAACCTCAGCGCCCTTCCGGTGGGCATTGGCCGCAGTTTAATCAAACGGGAGATTAACGTCGGGTCAAGACGGGGTATTAATTTAGTGGCCCCAGGCAGTAAAGTAGCTGTGTATGACTTAGCTGGAACCATCCAGGAAGTCAGTGGAACCAGCTTTGCAGCCCCTCATATCACTGCATCTGTGGCCCTGTTACAAGAATTCGGCGATCGCCAACTCCGCACCCAACAACCTAACTGGAGTCTCGACTCTCGCCGTCATCAAGTTAATAAAGCAGTTTTACTCAATTCTGCTGATAAGATACAGGATAAGGGCAATGGCCTGTTATTGGGGATGATGCGAACAATTTTTAGTAAAACCCATTATACTTGGTTCGAGTCCGATGCCTACCGTAACCCTGAAATTCCTGTTGATATGCAAATGGGAACGGGCCACCTTAATGCACTGCGGGCCTATGAACAGTTTATTGCCGGTCAATGGAAACCTCAAAATCCAGTGCCGGCTATGGGTTGGGACTATGAAACCGTGACCAAAGATAATTATCAAGAGTATGTTCTTTCCCAACCCTTACCAGAAAATAGTTTTGTTTCCATTACCCTAGTTTGGGATAGATTAGTGGAACTCAATGACAAAAACAAGAATGAGCGATACGATCTCGGAGAGAATTTTGAGGATCGAGGGATTAATAATCTCGATCTCTATTTAATGCCTGCGAATGCCGAGAATACTGCTCAAAGTGTCTGTCGTTCTATTAGTCGGGTGGATAATACAGAACACATTTTTTGTCCTGTTTCCACCGCCGGCAACTACAAAATACGGGTAAAGTATCAGCAACAAGTTAATCAAGGAGAACAACCTTATGGGTTAGCTTGGTGGACGGTTCCCCAAAATTCCATAACGCTAAATGCTCAGTAACTTTATTATGTAATATACTCTTGACATAGTATGCTACATAAATGTATTATATTACTACAGACGTAATATGATGCTCAAACAGCAGTGTAGCATAATGGTCAATGCACCAGCCTCATAAGCTGGAGTATATGGGTTCAAGTCCCATCGCTGCTACTGACACCATCTATGTATGGTGCCGTAGACAAACTGGTAAAGTCACCTGCCTTTCACGTAGGAGTTTGCGGGTTCAAACCCCGTCGGCACTGCTATTTTTTTAGATAATACTCCGAACTTAATAAGGTTGCAGTTGCCAAACTTTAACCATCTTATCTTCGGCCCCACTGTAGAGATATTGACCATCTCGACTAAAAGCCAAAGATAAAACCCATCCGCGATGACCCTGTAAGGTAGCTAATTTGCGCCCTGTGGCAAGATCAAATAACATAATGGTTCCCTCCTTATTCGCTGTTGCAACGGTTCTATTATCGGGGGAAACAGCAATGGTATTAATTTCTAACTTTGGCCCTTTCGTAGACCAAACTTGTTGAAGGGTGGTTAAATCCCAACTTTTGACAAAATTACGGACTGCAGCCACTAATTGAGTGCCGTCATTGCTGATTTTTAAATCATTAATAAATCCAGGTTGTTGCGAGGACGTATTTAATAATTTAAAAGTGGTTGCATCCCAGAACTTTAACGTGCGATCGCTTCCTATTGCTCCTGTAATAAACATAGTACCGTCCGGGGTATATTGAACGCTAGTAGTTGGCCCAATATTGGCCCCGATGGTTTTAATCAATTCTCCAGACTCAAGATCCCAAATTCTAATCGTTTGATCGTCTCCACTGACACTAACAATATTATTCCCATCAGGACTAATAGCCACATCACTCACTTTTCCTGTATGTTCTCTGAGAAAACTTAATTTTTGTCCAGTGGATAAGCTTAAAACCATCACGGTTTGATCGTCACCCACGACTAAAATATCTTTTTCGACATTAAAAGCAATAGAAGAATAATTATTAACTAAAACCGCTTTACTGTAGAGGGTTTCTTTGGTTTCTAAATCAATGGCAGTCAGTTCTCCATCTCCTGTCCCAACTAATAATAGTTTCCCGTCTGGAGTAATTGCTAAGGATTTTACAACACCATTAAATCCCTGTAAATCTTCAACGGTTATATTAGCTTGAGCAAGATAGTCTCTTGATTGAGATAAAGGAACTTGTGCAGAAACTTTAGAGCCAATTATTGAATAATTTAGGGTTAAAGCGACACCAATTCCTGCAATAACAGAGGATAAAGATTTTATATAGTTGGCTTGTCTTATCATAATTTATCCTGAGATATTAACTTTTTGGGATTGATATGATAGGTTACAAAATTTTTCTCACTAAAACAAGGAACCAGTTGACTGTTCATTAACTGGCATAATTCTGTCAATTTTTGGTTAAATAATGAACTTCTTGCGCTGCTCTGATCCCAGATTCTAATGCACCTTGTAGCCAACCTCTAGTCACAGAAGTATGATCTCCTGCAAAATGAATTTTTCCTTCTCTTTGTTTAAGTTCATTAAAAAAGATTTCTTCTTGTGCTTCAGTTGGATAAGCCCAACCTGCTTTTGACCAAGGATCATTATTCCATGAATAAGTAATACTTTGAAGGTCACTTAAAGGATAATTTTTAACTTCTGGAAGAATTTCTGACCATTCATCTATCAAACTAGCAATTTTTTGTTCTGAACTTAAGGCATCCATTGCCAAGGAATATTCTCCTTTTTTGTAAGAGTGTAAAATTCCCGTTTTACTACTG
>NZ_AAXW01000011.1 GCF_000169335.1 Crocosphaera chwakensis CCY0110
CTGACCAATTTGATTGGACAACTTTTTCTTGGGATAGTGTGGATTTTGGTAGTGGATACGAATATATTGCTCTAAGATTTTGGACTAATGGTGTTGATGAAACAGAGTTTCAAGCCATTGATAATGTAAGTGTCGGCTCTCTACCTCAAAATCCCAAAACTCCTCCTCAAGCCTACGACGATCATTTTGTTACACAAAAAAATAATTCTTTAACTATACTAGGATCAGATTTATTAGCAAATGATTTAGATCCTAATGGCCAAATTCTCCAAATTACACAAGTTAATAATGCCAGTGATGGTACTGTCTCTCTTGATAGTCAAGGTAATATTTTTTTTAACCCCAATGTCAATTTTGCTGGTGTTACCAGCTTTGACTATACGATACAGAATGAGCAAGGATTGTTGGATCATGCAACTGTAACCATCAATGTTGCTAATGATGTAGCCCTAGGAACTAACCTCAACGGTATTCATGATTGGTCTACTCAAGTTCCCTTTATTGATCGCTTTAAATCTTCTCGTCAGTGGATAACTCAGACAGACGGGGTTTGGGATACCAATGAAGATGAACTCTTGGATTTAGATGCAAATGGTTGGGTTAAATCTTTACCAGCACTCGAAGACACACCCCAGTATAATTATGTGAGTACCATTTTTACACAGCTAGATCAAGGCCGATACATTGTTTTATACGAGGGAGAAGGTGAAATTCAATATAAACTCGGTGGAAAAATTGATCAAGCTGCTTCTGTTCACGGCCGAGATGTCATTGATGCTAGTGACAACCTTGTCATAACAATTACTGAAACCGATCCCAATCAAACAGGGGATTACATTCGCAATATTCGCTTGATTCCCGAAGCTTATGAATCAACCTACGAAACACAAACATTTAACCCAACTTTTCTAGAAAAAACTCAGCCTTTTGGTGCAGTTCGGTTTATGGATTGGATGGATACTAACCATTCAACTCAAGGAGAGTGGAATGAAAGACCTACGTTAGATAGTTCCACTTGGTCAACCTCAGGCACACCAGTAGAAGTAATGGTCGAATTGGCTAATACCCTTGATATCGATCCCTGGTTTACTATGCCTCATCTGGCTACGGATGAATATGTAACTAATTTCGCTACTTACGTCAGAGATAATCTTGAACCTGAACGAACCGTTTATGTTGAATATTCTAATGAAGTTTGGAATTGGCAGTTTCAGCAAGCAAAATGGGTTGATCAACAAGCTAAAAATGATCCTAATTTCGATGGTAATTGGATGAATTGGTTTGGAAAACGAACCACTGAGATTACCCAAATTTGGGATCAAGTATTTGAGCAAACGGGTCAAAAAGAACAAGTAATTGGGGTGATGGCTGCTCAAGCAGCTAACCGATGGACAGCAGAACAAGCCTTAAATTATGATTCTTGGTCTACTGAAAATAAAACCCATGCTGATTATGGTATTGATGCGATCGCTATTGCTCCTTATTTTGGTTTAAGTATCAACAGTTCTAACGAGGCTGAAATAGAAAAGTGGAATCTGGATCAACTGTTTGATGAATTAACTCATGGAGGAGTTTTAAGTGATGGACATCCAGGGGGAGCATTACAAAGATCGGCTGAATGGATAGAAAGTTATGCTAATTTAGCTAAACAAGAAGGGTTACAACTTTTGGCCTACGAAGGTGGACAGCATTTAGTGGCATCTAATAATCAAACCATCACTGACCTATTCATAGAGGCTAACCGCGATCCTCGTATGGGTGAATTGTATAAAGAATATTTCAGTAATTGGTATCAGCAAGGGGGTGGGTTATTTATGAACTTTAACGATGTAGGCACACCTAGTAAATCGGGAAGTTGGGGAACTTTAGAATCCATTGATCAAGCTGGTTCTCCTAAATACGATGCCCTGATGGACTTAATCAATAATGGCATTGAAACTGCTCAATAGTTTGGCGGTAGAGACGTTTTCTCAAACGTCTCTACTTCAATTAAAACGCTTCAAGAAGAAGCAATCACCGACTGAGGTTTAGCAAAAATCATCCGACCGGCAGAGGTTTGTAAGGCAGAGGTGACAACCACACCTAATTCTTCTCCGATGTACTCTTTGCCTTCTTCTACTACTACCATCGTTCCATCTTCAAGATAACCTACCCCTTGGGTGGGTTCTTTGCCTAACTTGAGGATTTTTAGATCGATGGTGTCACCTGGCAAATAAATAGGACGAATAGCTTGGGCAATATCATTAACATTGAGAATGGTTACTTTTTGTAAGTTAGCCACTTTGCTCAAGTTGTAGTCATTGGTCAAAAGGGTTCCATTGATCTCTTGGGCTAAATGGACTAACTTAGCATCAACTGTGGCAATATCTTCATAGTCAGCAGAATGAATAACGATTCTTTTAGGGAAAGATTCTTGCATTCTATTTAAGATATCTAACCCTCGTCGTCCCCTGACTCTTTTTTGATCATTACTACCGTCTGCTAACTGCTGTAATTCTTGTAAAACGAACTGAGGAATTAAAATTTGTCCTTCAATAAACCCCGTATGCAGCAATTGTTCAATACGACCATCAATGATACAACTGGTATCAACAATCTTGGTTGAGGCTGCCTGTAGAGTTCCTTCTGCTACTAAGAGGGTTTCAATACTATTCGGGTTGATCAGTCGTAAGAAAGTACGGCCATGGGTATCAGCTAAACTAACCCCCATAAAGGAAAACACCACACTTCCTAAAATAGCTGTCATTGGTTTAATAAAGGCCAACTCCTTGGGGATAGGAAGCAGAAAAATAGGAGCTAACATCAGATTAGCGATCAGTAAACCAATCACTAACCCGACAGCCCTAGTTAAAATGACTTCAATGGGTGTGGTACTAATACGGTTTTCTAAACGCCGATACGTCGTCTGAGCGACCAATCCGAAGGCTAACCCCAAAATTGAGGTAAACCCTGCTGCTAACCACCGCAAAGCCTCAATATTAGAGATTTGTTCTTGTACTTCTACAGGAAGCAAATCAACGCTATCGAAGCCGACTCCGGCCGCTGCTAGGATAAATATGAGAATAATAATGGCATCAATCATAGTTTTGATCTTAATCTATAATTTTGGTAGTTGAGAAGAAAAAATTACAAGATTTTTCTACCTTATTCAGATTATTTTATCTATTATATCCCTCTCATCTAACTCATTCTTGTTGATTCTTAATCCATTGCTGACTATCTTACTCTGACCAGTTCAGTAATCTATCGAAAAATTTTACAACTTTTAAGAATCTATGGAAAATTTTATGCCTATTTCAGCTTATCTTCATATTCCTTTTTGTCGTCGCCGTTGTTACTATTGTGATTTTCCTATCTCTGTTTTAGGAGATAAAACAAATACCAATCAATCGGGTTCTATTGTAGAATATGCTCAGTTTTTATGCGAAGAAATCAAAATTACTCCTACTTGTCATCTACCTTTAGAAACAGTTTTTTTCGGAGGAGGGACTCCTTCTCTTTTACCTCCTCGTTATTTAGAAAAAATTTTGCTCACGTTAGATGAGCATTTTGGAATTGATGCTAATGCCGAAATTTCCATAGAAATGGACCCTGGAACTTTTACTTTAGAACAATTACACGATTATAAAAAGTTAGGAGTTAATCGTTTCAGCGTAGGCGTTCAATCTTTTAATGATAAATTATTAGAAAAATGTGGACGATTTCATCGTTTGAAAGATATTGAACAGACAATTAATTTTATTTATCAAACTAATATTAAAAATTTTAGCCTTGATTTAATTTCTGGTCTTCCTTATCAAACTTTAGAAACTTGGGAACTTTCCTTAGAACAAGCTATTACAATTAATCCCTCTCATATATCTTGTTATGATTTAGTATTAGAACCCGTGACAGCTTTTGGTAAACAATATAAACCAGGTAATTTTCCTTTACCGGACGATGAAGATACTTCCAAAATGTATAAAATAACTCAGCAAAAATTGACAAAAGCGGGGTATGAACATTATGAAATTTCTAATTATGCCAAATTAGGTTATCAGTGTCGCCACAATCTTTTTTACTGGGAAAATAAACCTTATTATGGCTTTGGTATGGGCGCAGCAAGTTATACGAATAATCAAAGATTTACCCGCCCCAAAACTCGAAAAACTTACTATGAATGGGTCAAGCAATTAAAACTATCAGGTTATGTAATTTCTGCTTCTAATTTAAGCAGAGTTGACATTTTATTAGAAACTTTAATGTTAGGATTGAGATTAAAAAAAGGTATTAATCTATCAGAAATTAGTAACCGATTTGAGAAAGATATAATTGAAAAAATCTATCAGACTCTAATTCCTTACCATCAAGCCGAATTAGTTTACTTTAAAAATATAAATGATAATTTTATTACCGAAATAAATAACAATAGTTGGCAAAGTATCCATCGGATAATGCTAAGTGACCCTGATGGTTTTCTATTATCCAATACTATCTTAGCATCTTTATTCGATAAGCTAGAATCTATAGTCTAACTAAAGATAGAAAAAATATCAATGAGTGCAATTAGATTCATTTTTTGATATTATAGAACAGATTATTATCTTTTTACTATCCAAAAATAGTAGAAAGTGTAATTGAAACATAGAAAAAATTAGGAGGATAATTACTTTGTTAGACGAAAAAGCAAAAAAAACAATGCTGAGAAAAATTCCCCACGGACTTTATATTTGTGGGGTTAAAGATGGGGAAAACTTGAATGGTTTTACCGTGAGTTGGTTAATGCAGAGTTCCTTTGAACCCCCTTTAGTGGTTAACTGTGTTAAAAAAGATTCTGGTTCCCATGAAATGCTCAAAAAAAACGGCGTTTTCTCCATCAGTTTTTTAGAAGACGGACAAAAAGAGTTAGCTGCTAAATTTTTTAAACCTCAAAGTCGTGTGGGTAATAAATTTGAAGATGTGGAATTTTATGAAGGGGAAAAAACAGGATGCCCTATCATTAAAGATTCTTTAGGCTATGTAGAATGTCAAGTAGTAGGCTCAGTCGAAAAAGGAGATCATACTGTTTATGTTGGTGAAGTTATTAGTGCAGGAATACACCGAGAAGGAAAAGCTTTGAACTTAGAAAGTACAGGATGGCAATACGGTGGTTAATGCTATAAAAAATTAAAAATCAGAAACCAAAAGTTATCAATTACTAGAAAATAGAACACGTCATGCCATTAATTCAAGTAAAAACATCAGTTTCTCAACCAGAATCAAGCGTTATTGAATCTTTGCTAACAACTTTATCAGCTAAATTAGCACAACACTTAGGTAAACCTGAATCCTATGTGATGACTTCTTTTGACTCAGATATTAAGATGACTTTTTCAGGAACTTTTGATCCCGTTTGCTACCTAGAAGTTAAAAGTGTGGGTAATATGAGTCCTTCTCAAACTAAAGCCATGAGCGATGATTTTTGTCAAGTTATTGAAGATAAATTAGGAGTTGATAAAAATCGGACTTATATCGAATTTGCTGATGCTAAAGGTAGTATGTGGGGATGGAATGGGAGGACATTTTAGTTAGTTCAAAATTCATTCTAAAAAATTTCAATTGATTAAGGGAGGGAAATATTATTACAATAAATGAATAAACCCTCCTTGATCAAAAGGTATATCATTAATCAAGGCTTTTGACTCGTTTATTGTTGACATAAAGTCTATTATTATTGGGTTTCATTCCTCAACCCAACCTACCAACTACCTCAAAATTTTGTTATGAATTATCAAGATATTATTACCATTGAACCAGGAAAGCGAGGGGGTAAACCTTGTATTCGGGGAATGCGGATAACTGTTTATGATGTATTAGGATGGTTAGCTTCAGGGATGTCTCATGAGGAAATTTTAGATGATTTTCCAGAGTTGACAGAAGAAGATATTAAAGCGTGTTTAGAATTTGCTGCTAACCGAGAACGTCATCGCCTCGCTGTTGAAGTTGACGACAATATTCTAACCCAATTCCTCGATTTGCTCCTGTAATTAAATAAGTCCCCATTTTATATTTTTATATGGATTCTCAAAACATTTAATCTTTTTATTTCTTTGGCTAAGTTATTGATACTGATGATAACACTAACAGGTTTGTTCAATCTTGAGTGCGATCGCTATTTTTGAAACACGATTTGCTTTAATTTATCTTGCGATCGCTTCTATTAGCGTTCTTCCAGCGCATTTACCCCCTCAATAGACCAGTACAACCATCACCAAGGCAAAATCTCACCATTAGAATGCCAAAAACTACCAGTATTTTCTAAATTTAATTGATCAATATTTGTTTTTAACCATAGATTTTGCCCATCGACGCTGAAATTCTTCTTGAACCTCTACATCAACTGGTTCAACATCTTCTCCAAAATCAAAAATACTTACTAAGTGTTGGCGACTGGGAAAAATACCAATTTCCGCTTTGTAAATTTTTAAACCTAAACCCATATCTACTGCCATTCCTGTCATGACAACTTTCCGACTTGCGCCGTAACACATTGGATAAAGATTTATTTTGGCTAATTGTTCTCGAACTCTTTTGAAAGATTCCCAAAAAATAAAATCAATACATTCGATCTTTCCACCAGCCCAAAGCAACTTAATTCTACATTCTGTACGTCTCCGATTATCTTCAGTCCAATCTTTGCAACTAAGCTCAACCCTTGCAGACAATAAATTCCCTTCTTCGTCTCTAAGTAAAATGTCACGATGACTTAAAGATTTTTCTAAAATGTTTGGCATATAATTTTGACAATCTAGTTTTTATCCATTAATTCATCAGTGCGTAGGTTAGGTAGAGGAACGAAACCCAACATAACTAATTATTCCTAAGTTTCTAACAAGTTGGTTCATTCTTGGGGATAACGTTCCCATAAATCTGTTGTTCGGTGCAAACTGCAATGATTTCCTTCCCCTAAAATAAGATGATCAATCAGAGGAATACGAATCAACTGCATTCCTTGTAATAATTGTTCTGTTAAATCTAAATCTTGTTGTGAGGGTTCAACATTGCCAGACGGATGATTATGAGCCACAATTAAAGCGTTTGCTCCTTGTTTGAGGGTTTCTCGAAAAATTTCAGCCGGATCAACTAGAGTTTCTGTAGCGGTTCCAATAGTGATCACTTTCGTTCCTAAGAGTCGGTATTTACTGTCTAAAAAAACAGCAGCAAAATGTTCTCGTCTCTCCCACATCAAGTCATGACTTAAAGCAGCCACAGCAGCTTCAGGACTATCAATGGTTACTCGTTCAAGGGGACGCACCTGAAAGGTTCGTTTTCCTAATTCTACTGCAGCAATAATGGTTGTCGCTTTCGCCGGTCCAATACCATCAATACTCATTAATTCGTGGGGACTAATGTCTCGTAAAATATCGAGAGGATCACGTCGATGTTTGCTTAATTCTTGTAGAATATGATGGCCTAATCCTACAGCAGAGAGTTTCCCTTTTCCCTGTCCTGTTCCGAGTAAAATGGCTAAGAGTTCAGCAGTGGCCAAATTTTTAGCTCCTACCGCCATTAAACGCTCACGGGGTCGTTCGCTGCAAGGAATATCAGCAATTCTTAAATGATAGGTCATACTCAGTTAAAAAGGAGCAATACATTATGCTCATATTGTCCTGTTTTAACTGATTTTTTAGCAAATGTCTGTGATCTGATGATTATTCACCACATTCGCATCCGTGATGAGAACAACCTGCACCGTTGGGATGTCCATTCGCACAAGCATCACCGCAGTAATATTTTCCTTCTTTTTGGACAGCATCGCTAATAGAAACAATACAGTTACAAGAAGGACAAGCACATTTCATTTGAGTTACAGTAGCTGATGTCATAACTAATCATCCAATAACAATCTATTTTTATTTAAACCGATCATTAGGGTTGATTCCAAGAGATTGAGATGAATTTTAATGTGTAGTTTTTGGTTGAAATTAATACAGTAGAAATTAGAGGATTATGATATGTGTAAAACTTACCGAAGAACAGACAAATACATATCGGGAAGATTGATCTTATTTGCTACTATCTTTAAAATTTTGAATACTTGAGACGTTTTTAAGGGTTTTCCTAATTTATCACTAAATAAAAAGTCTGATGATTGAGTTTTATATCCGTTGAGATATACGGTCAAATAAGGCCGTAATTTAGTAATAATGGGGACTTTTTTTGTTGTGTGTAAGGTAGAGTCCTCAATGATAATTACTTCAGACGTGATATCCTGTTTTTGTAAGGATAAAATATCTTCAATTCTAGACGTGGTGAAGTAAGCTAAAGCAACAATAGTTCTATATTGAAGGGGTAAAACTCTTAAAAATTCTTCTAAGAGGGAAATTTCAGGTTTCCATAGTCGAGGAGTCAGCAGGGTATTCAACATGACAAAAGGGTGAGGGTGCAGCGAAAATGTGAAAATATTATTAATATATTTACATCTTAACAAAAAATGTTAAGAATACAAGACATTATCGAAAAATGATTATTGAGAAAAATGATTGCTTAATGCGATCCATTGATTGAGATCAAGATTTTCAGCCCGTACTTGTTCATTTAGGTCGATTTCTGTTAAAAATTTTGTCAAAAGATCCCGATCAATTAAACTTTGTAGGTTATTGCGTAACATTTTGCGACGACTGGAAAACCCTAAATTAATTAAAGTTTCTAACTGTTTAGGATTAATAGCAGAATTAAGCAAAGGACGAGGACGAAACGTAATTACAGCAGAGTCGACTTTTGGAGGAGGATAAAAGGATTTTTTTGGCACATCACAAATATAATTACAGTCAGCTAAGTATTGCATTTTGATAGATAATGCACCATAATTTTTACTGCCAGGAGAAGCAACAATTCTCTGCGCTACTTCTTTTTGAATTAATAAAACAATGAGATCATAAGGTGGATTTTCAGGAGAAGCAATATTGCCTAACAGTTTCTCTAAAATGGGACTGGTAATATTGTAAGGAATATTAGCAACAACTTTATTAATGGGTAAAAACTTAGGAAATTGTTCAGCTTCTGTGGCAATATCTAATTTTAAAATATCCCCTTGTAACAGTAAAAAATTATCTTCATTTCCTAAACTTTTAACTAATTTTTTACAGAGATCCCAATCTAATTCTACTGCAATAAGAGACTGAACTAAAGGTAAGAGACGACGGGTTAAAATACCCGTTCCTGGGCCTATTTCTAGGAGGCGATCGCTATTTTTTAGGTTTGCAGCTTGTATAATTTGTTCTAGTGCCGTTTCACTGCGTAACCAATGTTGAGCAAACCGTTTACGGGGTTGGGGCATAATGAATACTATGTTGAAATAACTCTTTTTTTATGACATCACCTGATACTGAGAAACTACATCTTACCACAAAATTAGCCTATGGTGCTGGTGATTTTGGTCCTGCGATCGCTGCTAATATTTTAGTCTTTTATTTATTATTTTTCTTTACAAATGTAGCTGGTTTACCTCCTGGTTTAGCTGGCAGTATTTTAATGATTGGTAAAATTTCTGATGCCATTAATGATCCCATTGTTGGCATATTAAGTGATAAAACTCGCACTCGTTGGGGTCGTCGTCTTCCTTGGATTTTAGGGGGAATGATTCCTTTTGCTCTGTTTTATTCTTTGCAGTGGATTATTCCTCAGTTTAGTAATGATTTATCAGCCAATCGATGGGGTTTGTTTGCTTATTATGTTTTTATTGGAATCTTATTTAACATTGCTTATACAACAGTTAATTTACCTTATACTGCCTTAACTCCAGAATTAACCCAAGATTATAATGAAAGAACCAGTCTTAATAGTTTTCGCTTTTCTTTTTCTATTGGTGGTAGTATTTTATCATTAATTCTCTATATTTTAGCTTCCATTGCTTATCCCGATGATCCTCAAACACGATTCTTTATTTTAGGATTAAGCTGTTCTATTTTAGGAATTATTGCCCTGCTTTGGTGTAGTTTACGAATCCAAGAAAAGGGAAGAGAACCTATTTTAAATTTAACTCAAAAGAAACAAGTAGGTATGGTGTTAACTGGGGTCAGTATTTTGGGGATAATTTACGCAATTTTAAGACTAATTCCTGCTACTTCGACCTTTCTAGGAGGAAGTGGAAATATAGATTATATTAGCTTCTTTTCTATTCTATCAAGTTTATTACTGTTGGGATTTGGTTGTAGTTTACTCTTTGCACAAGTAGAAGAGCATTTAGTGGGTCAAGAAGCGAAACAAATTAGACAAGATAATCAAGAACAAACCGATCTTTCTTTTTTCCAACAATTAAAAATCGTCTTTAATAACCGTCCATTTTTATTTGTGATTGGGATTTATTTATGTTCTTGGTTAGCAGTTCAATTAACTGCATCTATATTAGTTTATTTCGTGGTTAGTTATATGAACTTAGGGGAAGACACATCTGGTTTAGTGGCGTTGGCTGTGCAAGGAACTGCCTTAATTATGTTATTTTTATGGCAAGCGGTGTGTCAGAAATTAGATAAAAAAATTGTCTATTTTATGGGTACAGGAATTTGGATTATTGCTCAAATTGGACTCTTTTTATTACAACCCGAACAAGTTACATTAATGTTCATTTTAGCCATTATGGCAGGGTTTGGAGTATCCGTCGCTTATCTAATTCCTTGGTCAATGGTTCCTGATGTGATTGAATTAGATGAATTAGAAACAGGACAACGAAGGGAAGGGGTATTTTATGCGTTTATGGTACTCTTACAAAAGTTTGGCTTAGCATTAGGATTGTTCTTGGTTGGTGTGGTGTTAGAAGCAGCCGGATTCGTTGAACAAATTCCCGGTGAACCCATTCCTACCCAACCTGAAACCGCTTTACTTGCTATTAGAATTGCGGTGGCTCCGTTACCAGCTATTATCTTAATTGTAGGCTTAGTCTTAGCTTATTTTTATCCCATTACCCGTGAAGTTCACGCTGAAATTCGCTTGAAATTGAAAGAAAAACATCAAGGGGAAAGGGAACAATTATAAGCTGTTCATCATTGGAATTGCTAGTTAAGATTGCAGGGGAGTAGGGAGCAAAGGGAGCAGGGAGAAGATGTTTAAGACTTGGTACTAAAAAATCAAATACCCTGTTTAAATGCACAACAGCTTAGGATAGGTAAAAATAGAGTCCAGGTGAAAGGTGGGCAATACCCACCCTACTAAAATTTAAGCACTAATCACACTACCTAAAGCCCGTCCCATGTTTGCCGGGTTCATCGCATCAACGGCTGCAGTGGGTTCATAACCGCAATGTACCATACAGTCAGCACATTGAGGATTACCACTGACGCGTCCGTAATTTTCCCATTGTGTTTCTTGCATCAACTCGTTAAAGCTTTGATAATGACCTTCATTGAGTAGATAACAAGGTTTTTGCCAACCTAACACACTATAGCTAGGACTTCCCCAAGGGGTACATTCATAATCTTTTTCCCCTAAGAGAAAGTCTAAAAAGAGAGGATTATGGTTAAAATTCCATTTTTTCTTGCCTAACTTCCAAGGCATTAAAATTTCTCGGAATAACTTCTTCGTTTGTTCCCGTTTTAAGAAATTATCTTGATTTGGGGCCCATTCATAACTGTATCCAGGGGAGATCATCATGCCATCGGTTCCTAAAGTTTCGAGGAAATCGAAAAATTCCTGCATTTCTTTGGGATCAGCATCTTCAAACACAGTGGTATTGGTGGTTACTCTAAAACCTTTAGCCTTAGCTGCTTTGATCCCTGCGATCGCCTTATCAAATACCCCTTTGCGATCGACACATTTATCATGATGTTCCCGTAACCCATCTAAATGCACACTAAAACAGAAATAAGGAGAGGGTTCAAACTTATGTAAACTCTTTTCTAAAAGGATGGCATTGGTACAAAGATAAACAAATTTTTTCCGTTCAACCAACCCTTTAACAATCTCATCAATTTGAGGATGGAGTAAAGGTTCACCCCCAGGAATAGACACCACCGGCGCGCCACATTCTTCTACTGCGTTAAAGCATTCTTCGGGGGTGAGGTTACGGGCTAAAACATCGGTAGGATGTTGGATTTTTCCGCATCCAGAACAGGCTAAATTACAACGAAATAACGGTTCTAGCATCAACACCAACGGAAAGCGTTGACGACCCTTTAACCGTTGGCTGACGATATAAGTCCCCACACTTAGGGCTTGTTTTAATTGAACTGCCATAGAATTCTCTGCTCACACCTAATAATTTCTGGTTATTATAGTCTTTCTTTCTGGTAGCTTGGGGGAATTTAAAAATATCTTTGTTTATTTTGGTAAACAGGAGTCAGGAGAGAGAATAAAATAAAAGTAGAGGAAACTATTCGGAGATTTTTATAGGAACCAGCACGTGCATTAAGCAATAGTCCCCTGGCGGCCAGCAATAAAAGAGTTAACAATCTAACTAATCTACTAGGAGTTTAACTAATGAATGAACCGATTACCGTCCCTTACGACTTAGCAGATATCCTAAAAGAGCTTAAACAGGATATCAAAGACGTAAACACCAAGCTAGATAAGCAATCAGATAAACTAAACACCATTGATGTTAAGCTGGCAAAGATTGAGACAGAAATTAAAGGAATGGATAAACGATTAGAGAGGGTAGAAAACACCCAGGACACCCTAGTAAAAGAAGTATCTGACCTCAAGGGTGTTCGTTCACTAATCCTCCCCCTAGTCGTCGGTGGTATTAGTGCCGTTATCGGGGGAATCGTTACGGCGGTGTTTAGATTACCTTCTTTATTGTTGAAACCGTAACGAGTCTGATGGCGATCGCTGAAACAGTCTTAAATCATGATCCCAGATAAATATCGCACTACGCAAAAACGTATTTGACATTCACAAATGGTTAAACCTAGATTCCACTTACTTTTGCCTTTTGCCTTTTGCCTTTCGCGTAGCGGCATATTACCCAAACCGTCCACTTACATATTTTTTGGTCATTTTTTCTTGAGGATTATTAAAAATCACCTCAGTTTTATCATATTCAACTAAATAACCGTAACGGTTGCCTTTTTCTGACTCTTCAGCGTTAAAGAAAGCAGTATAATCAGCAACTCTGGTGGCTTGCTGCATATTATGGGTAACAATGATAATGCTATAGTTTTCTTTGAGGTCTTGGATCAAGCTTTCAATGGTAGACGTAGAAATGGGATCAAGAGAGGAAGCCGGTTCATCCATGAGAATAATATCCGGTTTGAGGGCAACGGCGCGAGCAATACAGAGACGTTGTTTTTGTCCACCTGATAGAGATAAACCGTTGCTATCAAGTTTATCTTTAACCTCATCCCATAAACCCACTTGTTGCAGCGATCGCTCGACCAGTTCATCCATATCATCTTCTATGCCGTTAATTCTGGCACCATAGGCAATGTTTTCGTAAATAGACTTAGGAAAAGGGTTAGGTTTTTGGAAAACCATACCAATATGACGACGCACTTCTACGGGGTCAACTTTGGAACCATAGAGATTTTTATCCCGATAAATCACTTTACCTTTGACGCGACAGGTATCGATCAAATCATTCAGACGATTAAAACAACGAATTAAGGTACTTTTTCCACAACCAGATGGACCAATTAAGGCCGTAATTTGTTTACGGGGAAAGTCCATTGAAACATTATCTAAAGCTAAAAAATCCCCATAGTAAACACTTAAATTTTCTGTATGCAAAATTGCATCAGTATCAAAGGACTGTTTTTTCGCAGAAGTATTAGGTAAAGAATGAGCAGAAGACATAATTAAATTCCATTAAAGTTGACAATATTGAATAACTGATAACTGTTCACTGTTTACTTTTGTTTTCCAGTGGCTAAACGAGAAATAATACTGGTTAATAAAACTAAGCTAACTAAGATTAAAGAAGCAGCCCAAGCGAGTTCTCTTTGATTATCATAAGGAACGGTAGCAAAGTTATAAATCAAGACGGATAAAGAAGGGACTGGACTAAATAAACCTTCGGGCCAAAATTGAGAATAAAGAACCGTAAAAATGAGAGGGGCAGTTTCCCCAGCAGCACGAGCCACGGCTAAGGTTGTCCCTGTTAAAATACCAGGTAAAGCCGTGGGTAAAACAATATATAAAACAGTGTGAAAGTTAGATGCACCAACACCGACAGAGGCCCAGCGAACTTCTTTATCGACTAATTGTAAGGCTTCATCAGTGGTTCTTACGACAATGGGTAACATAAGAATAGCTAGGGCAAATCCTCCTGCGATCGCAGAGTAAGAATCCATCGTTACTACTATTACCCCATACGCGAAAATTCCCATAATAATTGAAGGAACACCACTTAAAATATTGGCTGCAAATCGAATCCAACGGCCCCATCTTGGATCACTAAATTCTGATAAATAAATGCCCCCTAAAATACCTGTGGGAATGCTCATGACTGCAGCAATCGCTACTAACATTAAAGTACCAATGATTGCATGACCAACCCCTCCACCACTTTGTAAAGGAGGAGGTGGTAATTCGGTAAATAAAGCCCAATTAAGACGATTGACTCCTTTAAGAAAAACGTAAACAATAACTAAGGCTAAAGGAAGTAAAGCAAGCCCTAGAAAAGCAAAGGCTAAACCCGTTAATAGACTACCCATCCAGTTACGGGGTTTACTAGATGTGTATTCTAAATCAACAGAATTAGAAGAATAAGATTGAGAGTTGCTCATGATAGTTTAATCTAGTATTTTTTGACTTTACTAATAATAAATTCTGCTAAAATATTCACAATTAAAGTAATGGCAAATAGAACTAATCCTGCATATAATAAAGCTGATTTTTGCAGGTCAGCAGCTTCAGAAAATTGGTTAGCCATTAAAGAAGCAATGGTACTGGCTGGCGCAAGCAAAGAAACGTCTAAATTATGGCTATTACCGATAACTAAAGTAACGGCCATGGTTTCTCCTAAAGCGCGTCCCAAAGCCAACATAATGCCCCCAACAATGCCCGAAAAAGCAGCTGGAATCAAAACACTAAACATAGTCTGCCAACGGGTTGCCCCCACTCCATAAGACCCTGATCGCAATTCCGGGGGAACTGCAGCTAAAGAGTCCCTGGCAATGGTGGTTAAAATGGGCAGAATCATAATCGATAAAATGATCCCTGCCGGTAACATTCCGGGGCCTATATAACTGGTACTAAATAGAGGAATCCAACTAAAATTATTGTGTAACCAATTACCAATGGGTTTCAAAAACGGAATTAACACATAAATTCCCCATAACCCATAAACAACACTAGGAATCGCTGCTAAAAGTTCGACTAAGAAAACAAGGCTACGACGTACCGATAAAGGTAAAAAGTTTTCACTCAAAATAATGGCACTCGCTAAGCCAATAGGAACCGCTATTAATAGGGCAATTAAAGAACTAATTAAGGTTCCGTAAACAGCCGGCAAAATACCATAATTTTGTTCAGGAGGATTCCAACTGGTTGAGGTCAAAAATCCTGCACCAAATTTTGCGATCGCTGGTTTTGCTTGGAGTGCGACTTGAATGGCTATCCAAAGTAAAATAGCAATTACACTAAAGGCAAATAGATAAGTTAATGCCTTAAAAATACGATCTATTGTTTTTTCGGTTTGTGATCGCGCTTTACTTTCGTTGTTTTCACCTATACTTAATTGAGTCATATTTCTCTTTTTAAAATTTCAAGACTACTTCATAAACATGAGAAAAATAATTTATTTTAAACAAAAAATTACCTCG
The DNA here is from genome assembly GCF_000169335.1 of Crocosphaera chwakensis CCY0110. GTDB lineage: Bacteria > Cyanobacteriota > Cyanobacteriia > Cyanobacteriales > Microcystaceae > Crocosphaera > Crocosphaera chwakensis. Next base: position 15,717 of record NZ_AAXW01000011.1, read on the forward strand.
TTTTAATCAAAAATTAACCTTGCTAATTTTATGAACTTCACTACTTTAGACTATAGAAAAATGAGATTATTATTTTGTGACTAAAGATAGATATATTACTAATACTAAAGATAGATATATTACTTTTGATAAAAGATTTTACTGAGGAGAAAACAATAGAAAATAATCAATGATAAGCGAGTTAATCTTTACTGCAATTTGCGTATAGGATTTGATTAATAAATAATGCGTATTATATTTGTATTTTTAATATGATAGTCTCGCTTCCTGGGATTAAAAAAGTAAACCATGATACAAAATAAGAGAAAAATTCCTGATCTTCCCATAATTTTGTGGCAAATATTTCAACAACTAATAACTGTTCACTGATCTTTGTGGTCAGTAAAGCCAAAAAGCTTTAAGCTAAAGTTTAGTTAAGTTAACGCTATGATAGGATGATTGGCTTAATAGGGTCATAATCCTAGACAACAAAGCTAAAGTCGTAGTAGTGGTTAAAGGTTACTTTTCGGTAAGATTTAACCCAGTACAGACGACATCTAAGGTGTGAGGAGAACTGTGTCAGTCAAAAAAACCCATCCCAAAAATCATACTCAACAGAAGCCTTCTGTGAAGAAAAAGCCTAACGGCCTAAATTGGTTACTCATTAGTTTAGGACTTACTGGTGTTTCTCTAGCATCAGCAGCTGCTGGGGCTTTTATTGCTGTTTCTTTGTCGGCGACTCCTCTACAGCAAAGTTCTTTAACCCCGGAACAAGAAGAAGTATTTAGTAAAGATGAAGCCATTTCTTATAAAAATTTACGGCTTCCTGAATTAAGTCGTCCTGTCAATGTGTTAGTTTTAGGGACGAAAGTTTTAACCTCAGAAGTTGATGAAAAACCCATTGAAGATTTGGGATATCATGCTTTAGTTAACTCCTTCAAAGGTTTGTCGGATACGATGGTATTGGTTAGGTTTGATCCCCTCAGCAATAAACTTAGTCTTCTATCCATTCCCAGAGATACCCAAACCACCATCAATTATGAACTCAAAAAAATTAACGAAGCCAACTATTATGGAGGCCCATCTTTAGCAGCCGAAACTGTCAGCGAATTATTAGGAGGTGTTCCTGTTGATCGCTATGTACGGGTCAATATTCAAGGGGTTGAAAAGGTAATTGATGCTTTGGGAGGCGTTACTGTGTATGTTCCCAAGGATCTGAAATACACCGATCATAGTCAACATCTTTATATTGATCTCAAAGAAGGAGAACAACATTTAGATGGAGCCGAAGCAGTTTCTTTTTTACGGTTTCGCCATGATCGTTATGGTGATATTGGACGGGTACAAAGGCAACAAACGTTTATGAGAGCGTTAGTAGAACAGGCCCTTAAACCTCAAACCTTATTAAGAATGCCCGAAATTTTATCTATTATTAGCTCTTATATTGATACTAACTTAACTGTTGAAGAATTAGTGGCTTTATCTGGTTTTGCCTCTCAAACCAAACGGTCTAACGTGCAAATGTTAATGCTTCCTGGACGATTTAGTGGAGATGGTAAACACGAAATTAGTTATTGGCTACCGAATTCCTATCAAATTAAAAATATGGTAGCGGAATACTTTGATCACGGTCAACCCAGTTTTGAAGTCGAACCGACTAAACCCACTAACCTAAAAATTGCCATTCAAGACAGCACGGAAGACCCTGAAGCGGTACGGCGTATGATAAATTATTTACGGGAGGCTGGTTATCGCCGTATCTTTGTTAGTGATGAGTGGCCTCAAACCTTAGAAACCACTCGTATTGTTGCACAAAGTGGTGATGATCTCGGTGCTGCAACCTTGCGGGCTGATTTAGGGATAGGTGAGGTATTAGTCGAAAGTACAGGAAATTTAGCCTCTGATATTACCATTGTGTTAGGCCAAGATTGGCAAAATTATTTTCCTGATTCTTCAGTTCGTGTTCAAGAAACAACATCCTTTACTACTCAAAATTGATGGAACCAAATACAATTTTAGATTGGATTTTAGGTAGTCTTGCTATCATCATTTTAATAGCAGGAATGATTATGTTATTGGGTGGTGTATCAGGAATGAACAAAAAATGAGAGATAAAATGATACACAATTTATCAAGGCTAAAGCCTTTACTACAAAGCTTTCTATTTTACATTTAATTACACCTATCTACATACTATAAAGCTTATATCTTCCAACCTTAAATAAATTTCTATTATTAATTATTAATTCTTGTCACCCCGTGAAATAGGCATACGCCAACCTGTTCCAAAAGCTTTATCTGTCACTTTTAACACTAAAGGAGATTGTTTACGCTTAAATTCAGCACGAGTGACTAATTTCAATACTTGCTTAACAATATGAGGATCAAATCCTGCCTGACAAATTTCATGAAACGATCGATAATGATTAATATTTAGATTTAAAATGACATCAAGAATTTCATAAGACGGAAGAGAATCTTGATCAAATTGGTTGGGTTTTAATTCAGCACTAGGAGGTTTAATTAAAATATTATTAGGGATAATTTCTTCGTGACGATTTAACCAATGACACAGAGAAAATACACGAGTTTTCGGTACATCGGCAATGACAGCTAAACCGCCATTCATATCACCATATAATGTACAGTAACCTACAGCCATTTCTGATTTATTGCCAGTTGATAATAACAAGTAACCGAATTTATTGGCTAAAGCCATTAATAAGTTACCTCGAATCCTAGCTTGTAAATTTTCTTCAGCAACGCCAAATTCTGTCTCTGAAAACAAAGGATCGAGGACTTGATCGTAGGTTTTCATAACTTCACCAATGGGTAAAATATGATGATTAATCCCTAGATTTTTGACTAATTTTTTAGCATCTTTAATAGAATGATCGGAACTATAAGGAGATGGCATTAATACCCCTAAAACATTTTTTTCTCCTATTGCTTCTGCTGCGATCGCAGCTACTAAAGCGGAGTCAATTCCCCCGCTTAATCCTAAAACAACTTTAGTAAATTGGCATTTTTTAGCATAATCTTTTAGTCCTAATACTAAAGCAGAAAATAGTTCTTCTTCTTCTATTGGGAGTAAATGATTAATAGAGTTTAAAGGTATTTTTTTGTCTTTAGGATCAAATTCAAAAATTTTAAAATCTTCTGTAAAAGCTGTGGCTGCTAAAACAATATTTCCTTTTTCATTCACCACAAAACTATTACCATCAAAAATCAAGTCATCATTTCCTCCAATTTGATTAACATAAATAATCGGAACTTGATAATGATAACTACTTGATTGTAACATCTGTGTTCGTAGTTTTGGTTTATGGAGATGATAGGGAGAAGCAGATAAATTAATAATTAAGTCGATATTAATATTAACTAATTCTTCAATGGGATTCTGTTGATAAGAACGCTTTTGCCAAAACTGTTCATCATTCCATAAATCTTCACAAATAGTAACTCCAATTTTGATAATTTCTTCAGAATTATTATTAAGAGATATTTGAAAAAAATTTAATTCTTTTCCAGGTTCAAAATATCGATATTCATCAAAAACGTCATAAGTGGGTAATAACCATTTATGAAAAACTTGTTTGATTTCTCCATTTTCTAATAAAACAGCACTATTAAAAAGAGGTTTTTCCCCTTTAATAGTTGCTGCATGATTGGGGGTAACAGTACCAACTAAAACAGCTAATTGAGGGGGTAATTGTTTAGCTAATTCTTGTAATTGAATGGTTAAAAATTCGATAAAACTAGGATATAACAAGAGATCACGAGGAGGATAACCACATAAAGAAAGTTCTGGTGTTAATAATAGTCGGACATTTTTTTTTACAGCTTTTTGAGCAGCATCTAGTATTTTTTTTGCATTATTCTCAATATCCCCAATGACGGGATTAAGTTGAGCGATCGCTATTTTCATTATTGTTTATTTTGAGTAAATTGATAGGTCAGAATTTAGAGATTAAGCCGTCTATTTTGGCTTACTTAACCTCTAGTTAATTATTTGAACTGCTGTTGAAATCGATCAATTAATTGGGTAGATAACTGATAATTTTCGCAGGATAAATCGGCTGCTCTAAAATTGAGGTCTTTGAGAACTTTATAATGTTGTAGAGAGGTATCTAAATCAACTAAACCCAAAGTGGGTTTTAATTGTTCAAACCGAGTAGAAAGTAAACTAGAAAAGACACAACCCGTAATATTAAAAGGTTGACGATTTAGATAAGCATAACGTTGTTCTTCTGTCATAACTTTTTGAATATTATTAGGTAAATAAATCAAGCGTTCTATAGCTTGAGATGGGCGTAAAATTCCTCCTTCTGTAAATAAGATATCTTGATGGGTTTCTAATCGCTTGATAGCTTTTTCAGCAGAAAAACAATGAGGTGCAGAATCATCCACAATTAAGGTTCCAGGATTCAGTTTATTAACGTCTAAAATATCAGCAACATTAGTGGCACCGACAATTAAACCCGATTGATACATTTCTGGCGGTACTTCTGTTTTAGACAGAATAAGATGAACATCTCCTTTAAAGTTAAATTGATTAATTATTTCTTGTTTAATTGCCTCTAATTGGTCTAATTTATCGTAAATATCACAAAGTAGAATTTCTTGGGGATGGGGTAGGGTTTTTAACATTAAGCGAAGGGTACTAATCCCCACTGAACCTAACCCTAAAAATCCTATTTTTTCTTGTGAAATGTTACGGTTAGCTTCTCGTAAAATATTTTCGATGGATAATACTACAGTTGCGCTAGTCGTTCCGTGTCCGGTGGTGATTAGGGGTAAATCTTGGCGAGAAGAAATAGCTTGGGTCACAGCTTTTCCGTAATCCGTTGCTGATGGTAACAAACCGGTTAAAGAGACGGTTTTTGCGCCTATTTGTTTAGCCAATTCTAGGGTTTCAATAATTACATTAACCGTATTGTTTTTATTTTCATAGAGTTGATAAAGGAATCGAGGCAAGCACATCAAAGCAATGCGTCCTAATGGGGTTTCTAAGATGGTGCTAATAATAGGAAGATTATCAGAAAATTCTTCGATTAACGTTTGTGGAGTCCAGCCTAATTGCTCCAATTGATTAAAGTCAGGAGTAGGAAAATAAGTTAAAGCAGCAGAGTCAATAGGAGGAATTTTACCCGTTAGTAATAAGGTTAACAAGGAACGATGTTCTACTTTAACAAAGGGAGAAAGCTGTACTTCGGGTTTAGATTGAGTGACTTGATTCATGGGTTGAGATGGTTTAGATTTATTCTCTAAAATTGGGCTAAATTTAGCAACGGTTGGCCGCAAGAATAGGGATTTAACAGAAATATCACAGTTCATGACCATAGAAATTTTTGAGACTAATTGAATGGCTTGTAAAGAATGACCTCCCAAAGTGAAAAAGTTATCATCAATACCAATGCTTTCAACCCCTAACACTTCCGCCCAAATTTCACACAGTTGGGCTTCTATTTCATTTCTGGGGGCGACAAATTCAACCGTATTTTGAATCTGGGGATCGGGTAATTTATGGCGATCAATTTTGCCATTTTTAGTGAGAGGAAGGGCTTTTAATTGAACATAGCTAGAAGGGATCATATAGTCAGGTAATTTTCTCTGTAAAAATTCTCGCCATTGATCGGGTTCTGAGGTGTTTTTTTCCGCGACAATATAAGCAATTAAATGCTCTTCTTTAGCAATAACAACAGCTTGAAAGATGTGGGGATTTTCTAATAACGTGGCTTCAATTTCTCCCAATTCAATGCGAAATCCATGAATTTTCACTTGATTATCTAATCTGTCCAAAAATTCGATGTTACCGTCGGCAAGATAACGAACATTATCCCCTGTTTTATAAAGTCTTTCCTGGGGATTAAAAGGGTTACTAATAAAGCGTTGGGCGGTTAATTCTGGGCGGTTGAGATAGCCTCGCGCAACCCCTGCACCCCCGATATACAATTCTCCTGTAACCCCCATAGGAACAGGTTTTAAGTAGGGATCAAGGATGTACAGTTGGGTGTTATCAATAGGGCGACCAATGGGAACGGTTCCCACGGTTGGGGTTTGAAATTCAATGGGGAATGTGGTGACTCCGACAGTGGTTTCTGTAGGTCCATAATGATTGAATAGACGGCAATTAGGAGCTTTTTGCCGAATTTGGTCAATGAGTCCCCAAGGGGCTGCTTCTCCCCCTAATATGAGTCGCTGACGGGGTAAAAATGACCCTTGAGGATCAGCTGCGAGTAACGCCTGGAGATGGGAGGGGACGATTTTTAGGCAGTCAATGGAATGCTGTTGGAAGTAGTCGCCGAGGGCTTTGGCATTGGCAGCTCTTTCTTGAGAAATGAGATGCAGACATCCTCCAGTTGCAAGGGCGGGAAAGATGCAAGTATGGCCTAAGTCTGCTGCTAGGGTGGAAACTAGGGCAAAGTTGGCATTGATAGGAATATCTAATGCTTTGATGATGCTATGGAGGTAGTTAAGGAGTTGTCGCTGTTCGATGGCTACTCCTTTGGGTTGTCCCGTAGAACCAGAGGTAAAGATAATATAGGCTAGGGTTTCAGGGGTTAGTTGAATTTGAGGATTTTGGTTACTATTTTGGGAAATAGTTTGCCAATCTTTATTTAAATTAATAACTTTATAATTCGGTAAAGATTGGGGAATTATTAGGAATTTTTGTGTGATTAAAATGTCGGCTTTTACTTCTTCTAGGCGTTGTTGTAGTCCAGCAAAAGGTAGGGCGGAATCGATGGGTAAATAAGCTCCTCCTGCTTTCATAATGCCTAACATGGCAATTATCATTTCTAAAGAGCGATCGCCATAAACAGGGATGGGCATATCGGGTTTAATACCTAGTTTTATTAGGTAATGGGCGAGTTGGTTTGCTTTTTCATTGAGTTGTTGATAGGAGAGTTTTTTCTCTTCATAAACAAGGGCAGTATTTTCGGGTGTTTGTTTAACTTGTTGTTCAAACTTTTCTTGAAATGAGGTTAATCTAGGATGTTCAAAATCCGTTTGGTTTAGTTTATTTAGTAATTGATTAATATGATTTTTTTTGATTATTTTTAGGTCTTTTATTTGAGTATTTGGATAAGTTAAAATATTATGTAAAAGGGTTTGAAAATATTCAGCAAACCGTTGAATTTCTTGGAAATTGAAGATACTAGCATCATAATAAAACTGAGTTTTAAGACTATTTTCTTGGAGGAGACAGAAGAGTTTTAGTTTAAAGCGATCGCTACAGATATATTGTTGATATAAACTGATAGTTATTTCATCTCCTTTATACTGTTTTGGATAAGTTTGAAATTCAAACGCTATCGGGGTTATATCGTCTTCATCTCCTAAGTAATAGTCTTGCCAAGGACGATGATTACTAAAGGTTTCGTGGGTTTTAATGAGTAAATTATTTAATGTCGTTGATTCCTCAATTTGACCACAAACAGGGATCAATTTATTAACTAATCCTAAAATATCTTGGAGTTCTTCATAGGTTCTTCCATTGTAGTTTGTGTTAACAATGATATGGTTTTCATTGGTTAATTTTGATATAAAAATTTGCCAACAAGTTAGAAGAAAATTGTCAATAGTAATGTTGTAACTTGTAACAACACTGTTTATTTTTTCGGTAACTTTTTTGTCAATTTCTAGAGTATAAGTTTTAGGGTTAAAAGGGTTTGACGTTTGCTGTTCAAAAGGGAGTTTTAAACTAGCTTTAGGTTGTTGTCTTTCTTGTTGCCAATAATTAAACCCTTCTGTTGCGTCTTCATCTTCTAATAATTCATTTTGCCATTCGGAAAATTGTAAATATTGAATGGGTTCGTCATTATTATCTTTTTGATGATAAATATTATAAATTTCTTGGGTTAAATTTTTGAGGGTTTCTGCATCGCTATTTAATGTAGGTAAACTAATTAATAAAAAATTTTCTGTTTCTGAAACAGTTAATAAAGATGAATAAAATAAGGTTATTTCATTCAGTTTGTTTAACTTCTTTCGATGATCTTTAAAAATATTTTTAATGGTTTGATCGATGGATTGAGTTGGGTTTTTATCTTGTTTCCAATGAAGATAAAAAAAGTCATTTACCACTTGAACAGGTAACTTAATTCCTTGAATATGTTTATAATTAGTTCTCAGGATATCATAACGCTTAATGATACTTTCTAAGGAATTTTGTAAGCGATTAACTTGTAAGTTGCCTTTTATTAAAAGAGCAATTTGTGAACAAAATAGGTTACTCAATGTGGGGTTAATGGGTTGTTGTTTTAACCATACATATTTTTGTTGTGGTGAAAGCCGAAATCCTTGAATAGTTTGATTAGTCATGTTTTTATACTATTGATATTTTAAAAGTTTAAAAGAGTTAAATGCAGAGATATTTTAAGAAATACCTTTCTTACTTGGGTTATCTCTCGTGTAAATTAACTAAATTTCCCATTGCAACAACAATTTTGCGCTTTCCTTGGTAGGGATTTCGACTATGAGCAGTCAACATATTATCTAACATTAAAATATCCCCTTTTTGCCAAGCAAAACTAACCGATAGGTTTTGATAAATTGTTTTAATTTGGTTCATAACTTTATCTTCAATGGGTGAACCATCCCCATAGTAAACATTGCGAGGTAGTCCTTCATAGCCAAAATTAGATAATAAAGATTGACGAATATCAGAATCAAGAAAAGAGATATGATGTAATTGAACTTGATTAAAAAAGACGCATTCTTGAGTCGTAGGATGTTGAATAATAGCGGGAGACACTTTTTTAGTTCTTAACCCATCATTGGGTAGCCATTCCCATTCGATTGTATTTTTCTTGCAGTAACTTTCCACTTGTTTTTTATTATCTGTCTTAAAAAACTCTTGCCAGCTTACATCAAAGTCTTTGCTATAATTACGAACATACATTAACTGTTTTTCTTCTAAGGTTTGTATAATATCACTATCAAGTTTTTGGTAAATTTTTCGACAGTCAACGATGGGTGTTTCCCCACCTTGTTCAGCAGGTTGAACACAGAAAAACCAGATTTTTTGAGGCCAACTATTGAGGTGAGAACTTTCGTTATGAAATAAGATAGCTTTATCAGCAGGATAAGGGGTTGAACCGTAAACTTTATTGCTAATTCCTTCTCTAGGTAAGTCCCCATAATTACCAAATAAATTGGGACAAATAGCTTGAGATAATGTTTCAAAATCAGAAACTTGATTAAAATTAAATCCTCTAAATAAAATTGCCCCGTGTTGTTGTAATTTTTCTTCTAAATAGGGTCGATTATTTTTAGCCCATTCCATGATATCTATATCATTAATATTGGGCTGAATGATTAACGGTAAGGGTTCATTAGGTTTAAATTGTTCCGTTTTAATTAATTGTTTTGAGGATACAACCACAGCTTTAGGTTGAATACGTTTGAATTTTTTAAACTTATTAAGTTTGGCTTTTTCTCGTTGAGATTGTTGTTGGATTTTTTGTTCTTTTTCGGCTTCGCTTTGCATTTCTAGTTCCTCAATGGTTAAGTCTGGGTTGTTAACAATTTTTTGTAAAAGGGTTTGAAAATGGTTGGATAATTGATAAATAGTAGAAGGGTTTAAGATATTACTTTTATACTTCCAAGTGCCTTTAATTCCTTCACTGGTTTCTTCAATGAATAAAACCAGATCAAACCTTGCTTCTCCTTCATAAAGTTGCAGAGGTTTAATGGTTAAACCTGATAATTCTAAGGGCGGGACAGGAGCATTTTGAAACACTAATAAGACTTGGAATAAAGGGGTTTGGTCAAGACTTCTTTCGGGTTGTAAAATTTCGACCAGTTTGGCAAAAGGAAAGTCTTGATGAGCATAAGCTTCTAAGGTAGTTTCCCTAATTTGTGATAGTAATTCTCGAAAACTAGGCTTTCCTGACAAGTCATTTCTTAACAAAATAATATTAATAAAAAAGCCTATTAATACTTCAGTTTCTTTGTGGTTACGGTTAGCAACATCGGTTCCGATGACAATATCATTTTCTTTGGTATGGCGATGCAATAAGACATTTAACGCAGCTAAAATGGTCATAAATAGGGTGACACCTGTTTGCTGTGAAACCTTATTAAGTTGCTGTGATAAGGTAGGGGAAAGGGTAAATGTTTGGGAACCTTTGGATAAGTTTTTATGAGAAATAGTTCCAATTTTTTTGTTGATTTCAGCAAGATTTAAAGTAGGAAAGTTTTCTAATTTTTTTAGCCAGTATTGATATTCTTGTTTTAAAGTTTTCCCTTGTAACCATTGATGTTGCCAATAAGCGAAGTCAGCATATTGTATTGGTAATTCAGGCAAAGGTGAGGGCTGATTTTGGCAAAAAGCATGGTATAAAGTAGAAAGTTCTTTGATAATAACTCCAGTTGACCAAATATCAAAAATAATATGATGCAAGGTAAAAAGTAAAATGTGGCTATTTTCTTCTAATTTAAGTAACTTAGTTCGTAATAAGCTATCTTTTTCTAAGTTAAAAGGTTTTTCGGTTTCTTGGATCGCAATTTCTTTAATTTTTTCCTCTTTTTCTTGCCTAGATACTAACTGTAAGTTTTCTTTGTCTAAAGGAATATAATTTTGAGATTTTATCACTTGAATGGGTTGACCATTATTCGTGTTAAACGTAGTTCTTAGGACTTCATGTCGTCTAACAATTTCATTGATACTCTTTTCTAATGCCTCTTCATTTAATTCTCCTTGTAACTGAATCGCTCCTGACATATTATAAGCATGATTTTCAGGTTCAAGTTGATCTAAAAACCATAATCTTTGTTGAGCAAAGGATAGAGGTAAGGGTTGCTGTCTGGATACTTTTTTAATAATTGGTTTTGCTGTTATATTATGATTATCAATAACTTGACTTAACTGAGCAATTGTAGAAAATTCAAATAGCGATCGCAAAGGTATTTCTACTTTTAATTTTTGTCGAATGCGAGAGATAACTTGAGTGGCTAATAAAGAATGTCCTCCTAAGGCAAAGAAGTCATTATTAATGCCAACTATTACCCCTAAAATTTCTTGCCAGATGCTTACTAATTCTTTTTCTGTAGGAGTGTGAGGGGCAGTAAAAGCTTTATCTGTAAAAGTTTCACGAGGTTCAGGTAAAGCCTTGCGGTCAATCTTTCCATTAGGAGTTAAAGGAAATTCGGCTAAAGAAATAAAGACCAAAGGCATCATATAGTCGGGTAACTTTTTCTTTAAAAAGTCTCTTAAGTTTTCATCAGTAACATTACTTTCTTTTTGCGAAACATAATAAGCCACTAAGGGATTGATTCCTGATGCTTCTTTCTTAGCAACAACTACAGCATTCTTCACCCCTAAATGTTGATTTAACTGGCTTTCTATTTCCCCTAGTTCTATTCTAAATCCTCGTATTTTTACTTGATAGTCGCTTCTGCCGATATATTCTACTTTTCCATTGGGTAAATATTTGGCTATGTCTCCTGTTTTATAGATTTTTTTGCCTGGGTTAAAGGGACTGTTGATAAATCTTTCTTCTGTTAAGTCTCGACGGTTGACATATCCTCTTGCTAACCCATCTCCTCCGATATACAGTTCTCCTGGTATTCCTATCGGTACGGGTTGTAAATGGTTATCTAAGATATAGATTTGAGTATTGTTAATGGGACGACCAATGGTTATGTTATCTTCTGTTTCTATTTTTTCTATCATTGACCAGACGGTGGTTTCTGTTGGTCCATACATATTCCAGAGTTCTTGGCTTTTTGTGAGTAGTTCTTTGACTAAGGTTTTAGATAAGGCTTCTCCACCACAAAGAATTTTGAGGTCTTTCTTTCCTTTCCATCCTGCATCTATTAACATCTGCCAGGTGGCAGGAGTTGCTTGCATCATACTGGCGTTAGATTGGTCTATTTTTTGACTTAAGGCGACTCCATCGATAACGGTTTGTCGACTGACTATGACAACTTTTGCCCCAGTTATTAAGGGTAAGAAAAGTTCTAACCCTGCGATGTCAAAGGAGAGGGTGGTAACTGATAGTAAAATATCGTCAGAGTTGATTCCTGGTTGTTGGGCCATAGACCAAAGAAAGTTAACTATCCCTTGGTGAGATATTTCGACTCCTTTGGGTTTTCCTGTGGAACCGGAGGTGTAGATGATGTAGGCTAAGTCTTGGGGTGTTAGGTGAGGGTGTGGGGTGTAGGGTGTGGGGTGTAGGGTGATTTTATCGATAGCAATAATGGTATATTTTTCCCTGTTCTCTTTCCACACCCAAGACTGGGTTAAAATGACGTTAACTTGACTGTGTTCTAAAATATAATTAATACGTTCTGAAGGATAAGTGGGGTCGATAGGAATATAGGTGCCTCCTGCTTTGAGAATGGCTAGGAGTCCGATAAGCATTTCAATAGAACGTTCGACACAAATAGCGACTAAGTTATTAGGTTTAACCCCTGATTGTTGTAAGTGATAGGCTAATTGATTGGCTTTTTGATTGAGTTGAGAATAGGTTAATTTTTTGTTGTTAAATTCAATGGCAACTCTGTCAGGTGTTTTTTCTGCTTGTGTTTCCAAGAGTTGGTGTAAACAGCTATTTTTAGGATAATTAGCATCGGTTTTATTACATTTGATTAAAAGATTTTGTCTTTCTAATTCTGTTAATAAAGGTACGGTTTGAATACTCTGATTAGGAGAAGAAAGAATATTATTTAAAAGGGTTAAAAAATGACCTACCATTCTTTGGATGGTTTCAGGTTCAAAGAGGTCTGTTTTATATTCAAACATTCCCCGTAACCCTTGGTCTGTCTCTTCCATGTTCAAGGACAAATCAAATTTTGCTGTTGTCCATTCCTTCTCTATCACCTCTACTGATAACCCAGGTAACGAAAGGTTTTCTTTTGCTGTATTCTTCTGTAATGTAAACAGCACTTGAAACAAGGGGGAATGATTCAAATGGCGTGATGGTTGTAATTGTTCAACTAATTTCTCAAAGGGAAAGTCCTGATTTTCATAAGCTTCTAAACAAACTTTTTTAACCCGATTTAATACATCTAAAAAACTAGGATTTTTTGATAAATTGGCACGAAAAACTAAAGTGTTTAAGAAAAAGCCAATTAATGGCTCAACTTCTTGATGACTACGGTTAGCAATGGGAGAACCGATACAAATATCTTCTTGCTGAGTGTAGCGATACAGTAACACAAAAAATGCACTTAATAAGGTCATAAATAGGGTGGCATCCTGTTGCTTTGCTAAGGCATTTAACTGTTCTGTCACCGCAGAAGGCAAGATAAAAGATTCACCAGCCCCGTTAAAGGTTTGGGTGAGGGGACGAGGTTTATCAATAGGCAAGGATAAGGGGGTAATATCGGTAAGTTGCTGTTTCCAGTAGTCCAGTTGTTGGGTCAAAAGTTCCCCCTGAAGGCGTTTTTGTTGCCAGTGGGCGAAATCGGCATATTGAATGGGTAAAACGGGCAGAGGCGAGGGTTTTCCCAGGGAAAAGGCGTAATATAGTTGTTTTAATTCTTCGATAAAAACCCCTTTTGACCAAGCATCGGCCACAATGTGATGGAGGTTAAGGAGTAGTATTTGTTCGTCATCAGTCAAACGCAATAGTTTTAAGCGGATTAACGGACTCTCAGCTAAGTTAAAGGGTGTTTCTTCTTCTTCTTTGCTAAGACGTTCAATTTCAGTGTTGGTATCTTCTGGCGAATGACTCCGTAAATCAATAATAGGAATAGTAACGGTTATATTAGGAATAAGATGGGCTTGGGGTTGTCCTTCAATTTCCCTGAAATTAGTCCGTAAAACTTCGTGACGCTGGACAATCTCGTTAATGCTATCTTCAAGGGCTTTAAAGTTTAGTTTTCCTGTTAATTGCAACGCCCCAGGCAAGTTATAGGCACAACTTTCCGGGTCTAACTGGGTGAGAAACCAGAGTCTAGTTTGCGCGGAAGATAAGGGTATCTCATCGGGGTTGTCTCGTAGGGGGATACCTTGGGGGGATGTGCTGTCTACCCCTTCGTCTTCGAGTAGGTATTCAAACAATTCTAAGTCTTCTGCACGCATTATGCTTGTCCTCCTTGTCGTTTTTGTGCCAGCAGTCTTTGTTTTTCTTCGGGGGATAGGCTGTTTAATTTTTTTAGGGTTTGGGCAATTTTTTCGGTTTGGCCGGGTTTGGGTTCACGGGATACTAGGGTTTGGCTTAAATGGCTGATGGTGGGGTCATCAAACAAGTCTCTTAGGGTAATTTCAGCTCGAAAGGTTTGACGAATACGGGAAATGAGTTGAGTGGCTAATAAAGAATGTCCCCCTAAGTCAAAAAAGCTATGATTGACTCCTACTTTTTCTAAAGAGAGCAAATCTTGCCAAATATTGCATAAAATCTCCTCTATAGCAGTTTTAGGCGCAATATAATTTGTTTGAGAATTGCTTGTGTCAGGTGAAGGCAATGCTTTATAGTTAATTTTGCCGTTGGGGGTTAAGGGGAAGGTATCTAACCAAAGGAAATGGCTAGGAATCATGAAATCAGATAGTTTTTGAGCTAAAAAGTGGTTTAATATTTCATTTTCTGGTTTTTCCTCCTCTGAACTGATAAGATACGCCACTAAACGAGGGTTTCCTGGAGATGCTTCCCAAGATGTAACAACGGCTTCTTGTATCTGGGGATGTTGTCTTAGGGTTCCTTCGACTTCCCCTAACTCAATACGAAAACCTCTGATTTTAATCTGGCGATCGCTTCTTCCTAAAAATTCAATAGTCCCATCGGGAAAATATCGGGCTAAATCCCCCGTTTTATACAATTTTGTTTGTTTATCAAAGGGATTCTCAATAAATCGTTCTTCAGTTAATTCTGGCTGGTTTAGATATCCCCTAGATAGGTTATCCCCACCGATATAAAGTTCTCCTGTTACCCCAATAGGAACTGGTTGCAAGTATCTATCTAAGATGTACATCTGGGTGTTAGGAAGGGGAGTCCCCAAAGGAACCGTGTTCAAGTCGCTGACGGGTTCATCTGAGGTAACAGAATAGGTTAACACTCCGATGGTTGTTTCTGTGGGGCCGTAATGGTTATAAATACAGCAATCTGGAGCATATTGTTTGATTTTTTTGATTAATTGCCAGTTGGATGCTTCTCCCCCTAAAATTAACCGTTTTTTGGGTAAAATCTTCTCAGGATGCTTAGCAGCAATTAATAGGGTAGATAGGTGCGATGGAACAATTTTTAAGCAGTCGATAGGATGATGATCACAGTATTCGGCGAACCCTTCTGCATCCATGATTCTATCTTGGGAGATAATATGGACACAGCCTCCCGTACACAATGGGGGAAAAATAACCGTATTGCCTAAATCGGCTGCAAAACTAGATACATTAGCAAAATGACTCTCTGGGGGAAGGTCTAGCTTGTCTTGAATCCCATAGACGTAATTATACAGTTGTTTATGTTCTACTCCAACCCCTTTGGGTTTTCCTGTTGAACCTGACGTATAGATCACATAAACTAAGTTATCGGCAGCAACGGGAATATTGGGATTTTCGGTAGATTCTTGGGCAATGTTATCCTGTTCTTGGTCTAAATTAAGGATAGTTAAAGAAAGATCAGCTAAATTTAACTTTAAATGATTCTGGGTAATAATTAAACTCGCTTGTGCATCTTCTACGCGCAATTTAAGAGCTTCTAAGGGCAAGGTTGCATCTAGAGGGAGGTAAGCACCCCCTGCTTTGAGAATAGCTAACATTCCTACGATAAAGTCCACGGAACGCTCAACCAATAGGGGAACAATGCAATCGGGTTTGACTCCTTTTTTGATGAGATAATGGGCGAGTTGATTAGATTTTTGATTTAATTCTTCATAGGTTAATGACTGGTTTTCGTCAATAAGGGCTAGGTGTTCTGGTTTCTGTATTGCTTGTTTTTCAAATTGCTGATAAACTAAGTTTTTAATAGAATATTTAAGGCTATTTTGGTTAAATTTATTTAAAATATTCTCTTTATCTTCTTCACTGAGAATATTTAATTGATTGATGGGAGAACTAGCTTTGACGATAATGTCGTTTAATAAGATTTTGTATTGATTACAGAGCTTTTTAATCGTTTTACTATCAAATTTATAATTATCGTAAGCTAAAAACAGTTTTAAATTACTATCTTGATATTGAACGACTAATTTAAGTATAAAGGGTTCAATAACACTTGTTTTGTCAATGAGAGAAAAAGAAACATCACTAACTTTATTTTCTGGTGGATACTCATACCATTCAAAACTATAGGATAAAATTGTTTGATTAATATTCTTTTCTTTTTCTTGAAAATTATCCCAAGTAAAATAATCTTGCCATTTCTTATTTTCTGAATCATTTAGTTGATTAAGTTCCAGTATTTCCAAAAAAATTGATGTTTCGTTTAACTCAATTTTATTCGGTAAATATTTAGTAAATAAACCAATACCTTGCTCCAATTCTTCGTAACTACGCCCCTGAGTTTGCCTACCGAAGAAAAAAGATGCTTTTCCAGTTATTTTATAGATAAATGTTATAAAACTACTATAAAAGAAGTTTTCTAAAGAAATATCATAGCTATCTACAAATTTTTTTATCTTATCCCAGAGTTCAGATGATAGCTCAATTCTCTCTAACTGGGGAGTAAAGTCAAAACTTTGTTGATTATACTCTTCAATTACTAAGGAAGGATTTGCTTCATATTGCTCTCCTTTTTCGCGCCAAAAGGATCGAGCGATCGCTCCTTCTTCATCTTCTAACAGTTCATGAAACCATTCAGCAATATCAGCATATTGTATCTCAACTTCTGGTAATTTTTTATTTGTCTCATAATGCTGATAAGCTTCTACAATTTCCTGAATAAAGATATTAAAAGAATGACTATCTCCACATAAAGCAGATAGGCGAATTAGTAAGCAAAACTTATCATCTAATAATCTAACTAACTTAAACTTAATAGGAGGAGCTTTATCAAAGTTAAATGGTATTTGAGCAAACTGGCTTTGTATAATATTTAGACGTTTAAACCCTTTATTATGATCAGTTTCTCTTAAATCTTCTTCTTGCCAGTCTAACTTAGATATCGTTAATATCTGCTGAAAAGGAATATTCATTCCTGGTAAACAAGGGAAGATTGTCCGTAAAATTTCGTGACGCTCCATGACCTTATAAATTGCCATTTTTAAGCGTTCAATATCAAGATTACCTTTAATACTTAGGGAACCATTGACTTGATATTGATAGCTAAATTCTAATCCTTGTAATAACCAAGTTCTTTCTTGCTGGGGGGATAGACGAAATCCCTCATTCATATCTGTTGATAAAGATGTTTCAAAGTCTGTCATAATTCTCGTTCCTCAGTCTCAATAGAGAATAACATAGTTAAGAATATTTATCAATAAAATTATCCCATAGCTACCACTACCTGACGAGAACCGACAAAAGGTTGACGGCCATGGGCCGTCAATAAATTATCAAGTAGTAATAAATCCCCCGACTGCCAAGAGAAGTAAACTGCTTCTTGCTGGTAAATATGACGAATTTCTGCTAAGACTGAATCCTCTATAGGGGTACCATCGCCATAATAGGTATTACGGGGTAATTCTTCCTCTTTTAAAACAGCTAAAAGGTTATCTTTAACCTCTGAGCTTAAGCTAGAAATATGAAATAAATGAGCTTGATTAAACCAAACCATTTCTTGTGTTTGAGGATGCTTAATAACTCCTTGACAAACTTCGCAGGTTCTGAGATTATTTCCTATCCATTGAAAGTCAATATTCGCTTTTTTACAATAAGCTTCAACTTTAGTTTTATCATGAGTCTGAAATACTTTTTGCCAAGGTAAATCTAGTTTATCACTATAGTTTCTAACATACATTACACCTTTATCTTGAAACTTATCGCGAATTTTGGGATCAATTTTTTCAAATATTTTTCGACTATTAGCGATAGGAGTTTCTCCCCCTTGTTCTGCTGCTTTAACACAACAAAAAGCAATTTTTAAAGGATAATTTGATGTATATGACATCTCGTTATGTAACGGAATTAATTGATCAGGAGGATATTCTGTTGAAGTGTAAACTTGTCCTTCTAGTTTATTTCTGGGAGTAGAACCGTAAGAATAATCGAGAAGATTACCAAATAGAGAGGTCATAAACGTCTCAAATTTCTTCACATTTCTTATCTCAAATCCTCGGAATAAAATAGCACCCTCTTTTTGCAAATGGTTATTAATGAAATTTCGATGATTCAGACTCCAAGATATCAGATTAACTTGCTCTTGGGTTGCTTCAATGATGAAAGGAATCGGGCAATTATTGAATAAATATTGTTTCGTTAATTGAGCATTAGATAAGTTAATAGCACGTCGTTTAATGGTTTTTAAAGTCTTACTTTTCATAGGTAATTTCCGTATTCATTATGTAACTGTAACCGAAGAAAAAGCCTAACTTATCCGCGTTTGCGACGTTTTAACTTTTGACGCATATTACTTAATAAATTTTCTTCTTGTTTGGTTTTTCTATTCTCTTTTTTCTCAGTAATCATAGCTTTGATTTTAGTTAAATATTGATCAGTCTCTTCAACTAAAGTAGACAAAATAAATTCAAAATCTTCCTGCATTGAGGTGATGGTATCTTGATTAAATAAGCTAGTTCTATATTCAAAGTAACCATTTATTATTCCTGCTTTTTCTGATAGTCTTAAACTTAAATCATGCCGAACTGAACGATAATTTATCTCTCTCATTTTCCAGTTTAAGTCAGGTAAAATGAAATCAGAACTTAGATCGTCATCCATAACAAACCAAACTTGAAATAGAGGATTATAGCTTAAATTTCGTTCAATATTTAAAGCTTTAACTATCTTCTCAAATGGTACTTCTTGATGGGAGTAAGCATCAATAGCTATATTCTTTACCCTTTTCAAAAGTTCTCGAAATGTAGGATTTCCTGAACAATTTGTGCGTAAAACTAAAGTATTAACAAAGAATCCGATCAAGTTTTGAGTTTCTTGTCTTTGCCGATTCGCAATAGGAGAACCAAGACAAATATCCTCATCTTCACTATAACAATATAACAAGCTATTGAAAGCCGTTAATAAGGTCATAAATAAGGTGGCTCCTTCCCTTTGACTCAAGATTTTGATCTGCTCTGTTAACTGAGAAGATAAGCTAAACTCTGACCTATTTCCTTCATAACTTTGTTGTTTCGGACGAGGTTTATCAAGGGGTAAATTGAGGCAATGAGGAGCATCTTTTAATTGATTTTTCCAATAAGTTAATTGTTTCTCAAATGACTTCGTTTCTAACCATTGTCTTTGCCAGATTGCATAATCTGCATATTGAATTTTTAGAGGGGGTAAAGATAGTTTTTTTCCTTGAGAATAGTGCTGATAATAAGTCGATAGTTCTTGAACAAATAGGCTAATTGACCAAGCATCAGAGATAATATGGGGCATAGCAACGACTAAAATGTTTTCTTCTTTTTCTGGAGAAATTAGGCTGACTCTAATTAAACTATCTTGACTTAAATCAAATGGTTTAGCTGCTTCTTGATCGATTAAATTTTGAATATTAGTATCAGCTTCGACTTCTAAAATCTTAATTTTTAGGTATGAATTTGAACTATGATTGCGAATCATTTGTGTGGGTTTTTCATCTTGGGTTATAAAAGTTGTCCTCAAGATTTCATGACGAAAAATGATAGCATTCATACTCTTTTCTAATGCTTCTAAATTCAAAGAACCTCTTAGCTGTAAGGCTCCTGCCATAATATAAGCTGAGTTTGTACCTTCTAATTGCTCAAGAAACCATAATTTTTGTTGCGAAAAAGAAAGAGGGATTAATGAAGGGCGGTCGCTCGCTTCAATAGGTAATAATTCAATAAATTCTTTATCTTGAGAAGAGGTTTCTATCGCCTGACTAAAAGTTTCAATTGTTGGGTTTTCAAATAAACTCTTAAACGGAATTTCTAGATTAAATCTCTCTCGAATTTTTGAAATCACCTGAGTTGCTAGTAAAGAATGTCCTCCTAATTCAAAAAAATTACTATTAATACTCACTGTATTTAAACCGAGTACCTCTGACCAAATAGTAGCAATTATTTTTTGAATTTCTGTTTGAGGCAGAACAAAGTTATTATTATGGTTTAATAAAGATTGGTCAGGTTCAGGTAAAGCCTTGCGGTCAATCTTTCCATTAGGAGTTAAAGGAAATTCGGCTAAAGAAATAAAGACCAAAGGCATCATATAGTCGGGTAACTTTTTCTTTAAAAAGTCTCTTAAGTTTTCATCAGTAACATTACTTTCTTTTTGCGAAACATAATAAGCCACTAAGGGATTGATTCCTGATGCTTCTTTCTTAGCAACAACTACAGCATTCTTCACCCCTAAATGTTGATTTAACTGGCTTTCTATTTCCCCTAGTTCTATTCTAAATCCTCGTATTTTTACTTGATAGTCGCTTCTGCCGATATATTCTACTTTTCCATTGGGTAAATATTTGGCTATGTCTCCTGTTTTATAGATTTTTTTGCCTGGGTTAAAGGGACTGTTGATAAATCTTTCTTCTGTTAAGTCTCGACGGTTGACATATCCTCTTGCTAACCCATCTCCTCCGATATACAGTTCTCCTGGTATTCCTATCGGTACGGGTTGTAAATGGTTATCTAAGATATAGATTTGAGTATTGTTAATGGGACGACCAATGGTTATGTTATCTTCTGTTTCTATTTTTTCTATCATTGACCAGACGGTGGTTTCTGTTGGTCCATACATATTCCAGAGTTCTTGGCTTTTTGTGAGTAGTTCTTTGACTAAGGTTTTAGATAAGGCTTCTCCACCACAAAGAATTTTGAGGTCTTTCTTTCCTTTCCATCCTGCATCTATTAACATCTGCCAGGTGGCAGGAGTTGCTTGCATCATACTGGCGTTAGATTGGTCTATTTTTTGACTTAAGGCGACTCCATCGATAACGGTTTGTCGACTGACTATGACAACTTTTGCCCCAGTTATTAAGGGTAAGAAAAGTTCTAACCCTGCGATGTCAAAGGAGAGGGTGGTAACTGATAGTAAAATATCGTCAGAGTTGATTCCTGGTTGTTGGGCCATAGACCAAAGAAAGTTAACTATCCCTTGGTGAGATATTTCGACTCCTTTGGGTTTTCCTGTGGAACCGGAGGTGTAGATGATGTAGGCTAAGTCTTGGGGTGTTAGGTGAGGGTGTGGGGTGTAGGGTGTGGGGTGTAGGGTGATTTTATCGATAGCAATAATGGTATATTTTTCCCTGTTCTCTTTCCACACCCAAGACTGGGTTAAAATGACGTTAACTTGACTGTGTTCTAAAATATAATTAATACGTTCTGAAGGATAAGTGGGGTCGATAGGAATATAGGTGCCTCCTGCTTTGAGAATGGCTAGGAGTCCGATAAGCATTTCAATAGAACGTTCGACACAAATAGCGACTAAGTTATTAGGTTTAACCCCTGATTGTTGTAAGTGATAGGCTAATTGATTGGCTTTTTGATTGAGTTGAGAATAGGTTAATTTTTTGTTGTTAAATTCAATGGCAACTCTGTCAGGTGTTTTTTCTGCTTGTGTTTCCAAGAGTTGGTGTAAACAGCTATTTTTAGGATACTCACTCTTTGTATTATTCCACTCCTTTAGTAATTGTTGTTCTTCGGAGGTTGTTAGTAATGATAATTGAGTAATTTCTTTATCTGTATCAGTCGTAATATTTTCTAATAAGACTTTTAAATGTTCTACCATTCTTTGGATAGTAGATGGTTTAAATAGATCATCGCTATATTCTATTTTTCCTATAAGTCCATCTTGGTTTTGTTTAATTTCTAGGGTTAAATCGAGTTTCGCAATGATATTTTCTTTCTCTAATATTTTAATATTTAGTCCCGATGATTCAAAAGCCCGATTATTAGCATTTTGTAAACTAAACATGACCTGAAAAATTGGATTATTACCCAAGTTTCGTTGAGGTTGTAGAATTTCTACTAATTTATCAAAAGGAATATCTTGATTATTATAAGCATCTAAACAAGTGTTTTTAACTTGCTGTAATAAATCGCTAAAAGTTGGATTATCTGACAAGTCTATTCTTAACGCTAATGTATTAGCAAAAAAGCCAATTAGAGGTTCTATTTCTTTTCTGTTTCGGTTAGCAATGGGAGAACCAATAATCATGTCTGTTTCTCGACTATATTTTGATAGTAAAACTGACCAAGCTGTCAATAAAGTCATAAATAAAGTAACTCCTTTTTTTTGACTTAGTTGTTGTAATTGATCACTTAATGCTTGACTTAACTTAAAACTTTCAGAACTACCTTGATAGGTTTTCACAGGGGGACGATTATAATCCGTTGGAAGTTCTAATAACGGCGAAATACCCTCTAATTTATCTTTCCAATAATTAATTTTATCGATAACAGAATCACCTTGTAAATATTCATTTTGCCAAAGAACAAAGTCAGCATATTGAATATCTAAAGGAGCTAAAGGGGAAGATTTACCAGCACAAAATGCCTCGTATAATGTTACTAATTCTCTCATCAAGACTTCCCCCGACCAACCATCTCCAATAATATGATGTAGCGTCAGAATCAGGAGGCTTTCTTCTTGATTGAGTCTCAATAGTTTTAGTCTAATTAACGGTACTTCTGTCAGCTTAAAAGGTTTTGTTTCTTCTTCAATAGCGGTTTGTTTAATAAACTTATCTTGTTCTTTTTTGGAAAAATGAGTTAAATTGGATAAGGGTAAGTCTAAGGTTAAATGAGGTAAAACGACTTGTAAAGGTTGCCCATTTTTAATAGTAAAAAGAGTACGTAAAATTTCATGACGACGAATAATTTTATTGAAACTCTTTTTTAAAGCAGAAATATTTAGATTGCCTTTAAGTTGAACAAGTAATTGCTCATTATATGCAAAAATATCAGGATCTAATTCTGCTAAAAACCAAAGCCTTGCTTGACCTGAAGAAGCGGGAAAAATATAAACATCTTTCGCATCAAAAGTTTCAAAATAGTTATTAACAGAAATTGCTTTTTGCTCAGTATTCATGGTGATAAAATAATAAATTTTGATGGTAAAAAATTACTGTTGATTGTTTAAGCGATAAGCATCACGAGAAACTGCCTTAATTTTTGATATTTCTTTCTCTGGTGACTTTGATGCACTATTTTCTAAAAACTCTGCTAATTTAGCAATAATTTGATGTTCAAATAGTTCTCTCACAGTGATTTGAACATTGAGGGTTTCTTGTATCCGTGAAGTAACTTGAGTTGCCAGTAAAGAATGTCCCCCTAATTCAAAAAAGTTGTCATAAATTCCTATTTTTTCGATTCCCAAAATGGTTTTCCAAATTTCGGAAATAATCTCTTCTTTTTTGTTACGGGGTGCAACATAAGAGGTACTTAAATTAGGTCTAGGATAAGCTGAATGATTTTTGCTTGTTTCAGTTTCTTGCTGTTTCAAAATTGATTGAGATTTAGAAGGTTTAAAAATTTCAATCATAGTTTCTATTCCCCTAGTAGCCACAATTATTTGAGATTTATCTTCAGCCAAAATGCGACTAAAGGCTTCTATTCCCTCCTCTGTTGCCATTCCTTGTTTTAAATTTTCTAGATAATTATCTTGATTTTTATACCAAGATAGATTAGAAGCTAAACCAATTTCTCGCCAAAGATCCCAGTTAATAGCTGCGGTAAAATAGTCGCTTTTTTGGTTAACGAATTTATCTAAAAAGATATTAGCTGCATCGTAGTCAACTTGCCCAAATTCTCCTAAAATTGTTCCCACAGAAGACCAAAGATAAAGGAAGTCTAGCTGAATGTTTTTACACATTTTATCTAGGACTAACGTTCCTTTGACTTTAGCAGCGAAAACAGGATCAGATAAATCAGAATTTTGTTCTTGAATCACGCCTTTTCCTAATAATCCAGCAGCGTGAATAATTCCATTTAAGCAGCCAAATTTATGATTAATTTTGTTAAAAGCTTCTTGCATTTGTTGTTCATTAGAAACATCTGCTTGTAAGACTAAAACTTCTGATCCTAGTTGTTCTAATTTATTGATTGATTCTTGATTGTTGGGATTAGCAGAACGACTTAACAAAACTAATTTTGCTTGTACTGTCTTAGCTAAATATTCCGCTAATGCTAGGCCAATACCTCCTGTTCCTCCTGTAATTAAATAGACTCCTTCTGATCGTAAACGTGAGGGCTTTTCGTTCTTTTCTAGAGTAATTTTTTCGTAATTTTCAATCCAGCGATAGTTACCTCGATAAGCAACAAAAGAATCACTCGAAGAAAGGGTTAACTCGGTGATTAATTGATCAACAAATGGTTGCTCTAAACAACGATCAGAAATAACAAGATCGATGTTACGGCAAGTGAGATTAAGATACTCTAAGGGAATAACTTTAACCGGTCCTAAAACTGTTGCTTTTTCAGGACATAAGATTTCTTCTCCTGTAACTTGTTGAATTTGACTAGAAACCACTCCTATGGATAAAGAAGCCATCAAATTTCGTTGACCGATCGCTTGAGTCAAATAAATAATTGATTGATATCCCAATGCTTGGGATTCTTCAAAACATTGAACTGAATTAACTGTCCATAAGTGGGCAATTATTGGGTTTTTGTGAGATGCTAAAAGTTGTTCAACTAAAGGTTGATAATGTTCTTTTACCTCAGGATTAATAATGTATTGATGGTTGTTAATTTTTTGGTAGTCTGTACCCATTTTAACTTGAATCACTTCTTGTTGATATTGACTTTTTAGACGTTGAATTAGAGCATTTCCTAGCCCATATTCATCCATAAAAATCAACCAACAATCATTCCGTTTACTTAAATCAATTGAAGGTAAAGTTGAGCGTTTCCAAGAGGGTAAATAAAACCAATCTTTAATTTCTAGTTTTTCGGTATTATCGACGGTTTTAGTTTCCTGCAAAGCTTCAATCCAATACCGTTGACGTTCAAAAGCATAGGTGGGTAATGGAAGGCGATCGCGTTCTTCTTCTTGATAAAATTTCTCCCAATTAATATTAATTCCTGCTAACCACAATTGACCCAGAGTTTGTAAAATAAACCCAATATCAGATCCTTGATCTTTCGGATGACGAAGAGAAGAAAAAACCCTTTGCTGAGGATCAATTTGTCGGGTTAAGCTATTTAATGTACGTCCTGGTCCTACTTCTAAAAAAATAGATGAACCTTGTTCTAAGAGTTTACTCATACCAGGATAAAATTTAACAGGTTGTCTTAATTGTCGCCCCCAATAAATCGGTGCAGTCGCTTCTGCATCGTTGATCCAATTACCTGTCACATTGGAAATAAAAGGAATAGTCGGGGTATTCAAAGAAACCGTTTTGACTAACTCTGTAAACGGATTAACTATCGGTTCCATCATGGAAGAATGGAAGGCATGAGAGGTATGTAAACGACGGCAATTAATTCTGTTTTCTGTTAATTTTTTCTCTAAATTGTCTATGGCTTGCAAATCGCCAGAAACAACACATAAATTGGGACTATTGATAGCAGCTAAAGCAAGATTCTTATCTAAGAAGGGTTCGATATCTTCAGCCGACAAATTCACCGATAACATAGTCCCTGATGGCATTTTCTGCATCATTTTGCCTCGGTTTGCCACTAACATTAAGGCATCTTCAAGACTGAATACATTTGCCAAACAAGCAGCTACATATTCCCCGATACTATGACCGATCATGGCTTTAGGAGTAATGCCCCAAGATATCCATAATTTAGCCAAAGCATACTCAATAATAAATAAAGCCGGTTGGGTTAAAGCTGTTTCTTGTAACTGTTGACTAGCCGTTTCTATATTGTCAGTATCAGAATAAATAATCTGTTTAAGATCACCATTAACATGAGGCTTTAATATCGCAAAACACTGGTCACAAGTTTCTCTAAAAATTGTTTCTGTTTCGTATAAGTCACGCCCCATATTTATATATTGAGATCCTTGACCTGTGAACATAAAAACAATGGATTGCTCATTATCTTTACTCTCTTGAGTTAAGATTTTTTTGCCGTCACGGGATTCAATAATAGAGACAGCATCTTTTACGGTTTCAACTACCATCATGCGACGATGATCAAACTGTTTTCTTCCCACCTGTAACGTATAAGCTACGTCCGCTAAATTAACACTTGGATGTTGGTTTAAATAGTCCCCTAAATTATTCGTTGCTGTGTCTAAAGCGGTGGGTGTTTTTGCTGACAATAAAAGTAATTGATGGGATCTAGAAATACTATTTTGAGGCAAACTAGGAGCTTCTTCTAAGATGACATGAACATTGGTTCCCCCAATACCAAAAGAACTCACGCCAGCCCGTCGAGGCATCTCTTTAGGTTGCCATTTTCTTAAGGTTGTATTGACATAAAAAGGACTATTTTCAAAATCAATTTGGGGGTTAGGTTGGTCAAAATGTAAACTAGGGGGTAATAGGCCATGTTTCACCGCTAAAACCGCTTTAATAAACCCTGTAATCCCTGCTGCTGCGTCTAAATGCCCCACATTGGTCTTAACTGAGCCGATCGCACAAAAACCCTTTTTATCAGTCCCACTGCGAAACGCTTCTGTCATAGCTGACACTTCAATGGGGTCCCCTAAGGCTGTGCCAGTGCCGTGTGCCTCAATGTAGGTTATGGTATCAGGGTCAACCTCTGCCATCATTTGGGCTGCTTTGATCACTTTAACCTGTCCCGTCTCGCTAGGGGCGGTATAACCCACCTTCATCGCCCCATCGTTGTTCATGGCCGAGCCTTTAATTACCGCATAGATGCAATCTCGATCAGCGATCGCATCTTCTAGGCGTTTCAGGGTAACAACCCCTACCCCGTTACCCCCGACAATACCCTGGGCCGAGGCATCAAAGGCGCGACATTTACCCTCTGGTGAGACGATCTCTCCAGGACAAAGGTTCTTTTCGTTTTGGGGAATTTTTACGGACACACCCCCTGCTAAAGCCATGTCACATTCTCCTGCCAGTAAACTTTGACAGGCTAAATGGACTGCAACCAGAGAAGAAGAACAAGCGGTTCCCACACTGACACTAGGCCCCGTTAGATTCAATTTATAGGAGGCTAATGTTGGGACATAATCTTTATCAATACCGATAATATTTTGCAGTCCTTCTTTAATAGTTAAGGTCTTAGGATAAGTGTATATATTGTTAAACCAATAGGTACTTAACCCCACTCCCGCAAACACTCCGATAGGGCTTTTTTCTCTCTCTGAATCATAGCCAGCCGTTTCGATAGCTTCCCAAGAACATTCCAAAAATAAACGGTGTTGAGGATCTAATCTTTCTGCTTCTCTGGGGTTAAAACCAAAAAAACTAGCATCAAATTCTTCTACATTTTTGAGAATCGAACCTGCTTCTATTTTTTGATTATTATTATCAGAAAAAACAGAAGTTAAGGTCTTACCATCGAGAAGGTTTTGCCAAAATTCATCGAGACTGTTACTTTCGGCAAACCGTCCTGAAATACCGATAACTGCAATTTCTAATCCGTTTTGTTCAAAGTTCATGATAATTAATAGTTAACAATTGATAGTTAATTAAACCTTAAAATTCTTAAGTCTTTTTCGTCTTGCTTGAATACGATTTTTGCCTTTTTTGATGTTGTTAGCTAACTGTTCGTTATCATTAGCTTTATCGGCTGAATTATCTTGTTGATTTAAGTAATTAATAAAGGCAGTAATGGTAGGATATTTAAACAGTTCTACTACTGAAAAATTTTTAGTATTTTCTGGTAAAGACTGCTTTAAGCTAGTATAAACTTTGGTAATGAGTAAGGAATTTCCTCCTAAATCGAAGAAATTACGATTAATTCCTATTTTTTCTACTTCTAATACCTGTTTCCAAGTATCAGAAATTATTTTTTCTAATTCTGTTTTTGGGGCAACATAATCATCATATTTGCTATTAGCAACCTCCTCAAACTGTGGTAATGCCAAGCGATCTATTTTTCCATTGGCTGATAGAGGAAATGACTCTAAAAAGAAAAAGTAAGAAGGAATCATATAATCGGGTAATTTTTCTTTTAAATAACTTTTGATTCCTTCAACTTCGAGAGATGAGTTGAAGTGAGGAATGATGTATGCTATTAGCTTCTCATTACTATAATTAACCAAAGCTGATTTGATGTCAAGGTGTTTAAACAAAATTGACTCAATTTCTGATGGTTCAATCCGATGTCCTCTGAGCTTAATTTGAAAGTCAACTCGTCCCAAAATACGAATATTCCCATCAGGAATATAACAGCCTAAGTCCCCTGTTGCATAAATTCTTTCTCCTGTTTTCGGGTGAATAATAAAGCGTTCTTGGGTCTTTTCTTGATGCTGCCAATAACCCTTTGCAACCTGCACTCCAGTACAATACATCTGACCAGGAACCCAAATGGGACAATCTTCTAGTCTTTCATTCAAAATATAATATTTACTATTACCCATCGGTTTACCATAGGGAATACTCTTCCAGTTAGGATCAACCTCCTGTACTTCATAGCCAATGTTCCATATCGTGGTTTCCGTCGGCCCCCCAATACTCAGAAGTGTTACCCCATTGATAAGTGATTTTAAACGGTTGGGCAAACTTAAGGGCAACCAGTCACCCCCTAAAATCGCTAATCTTAAACTTTTTGGAGTCGAATCTTGAGAATTTTCTAAGTATTCTACCAACATCTCCATCATCGTCGGCACAGAGTTCCACAGGGTTACATTTTCTTGCTGCATCAACCGAGTCCAGTGTTGGGCATCTTTCACCTTTTCAGCCTCTGGTAACACCATGGCTGCACCCACACTTAAGGGTCCGAATATGTCATAGACAGAGAGATCATGGTTAAGGGAAGTTAATGCAAGGATGCGATCGCTTTCATTCACCCCAAACCGTTGATTTGTATAAGTGACAACATTCACCACGTTCCGATGAGGAATCATAACTCCTTTCGGTTGGCCAGTGGTTCCGGAGGTGTAGATGACATAGGCTAAGTCTTCGGGTGTTAGGTGAGGGGATGGGTTGTAGGGTATGGGGTGTAGAGAGTTGTTATCGATAGAAATGACAGTATATTTTTTATTGTTACCTTGTTTGACCCAAGACTGAGTTAAAATAACCTCAACTTGACTATTTTCTAAGAGATAATCGATGCGTTCTTGAGGAAGATTAGGATCAATGGGAACGTATGCAGTACCAGACCCAAGAATGCCCATAACGGCGACAATTTGCTCCCATCCTTTTTCCATGAGAACCGCAATTAATTGATTGGGTTTTAACCCTAACTCCCGAAGTTGATGGGCGATCGCAGAGGATTTTTGATACAGTTGTTCATAGGTTAATGTCTGCCCTAAGGTGATTACCGCAGCATTATCTGGGTTTTGACGGACTTGTTTAGTAAATAAGTCCCATAACGTCACATTTGGTAAAGGCATTTCCGTGGCGTTGATGGCCTGACGTTGGGCAACTTGAGAGGCAGGGAGTAAGTCTAAGCTAGTTTGCTGCCAAACTTCCCCAGAAGTGGCTAACTGTTGCAACAAGCGATAGTAAGTCTCAAACATATCATCGATCATACCTGGGGGGAATAACTCGTCTACCGCATCCCAAGTAAACTTAAGAGACCCGTGATATTCACTCACTTGATGATCTAACCAGACTTGTGAGGCTTGACTGACACCGTACACCATCTTACCCAAGCGATCAAAAGCCGACGTTTCCTGTCCTAAAGCTTCAAACCCAAGGGTACTGGTAAACACCACTGGCATGGCAGTGGGTACATCTCTGCGAAAACGGTTTAATTCTCGCATCACCCGAACCCCACTAAAATAACGGTGATCCAAGTCTTGCCATAGTTGCTGTTGCAGTCGCTGGGCCCGTTGTTTAAAAGTGTCTAAGGGTGAGTTATCTACAGCTAAGAGAGTAACGGAGGTAAAGTCCCCTAAAATATTGTGAATATGAGGATGAAAGGGTAAACGGTTAAATAAAGCTAAATTTAAAGTAAATTTCGGTGTTTTACTCCATCGGGTCAATACTTCTGTAAAGGCAGCTAATAATACCCCCGAAGGAGTCATGCCAGCAGCTTTTGCCCGTTGTTTTAACTGTTGCCAACTCGACCGATCCAATTCCCCATTAAACCGTCGACATTCATGTTTTTTTAGGGTACTGGGATTCTTGGCTAAGGGTAAATCTGGGGCAGGGGGTAAAGTGGGAATTCGACTTAACCAATAATCACGGGATTGATTATACAACTCCGTTCCTTGAAGGGCTTTATCTGCAAAAACATAGTCCCGAAAGGTAAAGTCTAAAGGAGGTAAACTGGATTGAGAATCTTGGCATAATTGAAACCATTCTTCAAATAATCTAAAGAGACTCCAAGCATCAAAAATCTGTAAATCGTAGCTAATATGTAACCTAATTCTATTATCGTCTAAAATACTTGCTCGAAATTCAAACAGCGGCCATTTATCCCACGGTAAAACTTGGTGAGACATTTCTTTACGGATACTGTTTAAATATTTAGCAATTTCATTTTCATCTTTTTGTCTTAAATCTGTGGCTTTAATATCGTATTGGTGGACTTCTTTTAATACCTGTTGTCTACCATCAGGTAACATAACCGCCCGTAGCATATCATGACGCTGAATTAGTTGATTCAATGCCCAGTTTAGACTATCTAAATTTAGGTCATATCCTTCAATTTCATAATAACCGTGGTTAGCTACATCTCCCAATTCTAAAATTCCCATACGTCCCACCCAGAAAGCGTGCTGCATATCGGTTAAAGGAAAGGGCTGATAACGGTTATCAGGATCAGCAATAATCGGGGGTAAGTTAGTATTTTGTGTTTGCTTATTTTGTTGTAAAAGCTTAAGAATTTTTGTCTTATTTTGACTTAGCAATTCTTTGTATTCAGGGGTTAATACTCCTTTTGCTGCACGGATTTTTAATTGATTATTTTCCGTCCAAAGTTGAACGCCAAGTTGAGATAATTCTGTTAATAATTGATTAAGATTCATATTCATTAATGTCATAACTGAAAAACTGATAACTGGTCACTGGTTACTGAATAACTGTTACAAAGTCATCTCCTCAACGTCTTCATCTCCTGTTTCTGGGGTTGAAGTTGTCATCTGAGTGATGGTAATTTGTTCTTGTAAACTATTGGCTAGTTGTTGGATATTGCGATCGCCTAACAGTTGTTCGAGGGACGCAGATAACCCCAGATCCCGTTCTAAATGACTTCTTAATTCCATGGCTATCAAGGAGTCTAAAAGGTTGATTAAAGACTGTTCAGTGTCGATCTGTGTGGGGGATACTTGCAATGAGCGGGCTAAGGTTTGTTTAATATAGGTGGCTATTAAAGCTTTACAATCCCTTGAATCAGCTTTTAAAAGTTGTTGACGAGTAATTTTTTGCAGTTTTTGTCCTACATAATCCTTTTTGAGTCTATTTTTTTCAAATTTGACTCGTTTGAGTTCAGCATTGCTGATCTCAGCTATTAAGTTACCGTCGTCATCATAAAGAAAAAGGTGTCCGAAAACGGTTTCTCCTTGATCTCGATTATCGGTTAACTTGGCGTGACCCCAATAAAGGGGGGTGCAAGGAGTATTCGGTGTGTTGGATTTGTGGGAGGTAAAATGGCTTAAGGAGTAAGAACGAAAGCTTTCTAAACCAATAAGTAAGTAAGTAGCTGAATCTTGGTGAAAAATGGCTAAAAGTAGTTGAATCCAAGCATCTATTTCTCCTAGGGGCAAAGAATAAGGATTAGGAAAACTAGGATTAATACTAGCTATGGCTTCTTGATCTTTTCGCCAGATTTGTTCTATTTGTTGACAACTTGAGCCAAGAACAATCCCTTTTTCTTCAAGATTTTTATAGAATCTATCTTTTGGGATAATATCATAATTTATATCAGAAATGCAAGCTAAATTTAGATTTTTTTGAGAGTCTTTTGAAATTTCTAGGTTGTCTAAAAAGACGGTTCCTACCGCATGAAGTTTCCAATCAAATTGAGAAACATCAGTTTGACTAAAGATTTGAAATTTAATGTTTTTCTCATCTTCAGAGGATAAAATGAGTTGAATGTTATGACTTTTTTCGTTGGCAAAGGTTAAGGCTTCAATAATTTTTAAATCTTTGACCTCACCCATAGATTGATCCCAAACTTCCTTAATACCTTCTGAGACTATTTCTAGATAGATAACTAAGTTCATTAAGGGGATACCGTTGATACAATGATCCTTCACTAAAGGTAAGCGATCAAGATTAATAATTGATTGAAATTGAATCGCTTTTAAAGGAGAAACAATACGGCGATCTAGTAGAGGAGAAATAATATTCTTACTAAGTGTAACTTTCCCTCTACTTTCTAGGTTTAAACTCTTGCCTTCGTCATGCCAATATTTTTGTCTTTGAAAGGGATAAGTTGGTAGAGTGATTTTTCGATAAGTTATCTCTTCAGATTGTTTACTTTTATAAAAGTTAGACCAATCAATATCTAATCCTTGACAATATAAAGATTTTAGGGACTCCAAGATTATAGATTCATCAGACTGCTTGGGATAAAGAGAAGACAGCCAAATACGATTACTAAAATCTTCAAAACAGCGTTGTCCCATTTTAGTTAAAGTTGGCGTTGCACCAATTTCTAAAAACAGCTTATAATCTTGGTTTTCTAAGGTTTTTATCCCGTCAAAAAATTGAACCTTTTCCATAATATGACGACACCAATAATTAGCATTAGCCATATTCTCAAGCGGTTCCCCTAAATTAGAAATAATATCTATTTTAGGCTGATAATAAGCAATTTCCTGAGCAACTTGAAAAAAGTCTTTTAATATTGGTTCCATTAATGGGGAATGGAAAGCATGAGAAACTTGAAGAATTTTTGTCTCAATTCCCTCCCTTTCTAGTTTAGAAACTATATTACTAATCGCTTCTCTTTCTCCAGATATGACTACTTGATTAGGTCCATTAATAGCAGCAATACTTACCTGACTATTTGAATTGGCAATAATTTCTTTTACCTGATTTTCAGATGTCGATACTGCTACCATTGAGCCATTTTGGGGCAAGTTATTCATCAAACGACCCCGATAAGCAATCAGTTTTAAAGCATCTTCTAAACTAAAGATACCTGCCACACAAGCTGCTACATATTCCCCCACACTATGACCCATCATAATATCAGGTTCAACGCCCCAAGATTCCCAAAGTTTAACTAACGCATATTCAAGGGAAAATAAAGCAGGTTGAGTATAAATTGTTTGCTTCAACAAGTTCTGATCTTTTCTTTCATATAAGACCTCTAATAGAGGCGTTTGTAAATAAGCGTTTAAAATATCATTACATTTATTCAATGTCTCTCGAAACACCGAATAGTTTTGATATAGTTCATGACCCATATTGAGATACTGAGAGCCTTGTCCTGTAAATAAAAAGGCAATCTTAGGAAGATTTTTATAAGGTTGAGTTTGTTCTAAAGTATCAAAACGACTTAATTCTTGGAGTAAATCTTTTCTTGTGTTACCCACTGTAGCAAAGCGATAATTAAAATGATCTCGACCTACAGCAGCCGTGTAAAATAAGTCTTCTAAATTAATCTCGGCATGATGATTTAAAAAATTGTGATAATTCTTAGCTAAATCTTTTAAACCTCGACTACTTTTAGCTGATAAAGGTAATAGAAAATGACCTTCTGCCTCCTGCCTCCTTCCTTCTGCCTTCTCATTATTCCATTCCTCAATAATAAGATGAGCATTCGTTCCACTAAACCCAAAAGAACTAACGCCGGCCATCCGTTTTTGACCCTCTTTAACGTCCCAAGGAGTTGGGTGAGTGGGGATGTGGATGGGTAGCCCTTCAAGCAGTGGATTTAACTGTTTAAGATGTAAATGGGGCGTAATTTGCTTATTTTGTAATCCCAACACCACTTTAATTAAACTAGCTACCCCTGCAGCCGCTTCTAAATGACCAATATTGGTCTTGACTGACCCCAAGGTTAAGGCGGTTTCTCTTTCGTCACCACAGAAAACATCTGTCAACGCTTTAGCTTCGATAGGGTCTCCTAACGAGGTTCCTGTCCCATGAGTTTCGATATAATTAACCTGAGACGGGTCAACCTGGCCATCTTTAAGGGCAGCCCGAATGCAAGCTTGCTGGGCCTGACCATTAGGAACCGTTAAACCACTACTGCGACCATCTTGGTTCATGGCAGTTCCTCGAATAACCCCTAAAAGGTTGTCCCCGTTGGCCACTGCGTCAGATAGGCGTTTTAACACCACCAGTCCACAACCTTCCCCCCTCACGTAACCATCGGCGGTTGCATCAAAGGTCTTACAATAGCCGTCAGGAGATAAGGCTTTCATTTTTGCAACAGAAACGAGGGTATTGGGGGATAACATTAAAAAACTACCCCCCGTTAAAGCCATATCGCATTCTTGCTTGCGTAAGCTTTGACAAGCGAGGTGAATGGCTACTAAAGAAGAAGAACAAGCGGTGTCAATAACCAAAGAAGGCCCATGAAAGCCGTAATAATGGGAAATGCGTCCAGCAGCAATGCTTAAGGCGTTTCCAGTAGCGGTGTAAACGTCGATGTCATCAGGGTTTCCCCCAACGGTTCCGTGGCCATATTCGTTGACACTGATGCCCAAAAAAACACCAGTTTGACTCCCCATGAGGGTACTGGGGGCAATGGCTGCGTTTTCTAGGGCTTCCCAACTCACTTCTAATAATAGTCTTTGTTGGGGATCCATGGGGTTTATTTCCCTAGGAGACAGACCAAAAAATGCCCCGTCAAACTCATCTACTTTGTCAATGAAACCCCCTCGTTTACTGTAGCTTTTCCCTGGAGTATCAGGGTTATTATCATAATAAGCGTCAATATTCCAGCGATTTTCGGGGATATCGGTTATGGCATCTATCCCTTGGCATAATCCTTCCCAAAAGGCAGCCGGACTATTGATACCGCCAGGAAAACGGCAACCCATTCCGACGATCGCTATCGGTTCACTTTGTAACCGTTCCATTTTCTCTAGTTTAGTCCGCATTTCTTTAACGGCGAGGGCTGCTTTTTGTAGGGGAGAAAGTTGCTTAGATTGATTATTTTGACTGTTCATTTTTTTGACAATTTTTGTTGATTTACGGTTTTTAAATTAAGTTTTATCTTGGGCTTAATAGTATTAAGACCTTACAAATACTAATACTAGGTTTCTATAATTTGGTTAAATTCACTATCAATGAAGGCTGATAAATCTTCATCGGAAAGTTGTTCTAGGTCTTGCCAAGAATTTGCTAGTTCTTGTTTTTGCTGATTTGTACTATCATCATGAATGACTTGACTGTCTTCAAATTGTTCTAAAATATAGTGAGTAATTGCTTCAATATTGGGGTAGTCAAAGGTGAGAGTATTAGGAAGCGATCGCCCTAACCGAGTTTGTAAGCGATTTCTAAATTCTAAGGCCATTAATGAATCCATTCCTAAGTCAAAAAAGCCGAGTTGTGGATCTAACTTTTCTTGAGTATTTAACCCAAGAGAACGGGTAACATCTTCTTTTATTTTTTCTATTAATCGGGCTTTTCTTTTTTTAGGAGAGAAGGGCTTTAATTGTTCCCATAAGGTTGTTTTAGGTTGTAAATCATGCTGTTTAATGATCTCAGATAATAACCCATTATTTTGATAAATAGGAAATTGTGATAAAAACTGTTTCCAGTTCACAGGAAAAACTGTTGTTTGAGTTACCTTTTCTTGCAGTAATTGACCTAAACTATTTAGTCCCTGTTCAATACTTAAAAATTCTACCCCTGCACTTTTCCACCGCTTTTCCCCTTCAGCTTCTAGATTAGCTGCCATTCCTGTTTCTGACCAAGGCCCCCAATTAATGGTTAATGATGGTAATTTTTGACTTTGGCGATAATGACATAAGCCATCTAAAAAAGCATTAGCAGTAGCATAATTCCCTTGACCTAGAGAACCTAAAATAGAGGCAATAGAAGAAAAACAAACAAAGAAATCTAGAGATAAATATTGAGAATATTTATGTAAATTCCATGCTCCCATTACTTTCGGAGAAAGAACTTTTTCAAACCGTGACCAACTTTGATTAATTAATACGCCATCATCCAAGCACCCGGCTAAATGAATAATACCCCGTATATTGTCATTTTCTTGTAAGAGGTTAGTCACTGCTTCAGCATCGCAGACATCCACCTGTTTAACCTCAATAGTGACTCCTTGCTGTTCTAACTCTGTAATAACTGCTTTTGCTTCAGGTTTCGGTTGACTTCGACCCAGTAAAATGAGGTGTTTTGCTCCATTTTTAACCATCCAAGTGGATAATTTTAGTCCTAACCCTCCTAAACCACCAGTTATTAAGTAAGAACCTTGATCAGAGAAAGACCATAGGAAGTTGTCTTTCTCCTGCTGTGGTAAGGAGGGGTTAGGGAAGAATGGAACCAAACGAGACACATAACGTTGTTGAGGCGTTAAAGCAATTTCTGAAGCTATTTCTGGGCTTAATAGTTCTTCTCGTAAACTATTTATTATATTTTCAGTATTATCTACCGAAATATCAACTAAACCGCCCCAAAAATCAGGATATTCTAGAGCAATAACCCGGCCTAACCCCCATACCGGTGTTTGTGATAGAGATAAACTGTTAAAAGTTCCCTCAGTCACCACCCATAAGCGAGGAGTCATGTTAAGACGGTTTAATGCTTGTACCAGATACAAAAGACTGCCACAGTTGCGTAACTGATCATCTTGCACGGTTTGAGGGGTTAATGCGTCAGTTGGGTAACTATTGAGGTTCCAAAGATGAACAATGCGATCGCAACTCCCAATAGTCTCTAGTACCCGTTGCAAGTCTTGAGGGTTATGAATGTCGATAGTCCATTGTTTCTCTGAGATGCTTTGATATTGTTGGCCAGGAAAAACCAGATAACAATGATGTCCTTCTGCTTCTAACTGTTGCGCTAGAGTAATAGCGACATTGTTATCATCGGCAAACAGTAACCAATGGCCGCAAGTTAGTTGCTGAGGTTGGGTTTGTTTGGGTTGAGGTTGCCAAACCTGCTGATAAAAAGCATTTTCAGGTAAAGATAACGGTTTTTCACGGTTAGGGAGGGTATCAAACCAATAAGACTGTCTTTGGAAGGGATAAGTGGGTAATGGAAGACGACGACGGGGATAGTCTTGATCGAACCCATCCCAGTCTATGGCGACACCGCAACGGTATAACTTCCCTAAACTCTGTAACAGGGTTTCCCAGTTAGACTGGTTTGATCGCAAGGATGACAACCACATCCCCACATCTTCTGGTAGGCAACGGCGAGCCATTCCTATTAAGGTGGGACTTGGACCAATTTCTAAAAAGATGTCATAGTTTTGTTCATATAACGTTTGCATCCCTTGAAAAAATTGCACCGTTTGACGACAGTTTTTAAGCCAATAATCAGGGTTAGTTACGTCTTGAGTTTGAATTCGTTTCCCTGTGACAGTAGAAACTATAGCAATAGTAGGAAGAAAATAGTTGATGTCTTCAGCCACTTCTCTAAACTTATCTAACATCGGTTCAATTAACGCCGAATGAAACCCCTGAGAAACGTTTAATAAACGACATTTAATGCCTGAACTTTCTACTTTTTTAAGTGTTTCATTAATAGCTAACTGTTCCCCTGTAATCACACAGCAGCGAGGCCCATTAATAGCAGCTATTTCTACATCAAATTTTTTTATAATCTGATTAATTTCTATTTCAGAGGCAAAAATAACCGCCATTTTACCCTGTTGCGGTAATGCCTCCATTAATTTTCCCCTAGCAGCAATCAATTTTAATCCATCTTCTAAACTGAAAACACCAGCGATACAAGCTGCTACATATTCCCCCACACTATGACCCATGACAACATCAGGCTCAACTCCCCAAGATTGCCACAATTTAGCCAAAGCATATTCAATGGAAAATAAGGCCGGTTGTGTATAAATTGTTTGATCTAAAAGACTATCTCCCGTCCTCTTATACAAAACATTAACTAAAGACTGATCTAAATAAGATTTTAATAAGCGATCGCATTCATTAATAATATTACGAAATAAAGGAGACGTTTCGTATAACTCTCGTCCCATAGCAATGTATTGAGAACCTTGTCCTGTGAATAAAAAGGCAATTTTTGACAGTTTCCTAACCTTTTCAATAGACTCTGATAAGATTTCTAACTGTTGACATAACTCTGGTAGGGTAGCAGCGATCGCATGGCAACGATAGTCAAAATGCGATCGCCCCCTATTGGCGGTATAACAGAGATCAGCTAAAGAAATTGTCTTATTTTTCGTCAAAAAGCCTCGATATTTAACGATCAGTTCCTGTAAAGCTTCTTTACTCTTCCCTGATAACCCTAAAATCTGCAAAGGTCGTTCTATTTGTCCATTCTGCTTGTTCCCTGCTCCCTGCTCCCCACTTCTTACAACAGGTGATTCTTCTACAATAATATGGGCATTGGTTCCACTCATGCCAAATGAGCTAATACCAGCCATTCTCGGTAAATTATCCTGTCTTACATAGTCCATTCTCCCTTTAGCAATGGTTAACGGAATATTGTCCCAAGAAATCGCAGGATTAAGGGTTTTCAAATGAAGATGAGCGGGTAGTTGTTGATGTTGCAGACTAAGAATAACCTTGATTAAACTAGCGATACCGGCGGCCGCTTCTAAATGTCCAATATTGGTCTTAACTGACCCCAAAATTAAGGGATTTTCCGCCGTTCTATTGCAGCCATAGACATTGCTTAATGCTTCTACCTCAATAGGATCTCCAAGGGCCGTCCCTGTGCCGTGAACCTCGATATAATTAACTTGATGGGGTTCTATTCGTCCGTTGGCTAAAGCGTCTTGAATGACCTTTTCCTGCGCTAAACCGTTGGGAACCGTTAAACCGCTACTATTCCCGTCATGGTTAATGGCTGTCCCCCGAATTAAACCTAAAATCTGATCTTGATTAGCGATCGCATCTTGGTATCGTTTTAACACAACCATCCCGCAACCTTCACCCCTTCCGTAACCATCAG
This sequence comes from Crocosphaera chwakensis CCY0110, assembly GCF_000169335.1. GTDB lineage: Bacteria > Cyanobacteriota > Cyanobacteriia > Cyanobacteriales > Microcystaceae > Crocosphaera > Crocosphaera chwakensis. The sequence goes on from NZ_AAXW01000011.1 coordinate 54,755, forward strand.
CCGAAGCATCAAAGGTTTTACAGCGACCATCCTCTGATAATGCTTGCATTTGGGATAAAATATCATACATTTGGGGGGCTAACATCAACTGAACCCCTCCTGCTAAGGCTAAAGAACATTCTCTATTCCGCAAGCTTTGACAAGCTAAATGAACCGCTACCAAAGATGAAGAACAAGCAGTGTCAATAGCTAAGGTTGGTCCCTGGAGTCCTAAATAATAGGAGACCCTTCCGGCGGCCACACTTGGGGTGTTTCCAGTGAAAGCATAAGCATCTAAAGTCTTGGTTTTTCCTTGGGTTAGCTGTAATTGTAAGTAATCTGAAGAATTTATGCCGATAAATACCCCTGTTTGGCTATTCTTAAGTTTATTAGGCTCAATACCTCCATATTCCAAGGCTTCCCAACTGACTTCTAATAATAACCGTTGCTGCGGATCTAAGCAGTTGGCTTCACGAGGAGCAATGTTAAAAAAGGGTGCATCGAACTCATCAACAGCAGTATTTAAAAAGCTGCCAATTTGCTTATTTTGTCCTAATTTTAAGCGTGATTCAGAAATAGTTCCAGCCGTATCTTTTTTCTCTTCTAATAATTGCCAAAAGCTTTCGGGATCATTTCCTCCTCCTGGAAAACGACATCCCATCCCTACAATAGCAATAGCTTCTGAAGAAGTCTTTTCTTTTTCTATTAGTTTCTTTTGCATTTCTTCTAGGGCGAGAAATGCTTTTTTCAAAGGTGATAATTTGTCAAAATCTAAAGATTTACTGTCCATTTTAAAATTGGTTGAGATTCTATTTTGCAGATAAATCAAGTTCTATTAAGTTAAAATATTGTAAATTTTTTCTATAATCATTTTTTCAACATCTTCATCAGAATAGGACTCAATTTTTCTTGCTATTTTCTCTAACTCTAAACTCCTGCCTTCTGCCTCCTGTCTCCTGCCTTTTTCTTTCTTCCATCGATGATTTAAACGCTCTAATAAGTAACCAGATAACGCTTCAATATTAGGATAATTAAAAGCTAAACTGGTGGACATGGCAAAGCCGAAAGTTCTTTCTAAACGGTTTCTAAATTCAACAGCCATTAATGAGTCCATTCCCATCTGAAAAAAGCCTACTCTTTTTCCTGGTGCTTGGGATTTATCTAAGCCTAAAATAATTGCTACCTGTTCTTGAATATAATCAATAATTAAAGATAATTGTTCATTTTTAAAACTATTTTTTAATTGGCTCATCAATTGAGATGAATCAATTTGTTTTCTATTGTTTAATAAGCTAACTTCTGAAGAATAATTATATTCTGTTTGTGATAAAGGAGTAGGTAAAGATGAGTTTGATGATTGAGAAACTCCCTCAAACCAATAACGCGATCGCTGCCAAGGATAGGTAGGAATAGAAACCCGATGACGCTGATAATCCTGATCGAAGTGATACCAGTTAATCTCATATCCCTGAATCGATAACTTAGCTAAACTTTCTAACATTTGCTGCCAATTACTGTTACTGGGACGTAAACTAGGTAAATAACAAATTGATTGATTTTTATTTTCAACAATTCCCCGACTCATTCCTAATAAAATAGGTTTAGCTCCTATTTCTAAAAATGTGTTATAATCCCCTTCTAATAATGTCTCAACACTGTCCTTGAAGTTAACAGGTGAAATAATATGATTGACCCAATAATCTGCTTTAGCAATCTCTTCTGTAATAGGTTTTCCTGTAACATTAGAAATAATACTAATTTGAGGTAACTGATAACTAATTTCTTGGGCTAGTTCCTTAAATTCTGCTAAAATTGGCTGCATTAGAGGCGAATGGAAAGCGTGAGAAACCGTTAATTGCTTTGTTTTAATGTTTTGCTCATCTAAATTTTTAATAATGCTATTAATTGCTTCTTTTTCACCTGAAATTACTAAACTATTGGAACCATTAATGGCTGCGATCGCTACTTTATCTTGATAAGAATTAATCATAGGTTCAATCTTTTCTAGCGTCGCCAAAACGGCCACCATTGAACCATTTTGAGGCAAACTTTGCATCAATCTACCCCTAGCAGCAATCAACTTTAACCCATCTTTTAAACTAAACACACCAGCAATACAAGCTGCTACATATTCCCCCACACTATGACCCATGACAACAGTAGGATCAACACCCCAAAATTGCCATAATTTAGCTAAAGCATATTCAATTGAAAATAAAGCCGGTTGTGTATAAATGGTTTGATCTAAAAGACTATTTCCTATTTCCTTATATAAAATATTAACTAAATCCTTATCTAAGTAAGCCTTTAGAATCTCATTGCATTCATCAATAATATTTCGGAAAAAAGAACACGATTCGTATAATTCTCGCCCCATATTGACATATTGAGAACCCTGTCCCGTAAACAAAAAGACAATTTTAGGATCGTTTTCTTCTGTCACTTGTCCCCCGAAACATCCTGTCACCATTTCCCCTCTTATTAACCCCTGTAACTGTTGGGTTAACCCTTCCGTTGACTCAGACACGATCGCTAAACGATACTGAAAAGGCGCACCGCCAAGCGGATCTCTTCGAGATCGCCCGGTATTGGCACTAAAACAAATATTCCCCAAAGACAGATCCTGATGAGACTGTAAATAAGTGCAATAATCTTGAACTAAATGGCCTAACCCTTTCTCAGTCTTTGTAGATAAAGTCAAAAGATGTAAGAGACGTTCAAAATAATTCTCACCGCTCCCTTTCCCCTGCTCTCTGCTTTCTAAAACAGAAACTTCCTCTACGATCACATGACCATTTGTTCCCCCAAAACTAAAGGAACTCACCCCTGCAATGCGCGATCCTTCCACTGACCAAGGTTCACAGGTTGTAGGAATAGAAAAAGTGCTATTTTTCAGAGAAATATAAGGATTTAATTCCTTAAAATGCAAAACTGGCGGAATTTCTCTCTTTTGCAAACATAAAATCGTTTTAATTAATCCGGCCATTCCGGCAGCCGACTCTAAATGTCCAATATTGGTTTTTACCGAACCTAACCAGCAGGTTTGATCGGGGTTTCGTCCTTCCATCAACACTTTTTTGAGGGATCTCACTTCGATAGGGTCCCCCAATGCGGTACCAGTTCCGTGAGTCTCAACATAACTGATCTCAGAGGGTTTCACCCCTGCATTAGCCAATGCTTGACGAATCACTTGTTGTTGCGCCAACCCGTTAGGAGCCGTTAACCCTTGACTTAACCCGTCTTGGTTAATGGCAGTTCCTCGGATAATACCGTGAATGCGATCGCCATCTTGCATCGCATCTTCTAGACGTTTTAACACGACAATCCCACACCCTTCGCTCCGTACATAACCATTAGCACTGCTATCAAAGGTTTTACACCGTCCATCCGGGGCCATCATTCTTGTCTTAGAAAAGGCCACGGTTTGCTCTGGGGTAATAATTAAATTAACGGCCCCTGCAATGGCGAGATCCGACTCTTGTTGTTTTAAACTTTGACAAGCTAAATGGACTGCTACCAATGAAGAGGAACAAGCGGTATCAACGGTGAAACTGGGCCCTTGTAAGTTCAGTAAATAAGATAACCGGTTAGAGGCGATCGCCCCAGAAGTGCCAGTGCTATAATAAGCGTCGCAATGATCGATATGTTGGTACAGTAAACGCTGATAGTCTTGGTTGGTTAACCCCAGAAATACCCCAGTTTGAGTACCGCTTAGGGTTTCAGGAATAATACCCCCGTCTTCTAATGCTTCCCATGCCACTTCTAACATTAGTCTCTGCTGTGGATCAATATGTTGGCATTCACGGGGAGAAATACCGAAAAAATGGGCATCAAATTGGTCGATATTGGACAAAAATCCTCCCCAGCGTGTGTTCATCCTCCCTGGAATCTCAGGGTTTTGATGATAATATTTTTCAATATTCCATCGTTGCAATGGCACTTCGCTGATAACATCTTGACCTGTTTTTAGCAGTTGCCAAAATTCTTCCGAATTTTTAGCCCCTGGAAAACGACAACCTACACCAATAATAGCAATTTCTTGTCTTTGTTGATCCCTGACCATATCACACCTCAATTGTGTTTAAACTAGCGATTGAGTTAACTTAAATAAGGTTAAACTTAGTTTCTTCTTCTAAGTATTTTGATAATTCTTCTATGGTGGGATAATCATAAGCAATTGTTGGATCAATTTCTATTGTTAACTGTTTTTCTAATGCTTCTATCATAGATAACTGTGCCATAGAATCTAGACCATAAAGAGATAAAGGCTTTTTAATACTAATTATTTGAGGATCTTTCTTGACTTTTTTTGAAACGTAATCAATTAACCAGTCTTGAATATGTTTAGCCTGTTTTTTACTATCTGAAGTTGACATTTTTAAAATAAACATTAGTGAGCATCACTTAATATCAATCAAGATATAAGCCATCAGATTACTGATTAATTCAGCATTAAAAGTGAAAGTTAATGATAATAACTATCCAGTTTTTCACCAATAATTCTGAGTATTCTTAATTGTTGTCTCTTGGATTCAGCACTTATGCTGAAGCTTTTTACTGATAAACAGTCATGATTAAGCTCCTTACGGATTTAAAAAGGTTTTTAAGAATTTATTGAGTTTTTAAGCCATTTTACGGCTATTTACTCCGTTATGTTATTTATGGCTTTATTTATCAACTTAATGAAAACTATTTTCAATAGTTTGAAAAATATCCTAAACCAATTGTTGAGAATAGTCAAGAGATAAATGCAAATAATATTCAATTCCTTTTTAGTGACTTAATATTTAAGATAGTAAAACCCAGGCTAGAAAAGACTTATAGCAGTTTTACAAAAAATACCTTATTTTTAAAATCAACATCTAACTGCTAACGCTAAAATAATTTGTTACAGTATTACCTAAATCTTTTGCAAGAGTGATCAACAAAAAATTGCAAAATACCCTGACTACCCATGATCAGGGTCAAAGTCCCCTGACTCTGATTTTTTATTAGATATAATTTTTATTAAGCTAACATTCCTATTTTCCTTCTGCTCTTAGTTGTTGGCGATCGCATCAGGAGGATATAATTGCTTAGGCTATCTTTTGACAAACCATTGACTTTTTGATCGATTAATAAGTAATGAAACCCTATAATAATCCTTGGCTTTATTTTCCTAAACCAAATAAAAATGCAGCAATACGACTGTTTTGTTTTCCCTATGCTGGAGGAGGAACAAGAATCTTTCGACATTGGCCTCATCATTTATCAGATAGGATTGAAATTTGTGCCATTCGACTACCCGGAAGAGAAGGAAGATTATCGGAAAAACCCTTGACTCAACTTCCTGATTTAGTAGAAAGTATAACACCCAATTTACTTCCTTATCTCGATCAACCCTTTGCTTTTTTTGGTCATAGTCTAGGGGCATTAGTCTGTTTTGAGGTAGCCCATCAGTTACGGAAAAACTACGGTATACAGCCATTTTCTCTTTTGGCTTCTGGTCATCCTGCGCCCCAATTACCGGATCTTGATCCTCCTATTCATCAATTACCAGAGCCTGATTTTATCAGAGAAATTAACAAGCTAAATGGAACACCAAAAGAAGTGTTACAAGATGAAGAATTAATGCAGCTTTTGATTCCCATTTTAAGGGCAGATTTTAGGGTGTTAGAAACCTATAATTATACACCCAAACCTCCTCTAAATTGTCCCATTACCGTTTTTGGAGGATTAAATGATCCAGAAGCAAACCAAACTGAATTAGCAGCCTGGTGTCAAGAAACCAATCAATCATTTGAACAATATATGTTTTGTGGAGATCACTTTTTTATTCATTCGGCTGAATCCGAAATTTTCCCCATTATTGAGCGATCGCTTACCCTGTGTTTGGACAAGAAAAGATAAGCTAATACTGCTCAGTTAACAAAACGCAGAAGCGATTTTTATGCTTATGTCTTCAATTATTGATAATAATAGTCAATACTATTGACAGGAATTAGTAATAAGCCTATGATGAAATCAATAAGTGTTCTCCTCTCAAGGATGGATCAGCAGGTGGAATCGTTCAGCAACATAAGAGACGGTTCCCCTATTTTTTTATTATTTAATCCACAATTATTGATAAGTATTGGCAAAAGAGAGAAAAAAAAACCCGAAAGGCATAAATTCAATTAATTAAGAAATTCCTAGTCAATCGTTCCTGAGAAACGTTAACATAAGTTAACAAGTGTTTCTTTTAAAGAAACCATACCTGCATCGCCAGGCGTTATCATCTGGTTAGATCATTAACCTTGATATATTGAAGTTAACCCTATCTTCACCTTTAGTTTAAGAAGAGGCCGACAGCGTGAATAAAAATAACAAAAAATGGCGCAATGCTGGACTATACGCACTCTTACTGATTGTTGTATTAGCCTTAGCATCAGCCTTTCTAGATAACAACAACACTCAAAGTCGGGACAATTTAACCTATAGCGAGTTTATTGAGCGTGTAGAGAGTAACAAAGTTGATCGAGTTACCCTAAGCTCCGATCGCACTCAAGCCAAAGTGCCTAACCCCCAAGGTGGCGCACCGTTACTGGTTAATCTACCCAATGACCCCGATTTAATTAACATCTTGTCTGAAAACGGTGTTGATATTGCAGTTCAACCCCAAAATGACGAAGGAATCTGGTTTAGAGTTCTCAGCAGTTTAGCCCTTCCCATTCTCTTATTAGTTGGGTTATTCTTCTTGTTGCGACGGGCGCAAAGTGGACCCGGTTCCCAAGCTATGAACTTTGGTAAATCTAAGGCAAGGGTACAAATGGAACCCCAAACCCAAGTTACCTTTGGAGATGTAGCTGGTATTGAACAAGCAAAACTCGAATTAACCGAAGTTGTAGATTTTCTCAAAAATGCCGATCGCTTCACCGCCATTGGCGCGAAAATTCCTAAAGGGGTGCTATTAGTTGGGCCTCCTGGAACGGGTAAAACCCTGTTAGCTCGTGCTGTTGCCGGAGAAGCAGGCGTTCCCTTCTTCAGCATTTCCGGTTCTGAGTTCGTTGAAATGTTCGTCGGTGTGGGTGCATCCCGTGTCCGCGACCTATTTGAACAAGCCAAAACAAACGCCCCTTGTATCGTCTTTATCGATGAGATCGACGCAGTTGGTCGTCAACGGGGTGCCGGTTTAGGCGGTGGTAACGATGAACGGGAACAAACCCTTAACCAACTTTTAACCGAGATGGATGGGTTTGAAGGCAATACCGGCATCATTATCATTGCTGCAACCAACCGTCCCGATGTTTTAGACGCAGCCTTACTCCGTCCTGGTCGTTTTGACCGTCAAGTGGTGGTTGACCGTCCTGACTACGCAGGTCGTCAAGAAATTCTCAAAGTTCATGCTCGTGGTAAAACCCTCTCGAAAGACGTGGATCTCGATAAAATTGCCCGTCGTACCCCTGGGTTTACCGGTGCTGACCTCTCTAACCTGTTGAATGAGGCCGCTATTTTAGCTGCTCGTCGTAATTTAACCGAGATTTCTATGGACGAAGTTAACGACGCTATTGATCGCGTTTTAGCCGGTCCTGAGAAGAAAAATCGGGTGATGAGTGAGAAACGTAAAACCTTAGTGGCTTACCACGAAGCTGGCCACGCCTTAGTGGGTGCCTTGATGCCTGACTACGACCCTGTACAGAAAATCAGCATTATTCCCCGTGGTCGCGCCGGTGGGTTAACCTGGTTTACTCCTAGCGAAGATCGCATGGAGTCTGGGTTATATTCTCGCTCTTACCTACAAAATCAAATGGCTGTCGCTTTAGGGGGTCGTGTGGCTGAAGAAATCATCTTCGGTGAAGAAGAAGTCACCACCGGTGCCTCTAATGACTTACAACAAGTGGCCAGAGTTGCCCGTCAAATGGTAACACGGTTCGGAATGAGCGATCGCCTAGGACCGGTGGCTTTAGGACGGCAAAACGGAAACGTTTTCTTAGGTCGGGATATTGCTTCTGATCGGGACTTTTCCAATGAAACTGCTTCTACTATTGATAATGAGGTTCGTCAACTGGTGGATACCGCTTATAGTCGCGCTAAAGATGTTTTAGAAAGTAACCGTCACATCTTAGATCGCTTAGCGGATATGTTAGTTGAAAAAGAAACCGTTGACTCTGATGAACTGCAAGAAATCTTAAGCAGTAATGAGGTTAAAATGGCTACTTTAGTCTAGGCTTTTAACCTTATCTAACTTTTTTAAGCAGCACCTAAAATAGTGCTGCTTTTTTCGTACTAGAGTTTAGACTGAAGGATATTGACACTCCCACAACTACACGATGCTCTGTTTGCAGTATTCTGTAATATTGAAGTGTTGACAAGCCAAAATTGATGAATCGAAAAACCCACGGTGCGATCGCTGCTGGACATCCTAAAACCGCCCAAGCTGGTCAACTGATGTTTGAGTTGGGGGGAAATGCTTTTGATGGGGCGATCGCTGCAATGTTAGCCTCTTTTGTCGTTGAATCTACCTTAACCTCTTCAGCCGGTGGAGGATTTTTATTAGCCCATACTCAAGAAAAAGAAAGTATTTTATTCGATTTTTTTTGTCAAACCCCTCGGATGAAAAAATCTATTGAGGAGATTGAATTTTATCCTGTTAGTATTAATTTTGGTGGGGCAACCCAAGTATTTCATATTGGTCGGGGTTCGGTGGCTATTCCTAGTAGTTTAATAGGATTATTTGAGGTACATCAGCAACTGGGTAAGTTACCTTTTTCTACAGTAATAGAACCAGCCATTGACTATGCTAGAAATGGTTATAAAGTTACTCCTTATAATCGAGTTACATTTGAAATTTTAGAACCCATTTTAAGGGCTTCCCATGAGTCTCAAAAATTATATTTATCTAATAATCAATTATTAAATATAGGAGACAGAGCCTATGTTAAAGATTTTGCCAATGTCTTAGAAGAATTAGCTAAAAAAGGAATCCAAGAATTTTATCAAGGTGATATCGCTCATCAAATGTTGCAAGATATGAAAGAAGGTGGTTATTTAACTCAAGATGATTTGACGCATTATCGTGTTATTAAAAGAAAGCCTCTACATATTAACTATAGAGGTTATGAATTATTAACTAATCCTCCTCCGAGTTCAGGAGGTATTTTAATCAATTATGCTTTAAAGCTTCTAGAAACAGTTGATTTGAATGGTTATGAATTTGGCAATCAAACCCATCTTCAATTATTAGCGACAGTGATGGCATTAACCAATGATGCTAGAAAAATAAAGTACGATAATTATGTTTATGAGAAAAATATAATTAATCAATTTTTAAGTCAAGAAAATCTTTTTCATTCTCAAACTAAGTTACAACAAACAATTAATAAATGGGGCAGTACCACTCATATTAGTGTCATTGATGAACATGGGAATGCAGCCAGTGTGACTAATTCTAATGGAGAAGGGTCAGCTTATGTTATTCCTAATACAGGAATTATGCTCAATAATATGTTAGGAGAAGCGGATTTAAACCCTCTAGGATTTCATCGTTGGCCTTGTAATTGTCGCATTTCTTCGATGATGTCCCCTACCCTTGTTCTTAAAGAAGGAAAACCAGAAATCGTTTTAGGTTCGGGAGGCTCAAACCGTATTAGAACGGCTCTTTTACAAGTAATTTCTAACTTATTAGATTTCAATTTTTCTTTAGAAGAAGCTATTAATAAGCCCAGAATTCACTGGGAAAATAATCTTTTGAACCTCGAACCAAGAGAAAAATTAGCAACCGTTGAAAGCTTACAATTACCGCCCAACACAGAAATTATTCGGTGGCAAGAATTAAGTATGTTTTTTGGAGGGGTTCACGGTGTGAGATTCAAGGATAATCATTCCATAGAAGCCATAGGAGATATACGCAGGGCAGGCGTTGGCATTGTTTGTTAAATTCTACTCTACATGATATGGAGAAGCCCCTGGCCGTTGTTGTCCCCATTGCATAAGTTGATCTAAAGTAGAACGAGGAACCCCAGACCGACGAGAAGCACCATTGAGTCCCGCTCCCCGTCGTAATAAGTTAATAGCTGTTTGTACTTTACGATACATCCTTGTTCCATATCGAATCTGTTGTTTATCGTGGGCGACAACTAACCCGTAAGCAATATCATTAGCAATTTGAATTGATACCTCCTGAGCTAGTCTTTTCTTGGTTTCTTCAGCAGAAGGAGACTGATAAACATTTCGTGTCTTTTGATAGGGAACTTGGGGAAAACTCCCTGCGTCTTGGGTTACAACTAGGTTTTTAAGTAATAAGGTAGAGGTTTGTAGTCCTGATGCTGCCTCTGCAAAATTGCTCAAGATAGAGCCACTTAATAACAAACAGGTTAGATATTTCATAGAGCAACTGTACCCACTTTTGAAGTGGGGATGTGTGTGTTGGGTAGAAATAAGTTTGTTGTTTAATGTAGCAAATATTTAAGATTTGAGCCAAAAAGTTTTTTGTTAGCAGCAGAGATAATTTTTGTTTTAATCTAAGAAAGCCATAACCTTTTGTGTCTTACAAAGTCGCAAACTGCTGTAAATTATCATCAATGCAAATCCTATCATGCCCCCAAAACTGAAAAATTGGCTGATTAAACAGTCAAATATTTTATTTTCTTGGAAAACAGAGGACTCCAATAGTAGCCAAAAATCACAACCATCACCCCATGAATTACCAGCTAAGATTAAAAAGCAAATACAAGAAAAAATTAACAGTTTAGAGAATAATCCTACAGAAGAACAAGGGATTATAGACACCCTAGATAATGCTTTTCAACGTTGGCTAGATAGTCCAGAAACTGAGGATAACTCGGTGGTTATCTTAAGTAGTCCTATCACTGCTGTTTCTCCTCTCATAGCAGATGCGATCAAAAAATGGTCATTACAACAACAAATAGTTATTAAAGTGTTACCTTTAGATGCTAGACCACCGGATATGAAAAGTATTATTCCTATCGTAGAAGATTTTTTACAAGAACAGGGTCAGAAGGTAGAAACTAAACAAGATATTTCAGAAGTATTTGTTATTCCCAATCTTGACTTTTGTTTTCTTCGTTCTGTTGAAGGATTGAATGCAATTGAATATTTACAATCCTTATTTTGCCAACATTCACAAGAGCGTTTTTGGATTATTGGGGCTAATCAAGTTAGTTGGCAATACTTAGATTTAGTGAGTAATATTTCTGCTTTTTGTGGTGAAATTTTTATCTTACCTGAAGTTTCTCCAGAAGATTTACAAGAGTGGCTAAATCCTATTATCCAATCCTTTGATATTGGCTTAGATAAATTAAAAATAGAACAACAAATTTTAGAAGATACAGGAGAAAGCGATCAAAATGATTGGCAAAAATATTTTGAGCATTTAGCATATATTTCTGAGGGAGGTAGTCTGGTGACAGCACAACTTTTTCTGAATTCTATTTATCAAAAAACAGAAACAGAAGAAAAGGAGCAAGCTGAACAAAAATTACTGACAAATTATCCCGAATTATCTGACTTGCCATTTATTGATTTTCCTGAACAATATATTTTATACTCTTTACTATTACATGGCAGTTTAAATCTATCAGATTTAGCAGAAAGTTTAGGAGATGAGAAAGGAGAAGTGACTGGAAAAGTCCAAGTTTTACGCCGTCAAGGGCTGATTGAACAGTATAACCAAATCTTAACAATTAATCCTTTTCATTATCCAAAACTAAAACAAAAGTTATCAAGTAATAATTTTATTATGAGTGGAGAATAAAACCATGAATCATTTTCTAGTCACAATTAATAATCACCTATATTGGTTAGCACAATCTTCTTTAAGTGATATTCAAGATAACTCAGACAACGATATTATTTCCAAACTTACTATTAATAAAGTCATTCAGGGAGTATTAATTATTGTCAGTGCTTACTCCATTTTAAAAATTGTTGATAAACTCATTCTTTGGTTATCAGAAAGAATTGCTAAACGATGGCGTTTAAGAGTCAAGCAATTTTTACCCTTCTTAAGAATGTTTGTCTTAATCGTAACCGTTATCATTTTAATGAATCTATTTTTTCACCTGTCAAGAGAAAATATTATTGCTGTAACGGGGACGGTTGCGGTTGCATTGGGTTTTGCCTTTAAAGACTATGCTAGTTCTATTATTGCTGGCATTGTGGGTTTATTTGAATCTCCCTATGATGTAGGCGATCGCGTTAAAATAGGAGACTATTATGGTGAAGTAATGAGCTATGGCCTACGAGCCATTAAACTGCAAACCCCTGATGATAATTTAGTAACTATTCCCCATAACAAAATTTGGACAGAAGCGGTGTCTAATGCTAATGCAGGAGCGTTAGAAGCTCAAGTAGTGACAGAATTTTATTTTGCTCATGAAACCGATGTTAACTTAGTTCAAAAACTCCTTTATCGGGTTGCCCATACTAGCAAATATACTGCTTTAAAATTACCTATTTTAGTGATTATAGAAGAAAAGCCTTGGGGAACTTTATTTAAACTCAAATCCTATCCTCTGGACGCAAGGGATGAATTTGTTTACAAAACAGATTTAACGACGAGAGCAAAACAAGCTTTTGCTAAACATAAACTAAGTTATCCTCGTATTTTTGAAGTAGAAGGGGGTCCGTTAGAATAAGATGAAATTCCTTAATATTTGCTACAAAAGATTGCACGAGAGCAGGGAGTAGGGAGAAGATTGATTTATACACGAGGATTTAAACCATTGTCAGAACCATCCGCTTTTGCCCCTGTTAACGAATTAACTCTGGTTGGTCGCTTAGGTTTAGCCTTATTAGCTGGAGCGATTATTGGTGCAGAAAGAGAAGCAAAAAATAAAGCTGCTGGTTTACGGACTCATATTTTAGTTAGTTTTGGGTCTGCTATGTTTGTTCTCATTCCTATTCAATTGGGTGCTGCTCAACAGAATCCAGATATTCTGGGACGGGCGATTTCTGGAATCATTGGAGGAGTCAGTTTTATTGGTGCAGGAACCATTTTACGGAGTTCGAGGGTTCACGGGTTAACGTCTGCGGCCGCTATTTGGGTATCATCAGCTTTAGGGACTGCCATTGGTTGCGGTTTGTGGTTACTGGGATTAACAGGGTCTTTAGTGGCATTAATTGTCCTCAGACTTTTAGAGAAATTGGAGTGAACACTTAATAGTGAACAGTAAATAAATAGTCGGAGATAAATGTAAACAAGCTGTAACCTCTTAAGGTGCGCTTTCCCTGCTCCCTGCTCTTTGCTCACTTTAAAGTAACGTTTATTTTTATTAAATTACTATAATCCAGGGGTTGTTTGCTCAAATAACGCAGAAAAGTCTTCAGTAACAACAGCAGAAGCATCATCTTCAGGCTTACTAATGACATCAAAAGCTTTATTTTTAGCTTCAGGTTTGATTAAAGCTTGTACCACTAATTCTGCTACATCTTCCCTAGGAATTGATGTGGGAATACCATTGGGCGGATTTTCTAATAAGGTATCATTTTTTCCTACCAATAACTCTCGTTTTCCTCCAGGTTCATTGAGTAAACCACCAGCCCGAATAATAGTGTAATTAATCCCTGAATTAATTAAATAGTCTTCTGCTTTTCGCTTCCAAATTAAAATATTTCCATTGCCTATTTTGTTCAGGGGATGATTAGGGTTTGTTCCTCCCATCGACCCCACTAAAACAATATGATTAATGCCTAATTCCTTAGCAATATCAATCTGATTTTTTTGACCTATGTAGTCAACTTCTTCGGGGGTTCCACCTGGTTCAAAGTCAAATTCTGGGCGTTCTCCTTCTTTCGGTGGTGCTTTCATTTTAGGAACAGCACTGGTAAGAATAACTAAACTATCACATTCTTTTAAAGCAGATTTTAACGTTGCTTTATCATTAATATTGCCCATAACAAAACCGTCATCAGAGCCAAATAGTTCTTTTATTTTTTCTTCATTTCTGGCAAAGCCAAATACTTCAAATTGCTCAGATAATTGATGAAGTTTCTTAACAACCAGTGAGCCTGTTCTTCCTGTTGCTCCTGTAACCAGAACCTTTTTGATTGACATGATTACCTAATGATGGACGATGGATCTTTAGCATAAGCTTTAGGGTGTCTTTCTGGCAACTATGGGGTTACAATCTATAAAAGTATGAGATAATTAGACGATCTTGTTTTTGTGAGGAGCTATGAAAGGCTTATTAAAAATGACTTCGATGGTTTCAATTTTTACTCTAGGATTATTGGTTAATCCCACTTATTCAATGCCAGTTAAACCATCAACAGAATTTGCTCAGCAAACCCCTTCTATCAATCGAGAAGTTAGAAGTTTCTTTGAAAGTGGACGTTTAACTTCAGAAGATAGACTGTTATTTCAAAATCCTCCTAATGGCATTATTCCTATTAGAAATCAGTCTGATAGTTGGCAATTTTTTGTATTTAAACGAGGTGGTGTTTCTTTATGGATGCCCCCTGGTATTATAACTCAAGATGAGGTTTTATTAGAAACAAGTTTAGGGAATATTCGTTTTCAAAGTTTAGGCTCTCATACGGAAAATCAATACTATATTGCTGCTTATGCAGAAGAATTGACGGATAAACAAGTTGAAAATGCTGATGTCTTATTAGAAGCAATACAAGAGAGAATACCACCAGAAAAGAATTTTAAATTAACTAGAGAAAGAGCTATCTTATTAGATGAAAATATAGGCAAAGAATTGAGCTTTGAAAATGAAGACGAAACTATTACTTTAAGACTATATCTTGTTAAAAATCGTGCTTATGTTTTAGGGGTTCGTTTTCCCAATTCAATTACAGACACCCGTAGTACCAGAAGCTTTTTAAATGGGTTAGAATTATTAGAGAATTAGTTACTTAATTTCATCATGGATTATAAATCACAAAAAACAGAGAGACAACAAAAAGCTATCAAACAAGCAAGAAAAATATTTCTTTTTTTATTAGCAAGTGGTTTATTAATCGGCGTTATTGTCTCTGTTGGTGTTATCCAAGTGATGAATTATTTTGGCTTAACTGAAAAAACTAATCAAATAAAAATTATCCAAGAAAAACTTAATCAATGAATTTCTTTAACTAAACTTATCTAACAAAAAATAATAATCAAGGATAAAAAAATGCTTGATCCATTTCCTAGAATAATTCGTATATTATATGTTTTTCAGGGATTTTTAATCAGTAATTTTCTTTTTTTATTGTCAAATATAGCAGTCAGTGCTGCTGAAAGTAATGATATTAGAGACAGTAAATTAAATACTTCTTGTCCAATATTTATCCCATTGACGAATACGGTTAAACCGACTCTTAATTTCAATAAAGCTCACGAAATAGAAAATAAAACACAGCCAAATAGTTCTTGTGCGCTTGATTTATTAGGAGTAACGGATGAAGTAGAATCCATTAATCAGAATAATGAATCCTTATTAAATGCTCAAAAAACATCATCTGAAGATTTATTCACTTTTGAAAATTACGAAATTACAAACATAAATGATATTCATAGTAGTGACCGATGGCATTTTAAATTGCAACCTTATGCTACTATTCCTGTTAATACCTATGGAACCGTCTCAGCGAGAGGAAAAACAGTTAGTTATCATCTAAGTTTAGGAGAATTATTAGATACTTTACGAGTTGCAGCCAGTGGACGCTTTGAAGGTTGGAAAGGTCGCTGGGGCTTTATTATTGATGGTTATTTCGCCAGTTTACAAGGAATTGGTAATCTTTCTATTGAACGTTCAAGAGAACCTAATCCTATTAATACCTTAAACTTTTTATTAAATACTAATGTTAATAATCGATTAGAAAATATCATTAATCGGCTAAATCAAGATAGACAAATAGTAACTAATATTCAAGAGATACGAGATAAGCAGCCATTACGACAACTAGACCAAAACTTACAAAATATTGAAACAATTTTTTCTGAAAAAGAGCAAAATTTTCAAGAATTAGACTTTAAACTCCAACAATTTGAAGAGCAGCTAATAACAGGTCGTCAAACATTAGAAATCTTAGATATTAAACTTGAAGATGTCCGTAACCTTGGCTTAGAATTTGACCAGTTGCCACGTTTTGATCCTAATACTCAACCTCTGAGTAGAATTATATCTTTACAGATTCAAGATTTACCAATTATAGATGATTTACAAACATTAAATAATCAAATTAAAGAGTTAAATCAACTTTCTGATCTTGGACAACTACAAGAAAAACTAATACAAACACGAGATAATTTAGATCAACTTAATCAACAAATTAAAACCCTTCAAGAAACAAATAATAGTCAAGCATTACAAAATCTTGAAAACCAACTAGAAGAAACCAAAATTTTTCTTGATCAACAAATTGGCAGTATTAGCAAAATTAAAGAATTCCAAGAATTTCAAGCTAACCAACAAACACAAACACTAAATATAGATAATCAAACCAGTTTACAATTTGATCAAGGTATTTATGACTTTGCTATCAGTTATCATTTTGGTGAGCTTCCCTTTCATCAATTACCAGATAAACCCTCTAATCGTCCTTATCCTTTATTATGGTTCCAACCTATTGCAGGGGTTCGTTTAAATGATATTAGTATTGATATTGAAGCTATCACTACCACAAAAATATCGAGTACATTAGTGAATTTTGAAGCAACCACAAAGCAAAATTTTAAAAAAGATAGAACCTGGTTGGAACCCTTATTAGGAGGAAAACTCGGTTTACAAATTTCTGATCCAATTACATTTTGGTTGCGAGGAGATGCGTCAGGATTTGGATTAGCAGGAGACACCGATATTAGTTGGAATTTATTATTTGGCATTGATTGGTGGATTCATCAACAAATTTCTTTACAACTAGGCTATCGTTTTTATGAAATCGATTATAAAAATACGCGAGATAATAATGATTTCGGATTTGAAGAAAATTTCAATGGATTATTTCTATCAGCTAGTTTTCACTTTTAAACTAACCTCTCCTTAGTTACTCTGTGTAGTAAAGTCTCCTTATAAAAAGTAAGTAGTAAGTTTAATTAGAAAATAAATAAATAAATAAATAAATAAATAAATAAAATATGAAGTTAATCTAATTTATAGAGGTTATGCGATCGCTAAAACCGATAATAAACAGTTGATGTGCGATCGCCTTTATTTTAAACAAGTAATGAAAGATTTAACTACACTCTGAATCATGGGGAAAGTTCAGAAGCGGTAAGCGATCGCCTCTAAATATTTCTTCACTTTCTTCTCCCCAGGCTAATAAGTCTTGGTTTATGGTTTTCATGACCACTAAACCAGCTAAAAAAGGAAGAGTTGCTAAACTGAGACCTAACGTTGTTAAATAGAGATATTCGTTCTGATGATTCATGGATCTTATCCTGTTGTTACCCTAAGGGTTTCTAGCGTTAACGTTTGACAAAAGAAATGGCACATTTATTTTATCGCTCTCTCCTGACGATTAGCATAAGGAATCTTAAGTGAACTCATCAACCTGTTAACTATGGGTATTAATCTATGGTTTATTTGATCCTCGACTTTACCCACAGATGTTGATAGATTTTTATTATTAAAATATATTATTTATATTTACTTATGGCACGTCGCAACGCTTCCCCTAATGCTTCTCTAAATCGTCAAAGTAATGGCACAAATCCTCACCGAGAGGCTGATTTTGACATCCAGCAAGAGTTAGCTCGTCTTCAGGAAATCATTTACGAGAGTTTCCATATTCCTGTATCTAGATGGACGATTATCGATGAAGATAAAGTATTAGAACAACTGGAGTTTATTGGTACTAAGATTCCTGAGGCTATAAGGAAAGCATTACGAGTTCTAGAACAAGAACAAGAGATTCTGGCTAATGCAGAAGCCTATGCACAGCGTATTATTCAGCAAGCACAACACGAAGCAGCAGAAATTCTTGATGAATCAGGAATTATTCAACAAGCACAACACGAAGCTGAGCAAATTCGCCAACAGGTACAAAGTGAATGCGAAGCCATACAAGCTCAAACCATGGCCGAAATTGAGCAACAACGACAAATGGCTAATGGAGAAATGCAGCAGTTGTATCAAAAGAGTGTAACCGAAGCACAACAAATTCAAGAAGGTGCTGATGAATATGCAGATGCAGTTCTCACTCGCTTAGAACAAGAGTTAGGGGAAATGTTAGGAGTCGTTCGCAATGGCCGTCAACAACTCTATAATCATTCTGCTCAGCGTCAGACTCATACTTCAGGAAAACAAGTTTCCGGAGGAAAGAAAAAATAATCTTGAATCATCATTAAGGATCTCTTCGGATTAAAAGTCGGAAACGTTTTTAACGTCTTCTTTGCTGTAACTTACGATAAACGTCTTTGATATTTACTTGATGATAGGATAAAGCGACTAAAGTATGATAGAAAAGATCGGCCACTTCAGAAGCGATCGCTTCTGAATCGTCATCTTTACAAGCCATAACCACTTCGGCTGCTTCTTCCCCTATTTTTTTGAGAATTTTATTATCTCCTCCCTCTAATAAGATTCGAGTATATGAACCTTCTACGGGGTTATCTCGACGCTGACAAATGACTTCATAGACTTCCGATAAAGTATCGGCTGGAGGTGCGACTTTTTCATTTTCTTCTAGTTGATGAAAACAACTTCTTTCTCCAGTATGACAAGCGATGTCCCCCACTTGTTCGATACTTATTAACAATGCGTCGCTATCACAATCATAACGAATGGATTTGACTTTCTGAATATGGCCAGAAGTTGCTCCTTTATGCCATAATTCTTGTCGAGAACGGCTCCAATACCAAGTTTCTCCCGTTAAGAGAGTTTTTTCTAATGATTCTTGGTTCATCCAAGCCAACATTAAGACTGTCCCATCTAAATAATCCTGGGCGATCGCAGGGACTAACCCTTGCTCATTGTAGCGAATTTTATCTAAAGGAATAGCTTTACTCAAGGGATGATCGGAAAACACAGAAGACATTAATAAACGCCCCAAAACGATTCTTTTTTGATCCTACTATCAAATCATCCTCTGGTTAGTTGATCTTCTTTTTATCTTAAGTTATATTGAGAAGTATAAACTTTCTTAAGATTGTCTACAATTTTTGACCAATAAAAGGACATAATTGAAATAGAAAGCCCAACCAGAAAAGTGGATGTGAGGATAGGGCTAATTGGGGAGTTTACATTTTTTCAAAATAACATAATTTTTGTAAAAAATCAAGTTTTCAATATTGGTCAAAGGGGAAGTTTTTCATTTTTTGTTGATAACTTCATCTCGTGTTTATTGATCAAGAACTAGATGTAATTCTCAATCAAAGTAGACAATTATTTAAGCAAATTCAAAACACAACTGATTGAAAAAAAATAGTAAAAGTAACGAGGAATATTATGAAAACTCTTACAGGACTTCTTTTATTAACGTCATTAGCCGTAACCCCTATGGTTAGAGCAGAAAATGCGACAGATTTGCAAACATTAATGGAAACAGGCGATTGTGTTAGTTGTGATTTACAAGATGCTGATTTACGCAATTTAGATTTAAGCGGTGCAAATCTCGAAGATGCTAATCTTATTAATAGTAAACTGCATAATACCAACTTAAGCAACGCCAACTTAAAAGGGGCTAATTTAGTCAATGCAGACATGGATGGTGTTACTTTTCGCAATGCTAATCTTCAAGAAGCCCAAATGAGGGGGGTTTTGATGGAAAATGCTGACTTAGAAGGGGCTAACCTTCGGGGGGCAGACTTTACCCTTCACGATGCAGAAAGGGCAATTCTGACAGGTTCTAATCTTCGTAATGCTGATTTAACTGGGGCTTATTTACGAGGTATTAAACTCAAAGAAGCAAACTTAGAAGGCGCCAATCTTTCCTACACCGATTTTACGACAGACTATCCGAGAAATAGTACAGCAAAAACCGCTTTTGATATGGCGTTATTTGCTGTTCCCTTTGCCATTCCTGGGGCAGTTTTAGGGGGAGTTGGAGCCATTGTCATTCCTGAAGCTGCTTCTTATAATGCTGATGTGAGTTATGCCAATCTTGAGGGAGCAACCTTAACCGGTGCGAACTTGCAAGATATTAATCTTCATGAGGCTAATCTCAAAAATGCTAACTTAGAAAATGCTAACTTGCACCATGCCTATTTAGTTAACAGTGATTTTAGGTATGCTAATTTAACGGGCGCACGACTAAGCGATATTAATATGGAAGGTGCTAATTTTAGTTATGCGACATTACCAGAAACCGATTTTCATCTTTCTTATTTAGTGAATGCTGATTTCAGCAATGCTAATTTAGCCCATGCCAATCTAACAGAGATTAACATGGAAAATGCTAATTTTAGTGATGCTAATTTAGTCGGTGCAGTTTTCAATTCTTCCTACTTAGTAGGTGCAAATATGAGTGAGGCTATACTCACGTCTGCTCAATTAAAAGATATTAATATGAGTCGCGCTAATTTAGCTGCAGCTAATCTTGAGAATGCTAACTTAAGCGATTCTAACTTAACAAATGCTAACCTATGTGGTGCCATTATGCCTGATTCTGACGTATCTCAAGTCGGGTGTACGGCGGTTAATTATTAGTATTAAGGTAAGGTGGGCAATGCCCACCCTAAAACAATCATGTTTGAGCAATTTTTTCTAAAAAAGTATCAACATCTTGTTCTAGAATTGGTAAGAGAGTGATAGATTTATCGAGGTTATTTTTTAACTGTTCATATTCAATCGGTGTTCCATAGGCATGACGAAAAAAGTGTCGAAATCCCCTTAAACTATTTAATATTAAAAAAGTGTCTTGAGAGATTAATGGTGGACGAATACCAGGAATGGTTTGAGTCATTCTGGTTAGTAAAGCGATATGAAATTTTGCTGTTTCTGTAATATTATTTTCAAAGTAAGTGGCGACAATTTTTAATAAATCTTCCACTGCATTATATAAGTTATGAATGTGATAAGCGATACTTTCTAAACGAATCATATCATCAGCAGTTAATCCTTGACTTCTATGATTTAGGGTTTGATAAATTTTTTTGATAAGTTGCATTTGTGCATTAATATCAGTTTTAAAAATAATTAAGGTGTTTTCATCCATAAGATACCTTTTTCACAAATACGATTAGCAAAATGACATTGATTAAGTTTAATTATATCAACTTCTCTTTCTAAATAAGTGGATAATAAACTAATGGCTAAAAAATGCTTTTCAGGATTGATTTCTTCAACGGCTAAATCTACATCTGAGTCTTGATGAAACTTGTTAGGATAGGTAACAGAACCAAAAATATAAGCTTTTTTTATACCATAATCCGAGGCATATTTATCTAACCATTTTTGTGTTTTTTTTAGGATAAGCTGTCGTTCTTTTTCTAATTTTAAACGGCGATCGCTAATTATTTTATCTAGTTTTTCTGATGAAAAAAAACTCATTATTTTTCTTTCTCTAAGAGACTTTTCCAGACGATTGAGAACCAAAACTAGCAATCAATAAAAATAAAATACCAATATTAATAAAAACATCTGCTAAATTAAACACAGGAAAATTAATTAAACGAAAATCTAAAAAATCTACTACATAGCCAAACAAAAAACGATCTAATCCATTGCCCAATGCACCAGATAAAATAAATCCATAGCCTAATTGTTCTGTTACTTTCATTTTTTCTCCCCACCACGCTAAGGCCATTAACCCTAAACTAACCCCTAAAGAAAGCCAACGTAACCATTTAGCCCCTCCTTCAAAAAAGCTGAATGCAGCCCCTGTATTAATGACATAAGTAAAGTGAAAAACCCCTGACCATAAAGGTATAGTATCACCAATATTAGGAAAGGTTTGTACCACCCAATATTTAGTAACTTGATCTAAAATAAAACCCACAATACCGACTATCCAAAACCAACGATTTTTTTTCACGAATCTAATTAATAAAAGAGAATATGACGCAAAATAAAAGCAATAACAGCCACAACACAAACCACCACTAATTGCCCAGGAATAGGCTCAACGGAATAATTAATAATAAGGTCAAAAAGATTATCTGAGGGCAACTCAGAAGGATTAAGAAACCAGAGTCCTAATAAATAAATTAAGCCACAACCATGAATTATTAATAAACCAGCAGCAGCACTAATTCCTAATACTTCTAGTTTTGTTCTTCTGTGAAACGCTAACCAACCACATAACCAAGCCCCAGGCATAAACCCTAAAATGTAACCAAAACTTGGTTGTTCCCAGTATTGTAAGCCACCCCCTTGCGCGAAAACAGGATACCAAAATAAACCCAAGAAGACATAAGCCACTTGAGCTAGGAAACCTGCGTTTTTTCCGCCCATACAGCCGGTTAAGAGGACAGCGCCCACTTGAAACGTGACTCCAAGGGGCATACTGTTGACCCCTTGTTCAGTCCAAGTCCAGGGCATATTCGTGACGAAAGCTTCAACAAAGGTGCTGAATATAGTTAGTAATAAGCCGATTATCGCCCAAAGCAGTTCATTGGCAAAAGACACCGTTGATGAGGATTTTTTTGTATTAGTGAGCTTTTTTTTGGGTTTGCGTTTGATATTCACCAGGAATTGGAGCTTCACCCCCTTGCAGTCCTAAAGATTCTAGCATGGCGTGATCGTTTTCTGGGGGTTGGCCCAGGGTAGTTAGGTAATGTCCGATTAGCATAGCATTAATTCCTGATTTTAACCCTAAACTTTGTAATTCTCCCATGACGGCCTCTCGTCCGCCAGCGTACCGTAGAATTTGCTCAGGGAGAAGAAAACGGAAAATTGCGATCGCTTTTAGGGCTTCAAATACATCGAGTTTCGGTAAATGGCCTAGAGGGGTTCCCTCTCTGGGGTTGAGGAGGTTGATAGGAACGGAATCTACTTCTAACTCTCGTAGGGAGATGGCCAGGTCAACCCTATCCTCCCATGTCTCTCCCATACCCATTATTCCACCCGTACAGGCTTGGATTCCTGCTTTTTTGAGGTTTTTAACGGTTTCAACGCGATCGCCCCAGGAGTGGGTAGAAACGATGGATTGATAATAGTTTTCTGAAGCTTCTAAATTATGGTTATAGCGAGTGACCCCTGCTTTTTTCAATTCTTCTGCTTGTTCTAGGGTAACTTCTCCTAGAGCGCAACAGGGCTTAATATTGGTTTCTGTGGTAATTTGTCGTACGGTTTCGAGTATTTTCTCAAATTCTCCTGATTGAGGGCTATTATACTTCGGTCCGCGGCCTTGACTAACTAAGCAAAAACGTTTTGCTCCGGCTGCTTCGGCTGCTTTAGCTTGGGCGAGAATTTCTTCTGAAGATTTCAAGCCATAGATAGGACTATTTTCCCCTTGGTGGTGGACTGACTGGGAGCAAAATTGACAATTTTCTGAGCAGTTGCCCGATTTTACGTTGATAATGCTACAGAGGTCTACTACGTTACCACAACAGGCTTGACGAATGCGATCGGCCGCTTCGCACAGTAATAGGATGTTGTCTTGGCCGTCTATTTGGGTGAGGGTTAAGGCTTCGGTTTTCTTGAGGCGATCGCCTTTTATAATACGTTGGGATAAGGTATCTAACCAGTGTTTTAAGGCAGTGGTGTCTGCAGGTGGGGGAGTTTGAGGAGGTGAAGCGGATAATTGAACCACAATAGTCTTACCTGATGCTGTTTAAAGTCATGTGCATTGTATCATTTGAGGGTTTTTTCCTAGGCTTAACAGCAAGAAATCTTTAAACTCTCTACACAAATGGCTTTACTTCGATACAATTGGCTTTAGTTCGATTTTTAAGTATTCTTTTAAAAATTAAAGTCAAGAATGATTGATCAAAATAATTTTAAACAAGTCTTGCTTCGCCTCGAATTTAGTAATGATGGGAATATTTTGTATAAAAAATTCCCAGGCATAGATGTAACATTAAAAGCAGATTTTAATACACAACAATTAATTTATCCTACTGATAAAGGTTTTACTATTAGTGGCGATTTTACCACCAGTTTTCATCAAAAAGAGAATTTTGTTGTTTTTGAATGTGTTTGTAGATTATTTGAAAAGGGTTATAAACCACAACATATTGAACTTGAACCTAAATGGACTGTTGGCCATGGTGCAAGTGGGGGAAGGGCTGATATTATGGTTAAAGATAATTCGGGTAAATCTTTATTAATTATTGAGTGTAAAACCGCCGGAAAAGAGTTTAATGATGAATGGAAAAAGACGTTAATTAATGGCGGTCAAATTTTTTCTTATGCTAAACAAGCAGGAAGCACTAAATTTATCGCACTTTATACATCTGATTTTGTGGATCAAAAGGTTAGTTTTGACTATTATTTGATCACTTTAAAAGACAATGAAAAACTCTTAGAAGAGATAGCAGATACAGAACCATTATCTTATGGAAAAGCTAAACTTTTAGATAAAGAAGATATTTACCAAGCATGGAAAGAAACCTATAATCAAGATTTCGCTACTAAAGGAATTTTTGAGGATGATATACCTGCTTATGAAATTGGCAAAACTAAATATTCTCTAGCGGATTTAACTAGCATTAGTAGTAATGATATTCAAGGAAAATATCACCAATTTGCTACTATTTTAAGACAACATAATGTCTCTGGACGCGAAAATGCTTTTGATAAGCTAGTTAATTTATTCCTATGTAAAATTGTTGATGAAACTAATAATCCTGATGAATTAAGGTTTTATTGGAAGGGGATCGCTTATGATAGCTTTTTTGAATTGCAAGACAGGTTGCAAAAGTTATATCAAGAAGGGATGAAACGCTTTTTAGGGGAAGATGTAACCTATATTGATAATGAAGCGATTGATCAAGCTTTTCGCTTTTTTAAAAATGATCCTGATGCAACTAGAGATACTATTAAAAAGTATTTTCGTCAATTAAAGTTTTTCACTAATAATGATTTTGCTTTTATTGATGTTCACAATGAAAAATTATTTTATCAAAATGGGGTCGTCCTTTTAAAATTAGTGCAAATGCTTCAG
Source organism: Crocosphaera chwakensis CCY0110 (assembly GCF_000169335.1). GTDB lineage: Bacteria > Cyanobacteriota > Cyanobacteriia > Cyanobacteriales > Microcystaceae > Crocosphaera > Crocosphaera chwakensis. The sequence continues at coordinate 79,688 of NZ_AAXW01000011.1, forward strand.
GATATTCGCTTAAAAACAGAAGAAGAAAATCAGTTTCTAGGTGATATGTTTGAAGGATTTTTAGACCAAGGTATTAAACAATCAGAAGGACAATTTTTTACCCCTATTCCTATTGTTAAATTTATTCTTAAATCCCTACCTTTAGAAAAAATTTTTGCCGAAAGTAAAGAGATTCCATTAGTAATTGATTATGCTTGTGGGGCTGGACATTTCCTTAATGAATACGCCCAAGAAATCAAATTGATTGTTGAAAACCATTCAAAAAATGACCTTGAAAAATATTATCAAAATATTGTTGGTATAGAAAAGGAATATCGTCTTTCTAAAGTGGCAAAAGTTTCTGCTTTTATGTATGGACAAGATGAAATTAATATTATTTATGCTGATAGTTTGGCAACTATTCCTAATATAAAAGAAAATGATTATTCTATTTTAGTAGCAAATCCTCCTTTTAGTGTGAAAGGTTTTTTAGAAACTTTAGAGGAAAAGGATCGGAAGAAATATCAACTTATTGAAACTATTGAAACGAAAAGTTATCCTAATAATAATAGTATTGAAACCTTTTTTATTGAAAGAGCAAAACAATTATTAAAACCCGATGGAGTAATGGGTATTATTGTACCTTCTCCGATTTTAACGAAAGGTAAAGCTAAAAGCACCTCGAAATCTACTAATATTTATGTAGCAACGAGAAAAATTTTGCTTAAATATTTTGATATTATTGCTATTACTGAGTTTGGTAGTGGTACTTTTGGTAAAACGGGAACTAATACCGTAACTTTATTCTTAAGAAGAAAACCAGAAAATCCTGCCCCCTGTGATCATTTTTTGAATCGGGTTAATACTTGGTTTAAGGGTGAAGATAATAAAGATCAAATTTTTCAAGATGAGTATTTAATTAAAAATTATTGTCATCATTTAGAGTTTAATTTTGAGGATTATAAAACTTTTTTAACAGGAAAAATTAACGAAAATTTTTTTAATCATGATATTTTAAAAGACTATCAAAAAGAGTTTTATAAATGGACAGAAATTAAGAAGCTGAAAAAATCAAGAGCTTTTAAAGCTTTGAGTAAAGAAGCTAAACAAGAAGAATTAGATAAAAGATTTATGACTTATGTGCAAGATATTGAAAGAGATAAACTCTATTATTTTGTGTTAGCTAGTCTTAATACTCAACAGGTTTTAATTATTAAAAGTCCTTCTAAAAATACAGAAATGAAAGAGTTTTTAGGTTACGAGTGGAGTGGTAGGAAAGGAAGTGAAGGTATTAAATATTTAGGAAATTTTAAACTAGATAAAATAGAAGGTGAAAATGAAGACGAAGGAATCGAATTATTAGATAAAGAAGATAAAAGAGTGTTAAGTAATCTTGCTAATTTAGCTAATATTAATACTCCTCTTTATGATCCTCAAAATAATGACAATCTAGAAAAAATAAACTTTTTAATTAAGCAAAATTTTCTAGGTGAAACTGTGGATATTCCTGAAAGTTTAAGTCGTTTTGTGACATCTGCTTTTTTAGTAGATATGTTAGACTTTTCTAGCCCTGATTTCAATAAAGCAATTAGTTTAACACCAAATAAAAAAAACATTACTTTTAATACTAAATGGAATTTATATAGATTAGGTGATATTGTGGAGGTTAAAATTGGGGGTACACCACCAAGAGAGAACTCTGATTATTTTAAAGGAGATAATCTTTGGGTGTCAATTTCTGAAATGAATGGTCAAATCATCATTGATACTAAAGAAAAAATAACAGATCAAGGTGTTAAAGATTCTAATGTTAAATTAATTCCTAAAGGAACAACTTTACTTAGTTTTAAATTGTCTATTGGAAAAACGGCAATAGCAGGTAAGGATTTATATACAAATGAAGCAATTGCTGGTTTAATTCCTTTAGATAAAAATCAAGTTCTTGACTTATTCTTATTTCATATATTTAATGCTAAATTAATTAATTTAGAAAATGTGGGTTTAAATACATTTGGTAAAAGTTTAAATAGTGGATTTTTAAAAAAAGATGTTAAAATCCCTTTACCTCCCCTTGAAATTCAAGAGGAAATAGTTAAAGCTTGTCAAGCTATTGATGAGGAATTTGAGAAAGTGGAAACTATGATTAAAAAGGAGAAAGAAAAGATTGAAAAGTTAGCTAATCAACAGTATGAAATGTATCCTAAATATCAACTTGGTAATTTATCTAGTATGCCTCAATATGGTGCGAATGAAAAAGCAATTAATGGTAATAAAATATCTGATTATAGATATATAAGAATAACAGATATTAATGAAGATGGTAGTTTAAATAATGATTTCAAAACAGCCGAAAAAATAGAAGATAAATATATTTTGGAAGATGGCGATTTTCTTTTTGCGAGGTCAGGTAATACAGTAGGTAAAACTTTTTTATATCAATCTCAATATGGTAAAGCAATTTTTGCAGGATATCTGATAAGATTTAAGTTAATGCAAGACAGAATTTTACCTAAATATTTAGAAATCGTAACAAAAAGCTCAATTTATAAAAAATGGATTGAAGATGTGCAAACTGGTTCATCACAACCTAATATAAATGGTCAAATTTATTCATCTTTAGAAATTCCTTTACCAGAATTACAAAAACAACAAAAAATTATCTCTGAAGTAGACAAATGTGAAGTAAAAATCAAAGAATCTCAAACAATAATTAACAGTATTGCGAAGAGAAAAGAATCGGTAATCTATAAATATTTGTAAGCATATCTTTATATTAGTATTAGGATGAAACAACATAGCAAATACCTCGGAATTACAAGTTATAAATTAAACTCTTGTAAAGCAGGATAAAAGTTACTATTTTCATGACTGGGGCGACTTAATTTAATTAAAGCAAATCGTTGTAATGCGGTTAGTTTATCCCATTGTTCTAAAGTGATTTTTTTATCAAATTCCGCTATTTTCTCTTGAATTTCTACAGGAATCTGATTTCTATCTAACCAAGGAGGGTTATCATCAATAGGTAAAGTTTTTGCTGGCGTTCCTGTTTTTTGAGTCACTAAAGTTTGCAAAAAATCTCGATATAATTTTCTTTCTTCAGGAGTTTCGCAAGCCATACTAACTAAGACTTGTTTTTCTGGTGAAGTGAATTGATTCCAGTGGTTTAATTTCAATTTTACTCCACAAGTGTCTAACTTGAGACGAACGATCATGGGAATACAGTGTAAAGACTCAACAAATTCTTGTTCAAATTGAAAAAAATGATCCATAATATCCATAATATTTAATATTTACAATCCTGGATTGTCAAACTAAAATATAACTCGCTGATTATCAAGAAATTCCTGTGGCTAATTCTAACGTTTCTGATTCTCTTTTGCGTACTCCTTTATATGATTTAATTATCCAACAGAAAGCGAGGATGACCGCGTTTTCTGGTTGGGAAATGCCGGTGCAGTTTACGGGACTAAAAGTAGAACATCACGCTGTCAGAACTGCAGTGGGAATGTTTGATATTTCTCACATGGGTAAGTTTACCTTAGAGGGAGAAGGTTTATTTCCTATGTTACAGTCCCTAGTTCCTTCTGACTTAAACCGATTAACCCCTGGTAAAGCTCAATATACCGTACTGTTAAATCCCGATGGGGGTATTATTGACGACATTATTATTTACTGTCAAGGAGAAGAAAAAGCAGTTATTATTGTTAATGCAGCAACGAAAGATAAAGATAAAAAGTGGATTTTATCTAATCTAGGTTCAACTAATATCAATTTTACCGATTTATCCCAAGATAAAGTCTTATTAGCAATTCAAGGTCCCGAAACAGCAGAAACATTGCAACCTTTAGTTAAGGCGGATCTCACTCAACTGTCTTTCTTTGGCCATACCGATACTAAAGTGTTGGGATATCCTGCGTTTATCGCCCGGACTGGGTACACCGGAGAAGATGGCTTTGAGGTGATGATCTCCCCCGAAGGCGGACAAGAATTATGGCGATCGCTACTTGAAACTGGGGTAACTCCCTGCGGTTTGGGGGCTAGAGATACCCTAAGGTTAGAAGCAGCCATGTCTTTATATGGCCAAGATATCGATGATCATACCACTCCCTTAGAAGCCGGGTTAAAATGGCTGGTGCATTTGGATAAAAAGGGTAAGTTTATGGGACGAGAGGTGTTAGAAAAACAAGCCGAAGAAGGGGTTAAACGGCGTTTAGTGGGGTTAGAAATGGAAGGACGACATATTGCCCGTCATGGGTATCCGGTGGTTTCTGAGGACAAAATTGTCGGGGAAGTCACTAGCGGAACCATTGGTCCAACCGTGGGAAAAGCGATCGCTTTAGCTTATGTTCCTAGGTCGTTAAGTAAAATAGGGACAACGGTTGAGGTAGAAATTAGAGGAAAACTCTACCCGGCTAAAGTGGTTAAAAAGCCTTTTTATAAGTCTGAAAATCGTTAAATAAGGAACAGAGAACGGGGAAAAGGGAACAGAATTTTTACACCGTTATCTAATATAAGTAGACACTGTTTCTAATTCATCCCTTATGAAAATTCCCCGTAGATTATGGCTAATCTTTGGGATTAGCAGTTTCGTTTTATTTTTTTGTGCTGGTTTACGTCACTGGTTATTTCAGTCTAATGCGTTAGATTTAGGTTGGTTTGATCAATCTCTTTACTTAATTAGTCAAGGAAAACCCCCCATTGTTTCTTTTTCTGAGGATCATATTTTGGGGGATCATGCTGCTTTTATTTTTTATCCCTTGGCATTATTGTATGTTATTGTTCCTAATGTTCATTGGTTATTTTTAGTCCAAGCGATCGCTTTATCGATTTCTATTTTTCCTTTATGGTTATTAGCTAAAAAAGTAGGTTTAAAGGATAATTTAGCTTTAAGTTTAGTTGGTGTTTATTTATTATATCCTTTAATATTTAATGTTAATTTATTTGATTTTCATTCGGAAGTAATTGCCTTGCCTACAATATTTTGGGCAGTATTAGCAGCGAGATCAAAACATTTTTTACAATTTATTGTTGCTATTATTTTAATTTTAAGTTGTAAAGCAGTCTTATCCTTAACTGTTGCAGCGATGGGAGTCTGGTTATTATTTTTTGAAAAAAGAAAAAAGTATGGATTTTTAGCTTTATTTTTAGGTATATTTTGGTTTATTATCACCACACAATTTATTATTCCTCAATTTAGTGGTGATGAAGTAGCAGCCGTAGGACGTTATTCATTTTTAGGGAATTCAGTAACAGAAATTATAACTAATTTAATTTTGCAACCTAATATCATTTTAAGTCGCATTTTTACTTTAGCTAATTTAGAATATATTATCCTTTTATTGATTCCTGTAATTTGGGGTTTATCTCCTCGTTACTTAATCCCTTTAGTCGCTGCAATTCCTGCATTAACTTTAAATTTATTAACTGATTATCAACCGCAAAAAGATTTAGTACATCAATATTCTATTCCTATTTTACCCTTTCTATTATTATCAGTTATTGCTACATTAGCAGCAAAAAGAAGCTTATTTCGTAATCCAAAGTATATCATATCATGGTCATTAATTGCTTTTTTAGCTCTAGGAAAATATGGTTATTTTACCTCTCGATATTTAGAACAAATCGAAACAGTATCAGCCATGAGAGAAGCGGTAAAATTAGTTCCTGCTGAAGTCAAACTATTAACATCTCCCCAAATCTCGCCTCATTTAACCCATCGTTCTGTGATTAAATTAGCTATCAAAGATCGAGAACCTATTGACGTAAAACAGTTTGATTATATTTTACTGAATACTCGTTATTCAGGATGGGAAAACTCACAAGAAACTGTTAATAATATCGTCAATGAACTAAAAAATAATAAAGATTTTCGACTTAAATATGAGAAAAATGGAGTTATTTTATTGACTAACCATAAAGTTGATTAATGTAATATATTTTTCTATTGATTTATTTGTTGTTGACAGTTTTATAATCATGACATCTGAGTTGACTCTTTCATTGACTTTTGATCAGAAATTTACTGTAATCAATTAATGTTGAAGTTATTAATCATTTTTTTATATTATTAGGGGACAAAGTATAGAATATTTCTGTTTAACTTCTATACGAGATCCCCTGATTTTTTTATCATCATCGTTTTTACGATTTCATATTATAGTGTTTTTTTGATTGAGAAGCGTTACAAAAAAGAATCTTCTACCATCACCTCCATCGGTGTACCGGTTCCTGGTGGGGGATAAATTCTAATTTTTGCTGTATTACTTAACGTTTGTAAACTCTCAGCAAATAAGGGTATTGATTGTAAAACTTGCCAATTTAAATCATGATTAGGACAAATAACCACTAAAGTTAATCCCTTATTCCTAATCGTGACATCCCATCCACATTGCCTTAATAATTCTTGTGTAATCGGAGTGCAATTATTATAAAAAATTTCTCCAGTTACTTCTTCTAATTCCCACGAAAGTTCACGGTAACTCGGATTTAAAGAAGGTAAATCATCGGGGGGTAAACAGGGTTTAGTCATCTTCAATACTCTCACTAATTTATTAAATCGATTTTTTAACTAAAAATACAAAAGACCAACAAGCAAAACTTAATAACTTAACTCAACTTCATTAATTTCTCGATTGTCTATCCAATCTAAAACTTCATCTAGTTGATACAAATCAATGAATCCATATTGCCAAAGTACCATTGGTAGGGAACCCATTGAAGTTTCTGTAAACTTAACAGCCATTTTCAAAGCATCAGCAGGAATCGCTAGTTTATGACGTAAATATTCAAGGAGTGAAGTTTGCAAATCGTTGGTCATCATGGTTTCTTTTACTATTAACTATCTAGTCTTTTTCAATTTTCTAGTCTTGATTGTAGGTAAATAATTCTCTAAATACAGCCGAAAAAACACGGCAATACCTACGGATATAATTAAGATATCCGTAGCTTCACTGAATAATCTCATTATCTTGGTTAAGTAATTGTTGACTGAGACTTTTGCCTGTTGCCTTTGACTTACAAAGAAAAGTGTTTTAATAGGTGCAAATGCTGATCGACTGAAGTGAATCCCCAGTCAACTTTTAATACGAACTCATAACAGTTACGAATTAGTAGTCACTTCTATGATGAATTCTTGAACTAAATCATTTGAAAGTTATTTAGAACAAACTTGACTTAACCATTCAACCACTTCTAGACCTAAATTCGTACCATCGAGTAGATCAATTTCTCGAATACCTGTAGGACTGGTAACATTGACTTCAGTTAAATAACCGCCAATCACGTCAATACCAACAAAATATAAGCCATTTTTCCGCAATCTTGACCCCACCACCTCACAAATATGCTCTTCTCTAGGGGTTAATTCCGTTTTTTCTACTCTTCCCCCAACCGCCATGTTACCGCGAAACTCTTGACCTGTGGGAACTCGATTCACCGCGCCAATGGGTTTACCATCTAAAAGGATAATGCGTTTGTCTCCGTTTTTGGCTTCGGGTAAAAATCTTTGAACCATGACCGGTTCTTGACCGTGATAGGTACTGACTTCAATGATAGAGTTAAAATTGCGATCGCCTGGTTCTAAAAATAAAATTCCTTCCCCTGCTTTACCCCCTAACGGTTTCAAGACGGCCTGTGTTTTCTCCTCAACAAACTGGCGAATAACTTTCTTATCCAGACTAACCACGGTTTCAGGCATCACCGAGTAAAATTGTAGGGTGTACATTTTCTCGTTAGCTTCTCGTAATCCTTGAGGAGAATTAATGACCAAAGTGTTTGTTGGATCAATTAATTCGAGGATATATGTGGCATACAGATAACGAATAGTCACTGGAGGATCTTTTCGCATCCACACCGCGTCCATGTCCTCAAGACAACGTAACTCTCCTGGAGAAACTTGATACCACTGGGAGACACTCACCCATTTTCCGTCTTGTAAGGTTACAGAGGTTAACTGGACTTGAGATAAAACAGCCCAAGCTTTCCCATCAATGACACTCAATTGATGAATTTCTGTGATCCATACTTCATGGCCTAAATTTTGGGCTGCTTCCATAATAGCGACGGTGCTATCGTGGGCAGGGTTGAGATTAGCAATAGGATCAATAATAAACGCGAGTTTCATTAGGCTGCCGACTGCTCCAATAAGCTATCAAGTTTCCCAGTTGAATCTAAGTGATACAATTCATCACAACCCCCCACATGGCGATCGTTGATAAAAATTTGTGGTAAACTGCGTTTTCCGTTGGCCCGTTCTGTCATTTCTTCCCTAGCCTCTTCGTCCCCATCAATACAATATTCTGTGAATTCTGCCCCTTTTTTAACTAATAAAGCTTTTGCTCGAATACAAAAGGGACAGGTACTCCAAGTATAAATTTCAACGTTAGCTGCCATAGATATCTCAAATATTAATTATTATGTCAATTGTACTCTGTTCTGACTGTCTATTGTGGCGATCAAAGTCAAAGAAATTAGTCATAATAGATAATTAAAGTTTGTTGTCTTATCATGAAGCGATCGCAAGGGTTATCAGGCCAATAACTCTCACATTTTTATACAATAACTTTTTTCCTCACCTGAAACTGTTGTCTATTCACTCCCAATAAAAGCCATGATAAAAATTACTTCTATTAGTTTAACTGCTCTATTGACAGCATTTGGGTTAGTTTTACCGGTCAGAGCCGAAAATTTAGCCCATTTAAGTCAATTATTATCCACAAAACAATGTCAACTCTGTGATTTAACTGGCTCAGGGTTAGTGATGGCCGATCTTTCAGGTGCTTCTTTAATTGGGGCTAATTTAGCTGGAGCCAACCTATCTCAAGCCAATTTAGCAGGAGCCGATCTTAGGGGGGCAAATTTAACCGGAGCTTCGTTATACGGAGCTAATTTAACCGGTGCTAATTTAAGTAGTGCTGTGTTAGAAGGAACGGATTTAAGAGAATCCTATCTTACCAATGCTAACTTAACTGGTACTAACTTGGCTAACGCTTATGTGCAAGGGGCTAAAGGCATTTCTCAAAATGCAGGAACTCCTGAACTTTTTTATGGATGGGGTTTAATTGAAACCAAAGAAGGAAATTATCAAGAAGCGATCGCTCATCATAATAAGGCGTTAATTTTAGATTCAGAATATGCCCCTGCTTATTTAGCCAGAGGTTATGCTTTATTACGGTTAGGGAATGAAAATGGAGCAGTCCTTAATGCCCAAATGGCTTCTCAACTTTACGAAAAACAGGAAAATACTCAAGGAAAAGAATTGGCTGAAAGTTTTGTCAAAAATATTGAAGCCATGCAAGAAGCACGGAGAAAAGGAGGCGGTTCTCCTGGTTTAGACAATATTGTTCGGGGTGTGGCTTCTTTGGCGTTACAATTTTTGCTCAAAGGCGGGATTTAATATTAGCGATCAAAACTATAGATGTTCATATTCTAGGGGCTTAATGTTATTAAGCCCTGATCAAGATAACAGGATATAAAGATGCTAGATTAGATTAATCCAACATTTAACTCCCTAACATTTGTTGATAACGTCCTAAAGCAATCAAAGGGAAATAATGACGATAGAAATGATAGCGGATGTAGAAATGACAAGGAAAACCAGTTCCCGTAAATTCTGATTCTTCCCAGGTTCCTTCTTCGGTTTGGGTGTTTAATAAGTAGTTAATTCCTCGTTCAATACTATCAGTTTCAAAGTGATTTAATACTTCTCCTGCATCTAATAAACCAATCAAAGCCCAAGCCGTTTGAGAAGGGGTACTAACGCCTTTTCCTTTGAGACTGAGATCGTTATAACTCCAGCAGGTTTCCCCCCATCCTCCGTCTTCATTTTGACAGCTTAATAACCAGTTCATGCCTTGTTCTATTTGGGATTTATGTTGTTTGGGGTTAATAACAGCTAATGCAGATAAGACCCCACTGGTTCCGTAGATATAATTCACACCCCAACGACCAAACCAACTACCATCTTTTTCTTGTTCTTCATAAAGATAATCGAGGGCTTTATTGAGGCGATCGCTTGACATTTCTAGGTCACAGCTACCTACCATTTCTACTACTCTAGCAGTGACATCGGCGGTGTTAGGATCGATCATAGCTTTTAAGTCACCGTAAGGAATTTCATTTAACCAAGCTTGATCATTATCTACATCAAAAGCAGCCCACCCCCCTGCTTTACATTGCATGGTTTCTATCCATTTTAAACAGCGATTAATAGCTGCTTGTTTTAGGGCTTCATCGGGTAATTTTATGCCATTTAATGCCATTACCACGGTAGCAGAATCATCGATATCAGGATAAAAACGATTGGTAAATTCAAATGCCCATCCGCCGGGTTTTCCTGTTTTGTTTTTAACTGCCCAGTCTCCATATTCAAGGACTTGTTTTTCTAATAACCATTTTCCTGCTTTTACTAAGGAAAAATGATCTTTGGGTAAACCAGAATCCGTTAAGGCTCGTATGCACCAAGCCGTATCCCATACAGGAGAAACACAAGCTTGCACTCGATAAGTATCATTTTCTTCGATAGAAAAACGATCAATCGCTTCAAAACCTCGTTGAACCGAAGGATCAGCCACATCATAATTTAACACTCGAAATGCTAATAAAGAATTGACCATTGGGGGCATAATTCCTCCCCAATCTCCTGTTTCTTGTTGATGGTCTAACATCCATCTTTCTGCTGCTTGGAGTCCTTGTTTTCGGAAGGGAACTAAGTCAACTTGTTCAGCCAATTTGAAAACCTTATCTAAGCCTAAAAATAGGTCACCCCAATTATTATTTTTCGGTAATTCGTACTTAACATTTTCAATGCCTTCTGCATATAATTCATCTAGATTAAAGATAGGATCAATCGCAAAAACTGGCTTATCGTTAAAGACAATAATTAAAGGAACTGTGCTTTCTCTAGCCCAACTTGCCATTTCATAAATAGTGAAAGGAAAACTATTAGGAAATAACATAATCCACGGAGGAATAGAAGGAATTCCTTTCCAGCTATAACAACCGATTAATGCTAGGTGAAACTTAGTAAAAATTCGGGTTTTACTAATACCCCCTTGACTAATAATAAAGTTTTTAGCGCGAATTAAGGCAGGGTCATTCGAGGGGACTCCTAATAAACGTAAAGCCATATAAGCTTCTACGGAGGTACTAATTTCTCCCCCGTCTCCATAGAAGAGTTCCCAACCCCCATGTTCTCGTTGTTGCTGACGTAAATAAGCTTCAACTTTGTGTAGAGGACGGGTTTTATCGGTTCCCCATATTTTATGAAGTAAGACTGTTTCAGCCGTTAGGGTAATGTTAGACTCTAATTCTGCCCACCAGTAGCCTTGAGGATATTGTAGGGATAATAAATAATTTTGGCTGGCGGTGATGGCATCATTGAGGGATAAAGCGGGTTTATGAGTTTGTCTGTCTCGCGTTTGCATCGCTAATTCCGTTACACTCCTTCGATATTCCTTGTAGGAAACTATGTGGTTTAATAAATAACTCATTGGTACATTTATCCTATGAGTTATATCTTTTTTAATTATAGTTGGTCTTACGGTAGCTCATTAACTAACTCTCTAAATAGTCGTTTTGCTACATGGCTGACTACTTTCATGCTTAATAATTCGGATGGGTGTTTCCTGTAACTTTGGTCTTTTCATCCATGTACAAGTAACTGATCACTGATTTATTTATCTCCGCAAACTTGTTGTAAAGTTCCGACGAATTCGGGATAAGAAATAGCGGCCGCTTCTGCACGGTTAATAATAGTTTTTCCTTTAGCATTTAAAGCTGCGATCGCTAAACTCATGGCAATCCGATGGTCGGTATAACTATCAACGTCAGCAGCGTTTAAAGGAGTCCCTCCGATGATTTCTAAGCCATCAGATAACTCAGTAATGTTAGCCCCCATTTTAGTTAATTCTGAAGCCATTACCGCCAAGCGATCGCTTTCTTTTACCCTTAATTCTGCTGCATCTTTGATAACTGTTTTACCTGTAGCAAAAATAGCAGCAACGGCTAAAATTGGGACTTCATCGATCAGTCTAGGAAGAATATCCCCTGCAATGGTACAGCCTTTCAACTGACAAGATTTAACCCGTAAGTCAGCCACGGGTTCCCCAGTAACAATGCGTTTATTTTCTAGGGTAATGTCTGCATCCATCATTTCTAAGGCTTCTAAAATACCAGTTCGAGTGGGATTAATGCCCACATTTTCAATTAATAATTCTGACCCAGGAACGATAGATGCTGCGACTAACCAAAAGGCTGCCGAACTAATATCCCCTGGAACAATTACTTTTTGGCCGGTTAGTTTGGGATGACCGATAATGGTAACACTATGGGTTTTAGAATCGATTTCTAAGGTTGCGCCAAAAGCTTGTAACAGCCGTTCGCTGTGGTCACGGGATAAAGCAGGTTCCGTGACTGTGGTTTTCCCTTCTGTCATCAACCCTGCTAATAAGATACAAGATTTAACTTGCGCTGAGGCAATGGGGGAATGGTAATGGATGGGTTTCAGGGTTTGTCCTTTGACGGATAATGGTGCTAACGTATTGTTTTTGCGTCCCCATATTTGCGCTGACATTTCTTGTAAGGGTTTGATGACACGGGACATAGGACGCGATCGCAAAGAAGCATCCCCCGTCACACAAAAAAGGCGATCAGGGTGAGACGCTAATAAGCCTAACATCAAGCGCATAGTTGTGCCAGAGTTCCCTGCATTTAGTACGTCTTGGGGTTCTTCTAACTTGCCTAAGCCAATTCCTTGTACGGTAACTTTATCGCTGTTTAAGGGGGATATTTTCGCCCCCATCGCGCGGAAACACTCGGCGGTACTGCGAGGATCTTCTCCTAATAATAAGCCTTCGATAATCGTTTCTCCTTCTGCGATCGCCCCTAACATCAAAGCGCGATGAGAAATGGATTTATCCCCAGGTATTTGCAGGGTTCCTTGAAGAAATAATCCTGTGTTAGGAGGGGTTATGGTTAAAATTTGCTGATTTTCTACACTTTGCAGGTTAATGATCGACTTAGACATAGGTTAAGATTCAAAAGTTACCCGTCAGATGGAAAGGATGCTGACATAGGTATTTTATCAATGAATAAATAATAGTTAATAATTAATAATTAATAATTAATAATTGTTTTTACTTAATTCCAACTAACATCTTCGTATATTTCTGTTAAGTCAGCTTCAAATTTAATACTTTTTAGTATAAAATTTTTACAATCCGCATGATACACTTCTAACACCCATAAACCTTGCTCATTTTTTCTAAAACATTCAATTCGTTGATGTTTAGTATTAATTAAAACATATTCTTCTAAACTGTCTAAGCTTTGATAATCAATAAATTTATCTCCCCTATCAAACGCTTCGGTTGAGTCTGATAAAACCTCAATAATCAGTTTAGGATAACATTTATAAGTATTAGTTTCTTGGTCTTTTGAATCACAAGTGATCAGTACATCAGGATAATAAAAACGATTAAGATGTTCTAGTCTAACTTTCATATCACTGATGTAGACTCGACAATTTGATCCTCTTACATGATTTCGCAATAATGCAAAGATATTTCCTGCAATGGTAACATGAGCATCAGATGCACCAGTCATTTCAAAAATATGTCCATCTATGTATTCATGTTTAATATTTTGCTGTTTTTCTAATTCAAGATATTCTTCAGGAGTTAGAGGAGAAGATTCAGATAAAGCAATCATAGGACTTAATTTAATACTTTATAAGTGTATAATAGCAAAACTAATTATCAATTAAAACGTATTGAATAGAGAAGTTGTGATTAACCAACCCCTCTAAAAATCCAAACTAATAATAGACTATTTTTTCTAGCAAGAGAAAATTAGTCAAAAAGTCATGAAACTGCTAAAAGCTCTGAGAAGGTTCTAATTTTTTGGACATTATTTTTAAGAGTTAATATATTTGCTTCTAGTTCTTCGCTCTTATTTATACCTAATTTCGACTGAGTTTTAGCTGAATCTGCAAAATGGATTTCAGATAATGTGACTTTTATTCCGAATACAAGACTCAAAATTTTATGATAGTCAAAGACACTATCTCCTATCATTTTTTCATCTATATCTTTCAGTAACTCTTGACAATATTCTTCAAGAATTGAGCAATCCGAGTAACAACTTTTTCCTAAAGTTAAGTTTTGAATTATGGTTTCTAAACAGTTAGCTATTTTATTGATCTGAAATACCAAGTTCTGATAGTTTTTGTATCCAATTCTTTTAACTTGGACTAAAGAACTTTCTTTTGATTCTAATAAATTGGTAATCATGGTTTGATCTCCTTTGAAACTTAGCAAAAATATAATTATTAATATAGGATTAAATTTTTCAAAATTAACTCTATAAAATGGCTGAGAAATGTCTGACCTTATTAGGGTAAATTAGTGTTTTTTATTTCTGAAGAAGTATCACTGAGGTAAGATTTATGACATCTTATTTTTATGGTATTAACGTTTTGTTTATCTCCCTAAAATCTACAATCCTTTCTGATATAGGTTTTCAGCCCAATTCCTCATAATAGCAATGGATAGTAACCAAGCTAATGATGTTTTTTATGTTATGAATACATAACTTAGTTGATAGTTTAAATAATATTTTTGTGCTAATAAGAATTTTAACGTTTTCAATATATTTTAACTTTTGTTCAAAAATTTGTACTTTTAATAAAACTAATAAAGCACATATACAAAAATCTAACTAAGATGACAACTGCTCTCAATGGAGAATTAAACAATTCTTAATGGTTTTATCTTGCTAATCTTTTTAAGTTGGTAGTAAGCTTATTGATAGTATTTTTCAATAAGTGTTCATTAAGTTGTTCAATGAGAATCATCATGCAAACTTACGACAATTCAACAGTGAAATATGACTGGTGGGCAGGAAATGCCAGATTTGCCGATAAATCAGGCTTATTTATCGTTGCTCACGTTGCACAGGCTGCTTTGATCATGTTTTGGGCAGGTGCATTTACGCTGTTTGAACTTTCTACCTATTCTTCTGATTTGCCGATGGGAGAACAGGGATTAATTTTATTACCTCACTTAGCTACATTAGGCTTTGGAGTCGGACAAGGAGGAGAAGTTATTGATAGTTATTCCTTTTTTATCATTGGAGTGCTACACTTAATCTCATCTGCAGTATTAGGTGCTGGTGCCTTGTTTCATCTTTTACAGGCGCCGAATGATTTAAAAACCACAGAAGGAGGTGCGCGTCGCTTTCATTTTGAGTGGGATGACCCGAAAAAATTGGGTATTATTTTAGGTCATCACCTCTTGTTTTTAGGCATCGGTGCATTGTTATTAGTGGGAAAAGCCATGTATTGGGGTGGGTTGTACGACTCCACTACTGAAACGGTTCGTTTAGTGACTCAACCCACTTTAGACCCCTTAGTTATCTACGGTTATCAGACTCACTTTGCCAGTGTTAATAACCTAGAAGACTTAGTTGGTGGACATATTTATGTGGGTTTTCTTCTCTTAGCCGGCGGTATTTGGCATATTATTGTCCCACCGATGGAATGGGCGAAAAAACGCCTTATTTTCTCAGGAGAAGCCATTTTATCCTATTCTCTCGGTGGTATTGCCTTAGCAGGGTTTGTGGCTGCTTATTTCTGTGCTGTGAATACTTTAGCCTATCCCCCCGAATTTTATGGTCTTCCTTTAGAAGTAAAGTTAGGTATTACCCCTTATTTTGCCGATACAGCGATTTTAGACTTGGGTAAACATACCTCCCGTTGCTGGTTAGCTAATGCTCACTTTTTCTTAGCCTTTTTCTTCTTACAAGGTCATCTTTGGCACGCAATACGCGCTTTAGGGTTTGACTTTAAACGAGTTGAAACTGCGCTGAATAACTTTGAACAAGTGTAAATAACACGCAATAAAAAAGGAGTTAAGGGGTGTCTTTGGCGTTGTGAGAGGCACTAATAGACATCCGCTTAACTTTCCTATTTCCACTCTATCTTAATTGTGCCTTAAATTTTTCAAAATTGGAGTTTCTTATGTCTTCTCGTCCCACCGCTTTATGGTTAAGTGTTAGTCCTGCATTGCAACGGTTTAACCGTCCTTTAATTAGTCAACTGTCTCAACATCATGGGGTTGCTTTATGGGAGTATCAGCAAACTCCTGACGAACCTATAGGTTTAGATGTCGCATTTGTATTATTACACGACTATCTTAAACAATTAGAGCAACCTCTGCATCTTATTGGTCATGGTACCAGTGGGTGGTTGGGGATGATGTATGCACAACATTATCCTGAGAGAGTGAAGTCCTTGACTTTGTTATCAGTGGGGGCTAATTTATCTGTAGATTGGCAAAGTCACTATTATGCCATGTTCAAGACATTACCTTGCGATCGCCACACTATTTTAACTCAAATGGTTAATAGTTTATTTGGCCATCAATGTCCTTTCAAAAGTCAGTTGTTAACCTATGTTTTAGAGCAAGATTTATTATCTTCTCCCTCTCCTCATACCTTAGTTGAACAAGTGAGTATTATACCACAGTTGATATCAGTTCCTTTATTTATTGCTGGTAGTCAAGATGATATGGTCATTTCCAATTATCAATTAAATGCTTGGAAACCTTGGTTAAAATCAGGGGATATATTATGGCAATGTGCTGAAGGAAGACATTTTTTCCATTGTACAAACTTTGAATTAGTCGGTGAAAAAATTACTAATTTTTGGCAAAGTTTAGCAAAGGAAATAGGGAACAATAAACAGGTAGTCGTCACTCAAAAAGGTAGTGTTTAGAGATTTTTTATGGCTTTGCAAAAAATTATCATGACTCAACTGGGTTGGTTTTGTCCTTTTATTATTTGGTTGGTTTTACTGTGTTTTTTTTGTGCAATTTTCTTTGCTATTCAAGATGGGTTTTTGTATTTAAAAAAGCTTCATCAAGTTCCTTGCGATCGCTGTTCTTTTTATACAGGTGAAACTTGTTTAAAGTGTACAATACATCCTTATAAAGCGTTCACCGAAGAAGCAATTAATTGCGAAGATTGGGAAGGCAACTATTCTTATTCGCCGGTGTTTATTTCTGAGCAAGAAGTAAGATAATTATGGTTTTAAATGGGTTATACTAATTCTCAAAAGTAACTGAAGACTTGTCATTGCGAGGAGTAATATAAACAGTAAGCTTTGACTTTTATTAAAAATACCCCGAAGCAATCTCTTTAAGTATTTTTGAGAACTGGTATTACTCTATTTATCTAAATTATAGCCCATTTAATTGATTTAGGAGTTGAGGCGATCTCGAAGAGATTCGCTTTGCGGTGCGCTTTTTTTATCAATAGGTTAATGGAGTGCAAGTTAAGAAAACAGTAGGGTGGGTTAGACGGCGATAATTCAGATTATTACAAGGATATAACAATCCGTCGTAACCCACCATTTCCATAACTGTTTATAACTGTAACTGTTCCTTCAGTGCTTCTGGAATATTTCTAGTAATTACATGACATAACTTTTTGCCCTGCCCACCTTCTTCTGTAGTTTTGTTTCTCTTCTTTTCTTTCTCAAAAACAGAGGTAACAGGCGCACAAATTTTCCATCATGTATAGAATATCATGTCAAGTCAAGAAAAAGCAAGCATTTTTAACATTAATTGATGATTATGATTCGATGGACAACTGTCTTCAATACTATAGTTAAAATAGGAGATTATATAATTAGATGAGAGTCAATTAACTAAATGGGACCATCATTTACCAACATTATTGTTAAAGGACAAACACAAGATATCCTGGTGAACTATTTAAAACAACTCAATAGAATAGCATACGTATCTCCAACAGAAAATGATTATACTGTTGTTTATGATCAAAAATCTGAACAAGATTTAAAACAGCTTTCTGATTTAGCCAATCAAATTTCTAAAGATTTAACTTGCTTAGCTTTTGCCATTTTAATCTATGATGAATCTGTTTTTTGTTATGAATTATATGAGCAAGGAAAATTATTAGATGAATATAATTCTAATCCAGATATTCATGATAATAACTATAATCTAAATAATTTAGCTTTTCCAGAAGGAGGAGATGCAGAAAAAATTTGCAATAAATTAGGGGTAAAATCAATGATTGATAAAGTTCGACCAATTTTACGAGAACCCAACAATTCTGAATTTTATTTGTTAGCTTCAACAAGACACAAACGATTAGTTAAAGTATTAGGAATTCCTATTTTTTGGTCAACTGATTTTGTTGGAGGGTATAGATATATAGACTATCTCAACCTAGTTTTGATATAATCAGGCTATTCAATAAAAATGATCCTATCAATCAATATTAGTAGTCAAAAAAGTCAGAAAAATCTCAAAACCTTAGAAAAACTCGGTTTTGTTCAAATTCGTCAATAAGGAAATCATTTAATTCTTAAAAAATAATTCTTAAAAAATAACTGAAAAGTGAAGAAGGAGAAATCATTGAAACAGAAACCCCATAAATCACGTCTACACTAGCCATGACCTTATAATTAACAGATCAATCAGTCAAAAACCCCTGGTCATTTTGGACAAGATCATCGACAATTAATCAATTAATCATTTAACTATATATAAACTTATGTGTGGAATTGTAGGCTATATTGGCACAAAAACAGCAACCGAGGTATTAATCGACGGTTTAGAACGATTAGAATACAGAGGCTATGATTCAGCCGGTATTGCTACAGTTTTAGAAGGTAACATACACTGTACGAGGGCAAAAGGCAAACTTTATAACCTCCGAGAAAAATTAGAACGGGAGGTTAACCCCTCGCAAATAGGTATCGGCCACACTCGCTGGGCCACCCACGGCAAACCTGAAGAACATAACGCCCACCCTCACAGAGACAGTCGTAAACGGGTGGCAGTGGTGCAAAATGGCATTATCGAAAATCACCAGGAATTACGGAAAGAATTAATAGAGAAAGGGTGTGAATTTCTCTCAGAAACCGATACCGAAGTCATTCCCCATTTAATCGCTCAATATCTTCCTGAAACCGTTGATTATGATGGGTTATTACAAGCGATACAAAAAGCCGTGCATCGTCTCAATGGTTCCTTTGCGATCGCCGTTATCTGTGCAGACTACCCGGATGAAATCATTGTCGCACGACATCAGGCCCCTTTAATTATCGGCTTTGGACAAGGGGAATTTTTCTGCGCCTCCGATGTGACGGCGGTAGTGCCTCATACCCATGCGGTTTTATCCCTGGAAAACGGCGAAATCGCCCGTTTAACCGCCCTTGGCGTAGAAGTTTACGATTTTGACCTAAAACGCCTCAGAAAGCTTCCGAGAACCCTTGACTGGAATATTACCACCGTTGAAAAACAAGGGTTTCGTCACTTCATGCTCAAAGAAATTTATGAGCAACCTTCGGTAGTGAGAAGTTGTTTAGAAACTTATTTAGATCCTAGCTGGAATATTGAAAATGCAGAGGAAAAAAGCCCCATTGCTTTAGGTTTAGCAGCAGAATTATGTGACAACGTAGATTATATTCAAATTGTTGCTTGCGGAACCAGTTGGAATGCCAGTGTCGTGGGTAAATATTTACTCGAACAATTAGCCGGTATTCCCACGATGGTGCAATATGCGTCAGAGTTTCGTTATTCTCCTGCCCCCATGTTAGCTAATACCTTAACCGTTGGGGTCACGCAGTCAGGGGAAACCGCCGATACTTTAGCAGCATTAGAGATGGAAAAACAGCGCAGAATGGGCTTAGAATTTCCCTATGATGCACGAATTTTAGGCATTACCAACCGCCCCGAAAGTACCCTTGCTCACATGGTAGATCGTATCATTAATACCCAAGCAGGGATAGAAATTGGTGTGGCTGCAACTAAGAGTTTTACTGCACAATTAATGGGCTTTTATTTCTTGGCGTTAGAATTAGCTTATCGTCGTAAACGGTTGAGTTTAGAAAAGTTTGAAAGTTTGATTAAAGGGTTACGAGAATTACCCAATCAAATTGAACTCATTTTAAGTCAACAAGAAAAACAAATTGAAGAATTAGCTCATGAATTTATTGAAACCCAAGACTTTATTTTCTTAGGAAGAGGAGTTAATTTTCCTATTGCTTTAGAAGGGGCTTTAAAATTAAAAGAAATTAGTTATATTCATGCTGAAGGTTATCCTGCCGGGGAAATGAAACACGGCCCCATTGCGTTATTAGATGCAAAAGTGCCTGTGGTTGCGATCGCTATGCCAGGAGATGTTCATGATAAAGTATTATCAAATGCCCAAGAAGCAAAAGCCAGGGATGCAAGGTTAATTGGTGTTACATCGGTGGATGATTCTGAAGCAAGATCAACCTTCGATGATCTGTTATTTGTTCCTCATGTGGATGAAATTTTATCCCCTATTATTGCGGTAGTTCCTTTACAATTATTAGCCTATCATATTGCTGCGAGACGAGGGTTAGATGTGGATCAACCTCGGAACTTAGCTAAGTCAGTTACGGTGGAATAATTATTGGTTTTAGGAAAAAAAGCAAAATTTTTGTGGGTGTTTCAAGTTTGATCATACACCCGCAAAATATAGTTTAACTGGTGAAGAATTAAAAAATTAATATAGCCTTACGGATACACGTTAGGACATTTTTTGAAAGCTGTATCAACACATTCTCTAACAGTCTCAAATTCTTTAACTCTCTGTTTCATCCAAGTTTTGAGAACAGACCACCAACGTTCTATCTTGTTTAAATCGGGAGAATAAGGAGGTAGATACCAAATTTCACATCCTACCTTTTCGACTGTTTCTTTAATACTTTGTCCTTGGTGGAAAGTAGCGTTATCAATAATAATTATATCCCCTGGTTGAAGTTGAGGAATCAAACTTTTTTCCAGCCATGTTTCAAATAAATCTCGATTACACGACCCCTCAAAAGTTAATGGAGCAAATATTTTTCCTTCTTTTAATGCAGCCACCCAACTAACTCTCTCTTTTCTCTTTCCTGATTTGAGTGCATAACATCTTTCTCCCTTGGGACTATAACCATATGGATAATCATCTCGATTATCAAATCCTGCTTCATCTACATAAACTAAATTGTGCGACGGTTTTTTGTGAAGTTGGTCTTTAAATTCTTTTCTTTTATTTTCATCTCTTTCTCGATATCCGTAAGTTTTTTTTTCTAGTTATACCTAACTTTTTAATTCCATCACTCACGTTTTGCTGTGTGACATTTTCTCCCCATTTCTCGGCTATTTGTTGCTGTGTTTTATCTTTATGTTGTCTGACAAACTGTTTGAATCTCTCTAAATCTTGAATTTTGCGATTATTTTTAGGAGGACGCTTGGCGGTCTCGCGGGAGCGAGTGCGGCTGCACCGCTTTGAAGTCTCCTGTTTCTTGTTCTCTTTTTAGCCATAAATCGAGAGTATTACGACTAATTTTCATTAATCGGCAAATAGCTATCTTCTTTTCTCCTCTATAATAAGCATTTACGGCTTTTTTTCTCAAATCGTAGCTATAAGGAGCAGGCATTTTTTTCTTGTTTTCGTGAGCGCTTTAATTCTAGCTAATTTTGTCCTAACCTAACCCCGTATTGCTATAACTTATTAATTATCTTCTTAGAAGAAGGTTTAGAGCGTAGTTCTATCAAAAATGAGCTTAACAAAATCAAAAATAATGTTATGGAATTACGTCAAATGAATGATTATGACCAACCCTTATTTAATCCTAATGAGCGTGAAATTCCAGATTCAAGTCATTCACCAACAAAAGTGTGTAAATTTTTAAATCAAAATCGTCAAGAACCAGTTTCTATTCAAGATATATAATGATCTATTCATTACTGTTTATTTAACCAATCATCCATCAGGAAGTTGCATCGGATATTCAGATTCAAGACGTTTTTTAACTTTACGTCCATCCGCTCTTTTTCCTTCAAAAATAGCTAATTTTCTAGCTTGAGGATAAGTTATTTTAACTGTACTGGTAAGACTAGCATAAATCAGTATTGATCATGTTTACGTTGCATCTCTGGTAAAAATCTATTAATATAATAGAAAATTATCTTTGAAAACATAATAAATAATTTTGAGGATCGATGAATCAAATTGTAGACACAATTTTCAATAGCATAAATGACCTTGTTGCTAGTGCGATCAAAGGTATTCCAGCAGTTTTAGCTGCAATTGTTATTCTATTTTTAACTAAATTTGTAGCAGACTTTGTTTGTCAATTAGTTGATAAGGTTGGGGAAAAAACCATTAAAAGTCGTTCATTACAATTACTTTTGGCAAAAACAACCCATGTATTAGTTTGGGTTGCTGGTATTTTGTTTGCTGCAGTGGTAGCATTTCCTGGATTAAGATTAGGTGATATTATTGCTACATTGGGACTAAGTTCGGTGGCTATTGGTTTTGCATTCCAAGACATTTTCAAGAACTTCCTAGCTGGTATTCTGCTACTTGCACAAGAACCCTTTCGTATTAATGATCAAATCATTGTCGGAGACTATGAAGGAACTGTAGAAGCAATTAGTGTTAGAACGACACAAATCCGAACCTATCAAGGAGAAAGGGTTTTATTGCCTAATTCTACCGTATTTACCAGTGCCGTCCAAGTAAGAACAGCTTTTAATTATCGTCGCACTGATTTAGGGGTTGGAGTTGATTATAATACCAGTTTACCTAAAGCAAAAGGAATTTTATTAAGAACCATTTATGAACTTGAAGGCATATTAGAAAATCCTGAACCCGAAGTTGATTTAGTTAGTTTTGGGGACAGTTCTATTGATTTAGTTGTACGCTATTGGACAGCCCCATCTCAAGCAGTGGTAAGACGAATTCAAAGTAAAACCATTATCGCTATTAAAGCAGCTTTTGACGCAGAAGATATCAATATTCCTTATCCTATTCGTACTGTCTATCATTACGATCAACACGACTATAATGACTATCTTCCTGACAAATCTAACAATTCAAAAGAATATGCTAATCATAGCTAAACCTATTTGAATGTGTTTGTCGTTTTTGCTATGGCCTTTCATCTATATCTGTCAGGCCATAGTTACAGAAAAAATTAAATCTTTTAGTGGAAATGATCCCCCTGCTACTTAGAGAAAAGTATTATAAGATAATAATAGGAAGATTCAAGTGAGGAGAAAATTAATTATGGATGTTAAATTAATTTTAGTCATTTTAACAGCTTTATTTACCGTGTCTTGTTTGTTTTTTGGCACCAAAAACGGATTTTATGACTCCGATAACTACGATGGCAATGGTTCAGCCCATTAATTAGTTAGTTTAGAGCGATCGCCCCCTAAATGGACACCCTACTCTAGCATCCTCAGCTAACATTCCATACTGTACATGAGGCTGGTATCAACTATAATTAACTGCTTTTTCAAGGATTTCTGCTTGGATAATCCATAATCCTACACCATCATGGGGGATGAAAGGGCTACTTTAATTTAGATATTGATGTCCTAAATGATACATTGATTCCTTACGCTTATTTCCTCTAAAATGTAGGTGCAATTATTCGACGATTAAGAAGTATGGAGCGAATTTCTGCATTGGGGTTAGATGTGGGTAAAAAACGCATTGGTGTGGCAGGATGTGACGGTACAGGGTTAATTGCGACAGGATTAACCACCATTGAACGTCAATCATTTCCTCAAGATGTCCAACAACTGCAAACATTAGTTACAGAACGAGAAGCACAACTATTAGTTATTGGTCTTCCTTATTCTATGGACGGAAGCATCGGTTTTCAAGCTAAACAAGTGCAGAAATTCGCTAAACGTATCTCCAAAGCCCTAGAATTACCTGTAGAATACATAGATGAACGACTCACCTCTGTCGAAGCAGAAACCAAGTTAAAAGCTCAAAAAAAGTATTCTCGCCACAATAAAGGCTTAGTTGATCGCCTAGCAGCAACCATCATTTTGCAACAGTGGTTAGATCAGCGTCGTGCTTCTCTAATTTAGCCTTGACATTTTTTGAAATGTATGGGATGATGAAATTTAGTATTGAGAAATGCGGGTGTAGCTCAGTGGTAGAGCGTCACCTTGCCAAGGTGAATGTCGCGCGTTCGAATCGCGTCACCCGCTTTCCAAATCAATGACTTTAGAAGGGGTTAAAAAACTTAACCAGTAACCAGCTTTTTCTTTTAAATACAATTGATGAATATTGAATTGATAAGATCGTGGCAGTTTAACTATGATATTCAATTATGTTTCGTTATTTTTTATCATTGATTTTAGTCACAATTATCAGCTTGTTTACGATTGATTCTATAGCGTATGGAACTGAGTTAATCAAAAATGAGCGAATAGTTGAAAATCATTTATTACCTTGTCCATCTGAAGTTGCTTGTGTGGCCAGTTGGCCACAAGAAAATCAATCTTATATTGCTCCAATTGTTTACCATATTGATAAAAATCAAGCTAAAGAAATATTATCAAAGGTCTTAACAAGAGTTCCCAGAACTCACGTCATTGAAACAAAAAATAACTATATATTAGCAGAATCAAAAGGGAAATTTTTGGGAGGAATTGATGAATTAGAGTTTTATTTTCCCCCCAAATTATCTATTATTGAATTAAGATCAGCTTCTCGCAAGGGGAAGTTAGATTTAGGAGTCAACCGTAGACGTTTAGAACAAATTAGATTAGCTTTAAAAGACTTAAATATTTAAAGGATTTTTTCTAACCCATAAACCAAACCTTTTAACTCAGTCACTTTACGAATAGACAGTAAAACCCCTGCCATATAACACGAGCGATCGCTGGTATCATGACGTAAGGTATAAATCTGTCCCTGTGCGCCAAAAATTACCTCTTGATGAGCAATTAATCCAGGTAAACGGACACTATGAACCCGAATATTATCAGCTACCACACCACCTCTAGAACCATCTATGTTTTCTGTTTCTTGGACTGAAGGAGTATTATAGGTTTTTCCTAAATCGGATAGCATTTGCGCTGTTTTAATAGCTGTTCCACTGGGTGCATCAGCCTTTTGATTATGATGAAGTTCAATAATTTCAACGTGATCAAAATATTGGGATGCTTGTATCGCTGCTTGTTGTAATAAAACCATCCCGATAGAAAAATTAGGAATAATTAAACATCCTGTACTTGCTTTATCAGCAAACTCAGCTAACTCTTGTAACTGTTTATCCGATAGTCCCGTTGTTCCCACCACCGGACGCACTCCATAAGCGATCGCACTTCTAACATTATCATAAACACCGTCAGGGTGAGTAAAATCAACCATAACCCCTTGTACCTGTTCTTGGGTTGCTACCACTAAAATGCTTTCTAAATCATCTAAAATAGGCACTTCTAGCGCACCGCATCCAGCTACTTCTCCCACATCTTGGCCACGGTAGTTCGGGTTTTTATCCACGGCCCCCACTAACATCATATCCTCTGCTTGGGACACCGCTTTAATCACTTCACGACCCATTTTACCAGCAGCACCATTAACTACGACGGGGATAGGGGTTTCAACTGTCATTTATCTTTTTTATCCTTGAATATACCGAGATTTAGTTTTATTTTACCGAAGAAAGTAACTCTCAGTTTAAGAAAATCATTAAGAATGAAATGATCACTCATAGCTTTATTTTGGGAATCTTATGTATAAGAAGAAAAATATGAAATGTGAATCTATTAGACAATGATTAGTCATGACCCAAAAAAATAAACAACTAAATCAGATCATTCTTGATGAAATTGCACGAATTACAGAAAATAATTCAGTCAATGGTCAAGTGTTAGAAGATTTTGCTTTTTTTGTTATTTATAATCACAATAAAAAGTTATCAAAACCCACCAAAACGCAACAATCTAAAAAAATCAAACCCCTAACTTTATCTCAACTCAAGAAAGCAGTTTATCAATATTTTGAGGTTAAGGATACAACCGAACTTAAAAAATCAGATGCTTTCAAAATGGCCATCAGTGTTTGGGATAAATTAAATCTCAGTAAACGAGAAAGTTGGGAAATTATCTATCGTCAATTTATTGGTATTCTTCCTGAAGAAGATGGAGAAATAGGAAAAGATTGTATTAATGGAATTCATCTTTTTAAGTATTTTCGTCCCTATCAAGTGTTTGGACTTGAACCAAAAGAAGCAAGTACCCAAGATATTAAAAAAGCTTATTACCGACTTTCTAAAATTTATCATCCTGACAACCAAGAAACAGGAGATGCTCGCATTTTTGATCGCCTAACCATCATGTATAAATCAATTACAATGGAGTTTAAATAAAATGCCTAACACAAAGGAAAAATTTACGATCAAAGACAAAGAACTAGCGGAATGGTTTTCTATTAAACTCCAAAGGTTAGATGAAATTATCGATTTTTTTGATGCTGATCCTAATGATAAATGGGACTTAGTGGAAAAGAAAGATTATATTTTTATTAACAAAACGATGAAAAGTCGTAATTTTTCCTCTCAAGGTGCATTAAAAATTGCTGCTTATTTAGATCAAAATGAAACTAGAGGGATTATTTATAAAATTAAAGACTTTATCACACAACATGACGCGAGAATTCGTAAATCCCTTGCACGTAAAATTATAACTGAGGAATTAAGTGATGATGGTAAAATTATTATTTATCATAATGTTGCGATGATTAATAAACAAAGTGTTCGTCGAATTTTAGAAACGAATGGAGCAAAAATGAATGCAACTTTTAGAGAAATCCAAAAATCCCATCAACCTTTAGAATTAGGTAAGGATTCAGGTCTAGAAGTTAGGAATTAGGGAAGGAAACAAACAATTCGGATGACCGACTTTGGCTATTAATGACTTCTCGAAAAAATCAATCACCGAACGTTCTTGACGACGACAAGTTTGAATAACCGTCAATAAGTTAGCTGTTTGTTTAAATCGTTCCATGCTTCTTGAACCCCCACTAACTTTCCGTTTCGTGATGGCTAATCTTAAGGATCTTTCAGCAAGATTATTATCAGGGGGGATCTCTGGATGCTCCAGAAAATACCACCATTGCTCTGCCTTTTGCCGAAGGTTTCGCAAAAGTTTTCCGGCTTCATAACCGGCTTTAGGCTTCCATTCTTCTGTGGCTATCTTTATCTTATCTTTGAATTGTCTTGCCCAAACTTGATAACCATGCCTATTCTTATCGTTTTGCCAAATACGATAATGACGGAAAGCTTCATCAATTAATTTGAGAAAAGTTTGACCGATGGTTTTGTTATATTGACCTGGAGTTTTTATTAATCGCTGAAAGTGACGGCGTAAATGTGCCAAACATTTCTGTTGAGCAACAACAGTATAACCATTGTAAACTCCCAAATCATCACTACTTAAAACACCACCATATTCATGGCCTAACTGATCTTCTAATTCCTTACGCCCCCTAGTATCAGCAGCCCGAAACAGGCAGAAAAGTTGATTGGTAAATACCCACAACCATTCTTTGACTCCCTTCACTGGCCAGGGTGTTTCATCAACATGAATTGGGGGTTGTTCTACTTTGACCCACTTGGATAATTGTTCAACCGACGGATTAATGGCTGTTTCTACTCGTTGATTGGTGGCTACGATGGTCCCCATACCTATCTCAATTTGCCCTAACTCCCACAACATCTCTTGTTGCTTTTCATAAGGTAGATGTCCATAATTCCCTAACCATCCCAGAAAAGCTTGTAACTTCACTCCTAAATCTTGTCCTGGGACGGTCTTGGGCGACCAATTCGCTTTGGTCACTTCACCACAATGCCCACAGCGACAATGATGACGATGATATTCTACTACCTCAATGGGTTTATCTACCAGTTGTGCTACCTGCTGAGAATCAACTTTCACTGGTTCTATTAATAATTCTGTTTGACCACAGTGACTACATATTGATGGTTGCAAGATTTGAATTCTGTCAATTCTCCCAAAGCCTTTCCTTGTTTTTCCCTTATGTCCAGGTTGTCCCCCTGGTTTTCTTTTCTTATCCTTATCGTCTTCAGTTGTTTTAGCCTTCTCAGACTTTTTCAATAAGTCTGTTGATGGGGGTTTTGATGAGGTTTGGCTATCTAAATTACGACTGAGCTTTAATTTTTCTATTTCTTTTTGTAGCTGCTCGATAAGTTTCTGTTGAGCCAAGATAATTTGTACCAACCCAGATTTTGACAGTTGGTTTAATTCGTCTGGATTTAACTGTACTCCTGGTTCAGTTTGACTCATACCGTTACTTTAGCGCAGTCAGCCTGTTTGTCAATATTTGCCACCTGAATCCTTACAGAATTAGAAAAAGATTATGCAGAAATAGAGCAAGAATTTTGGTTCGGTGAACGAGGCATTTTACTCATGTCTAAACAAATGAGTGAAACTTTAACCAATAAATCTAGGAGGAAAGCTTGTAAAATTATTTGTGGTGAATTTCCTAGACAATTTAAAGCTCTTTCCAACTCATTAATTAACCATGTAAAAGAGATACAAAAAGCAAAAAATAGAGCCAAAACACGAGATAAAAAGACTTGTCAAATAACAGGACAAAAACCTGCAAATCATGATCAATTTAACCTGGCGGTTCATCATTTGTACTGCTCAAAAAAATATCCTCATTTAGCAACTATAGATATTAATCTTATTACAATAGCAGAGGATATTCATAAAGAATTTCATGGATCTTTAGGCGGATTTGATAAACCCTGTACCCTTGATGATTTCATTGAATTTGTGCATCATAACTATCCTGATCATCAACCTGAATTAACAGTTAGACTACAAAAAGCTAAAAAAGTATTAGGTACAGGTCATTTATCTATTTAACCCTTAAATATACTTATGCTCTCTGTTATTTTACCGAAGAAAGTAATCCTAAGTAATTGTAACTCAGTATATGATGATAGCGATAATCATCAGATTTACGAAGACTTAACATCAATAATTTACGAAAATTCAATGATTGTCAAATTTTAAAAATTCCTTAATAATTAAAATAAGATAAGCTATTTAGTTTTAAAAATTTTAACCCTATCTAGAAGGTTGACTCTAATAAAGTAATGACAATTAACTTAGATAATGTTCAAACTCAACTCATAGGAAAAACTTTTCCAAAGTTATATACAAGAAAATACAGAAGATTAAAAGTTAATAAAGGCAAGTCAGTCCGATTAATTTTTAACCAACAGCAAGCTTATTGTTCCTGTCAAGCAAGGATTATCGATAATTTTTTGGATGGGTGTAATTTATTACTTACCACTGATCAAAAAGTATATAAAGGACAAAAATTATTAATTTTAATGAACAATATTGAGCCGACGAAAGCTCAAATTATATGGAGTCGACAACTGAATGAGACTCAGTTCAGAATAGGCGTAAAATACTTAGGTTTTTAAACATTAAACATGATGAAAGTAAAATGATCCCTCTACTATTATCCTTCAAAGTCAATAGCTATTCATCAAATATGAAGCTTTGTTACAAATTAAGTTAAAGAGGGACAAAAGTTGATATATTAATAATTGAAGCAAGTAAAGCTTCCCTGGCAGATCAAACAGCCCAGTGAAAGTAAAAAACACAACCAAGAGGTAAGTAAACGCTGTTTAAACTAACATCTGTCTCGTATCCGACAACAACACCCAATCCGAAAACGGATAATTCCTCAAATGGTTAAATAGGAAGTAAGGCCCTCAAGTTAAGCTAGATCGGTCTCTTCAGATAGTATCAATAAAGAGAGGGATAATACCGCAGAGTAGGACTTGGGTGTTGTTTATTTATATGAATAGCAGCAAAATCTCGATAAAGCAATTGAAAGTTCTATAAAACGACAAACAACTATCGCGAATATTATTGACAAAATTCGTCGCTCTCTCAACATCGACACCATTTTGAACAGCGTGATCGAAGAAACAAGAAAACTCCTCAAATGAGATCGCGTGGTGGTGCATAATTTTTGCGAAACTTGAATTAGAGATTATTCTTTTATCAATTTCTTTTCGTCGAACTAACATTATCTAAGATTTTGGCCAGACTTTTTTCTTATTAATAGGTTGTTGTTCTCCAGGGGGAACAGTTCTTTCTTCCATAAAGTAAATTTCAAGACTTTCTAACTGTTTTTCAGCAGAATGTCTATCATTCCATTCGCGAATTAAATAGTCAACAAAATAGGGATAAAGTTGTTGTCCAATAGCACGATTAAGATTAATATAATAGACTCGCCATTGAATGGTTGGATAAAGTTGTTTGCGCTGTTTTAAAGTTGGTTTGTCCCAACTAATAGGACTATTTTCATTAAGCAGGTTAACGGTTTTTCCATTCTTCAATTTTCCTATTATAACGTGCCATCCATCATCTAAGGGAGGTGCCGGAGCAAAAATGCTCCAAGATTGATCTAAACGGGTGAGATAACCAATAATATTAATACGTTGAAAAGTGCGACGACTTAGAAAATTGCGGGTGGATAAAATCCAATCTTTTTTATTATTATTACGATAGTCTGGATTACGAGCGACCGTTTGATCAACAAACCCTTTTAAATTCCAAATTGTTGTTAATAATAATAATACGACTACTGTGAGATTAAAAGGAAAAGAAGATTTTGTACTTAAAGAACGAAACTTAAATGGTTTGGTAAAATTACCTGCAACTTTTCGGTTAGCAGCAATAATTTGATAGAATTTTGTTCCCCCTTTCATAACAGGTTTCCAACGTAATAAAGGTTCTAAGAAAGATAAGATAGGGGAGAGACTGACAACATAAGCGATCGCTTCAAATTTATAATGACGATTTTCTTGCCAATCTACCACAACCCATGAATTTTTTTCTAACATATCTTCATATATAGATTGATAATCTTGGGCCATCAATAAAGGAGTACCTGGTAAGATTAATAAAGTACGAAGTCCATAAACAACTTTCTTGCAAAAACCACAATTTTTATCATAATAAATGGTTAAACCTTGTCTAGATTTATTAGTAATTTTTTCTTGGACTTTATCCCAGACTTCTGTTGGTAATAAAGCTAACCAGTTAACAATGCTAAGGTAACTTAAAACCCCAATAGCAAAACATAATTCAAAGCCAATATGCAACAGAATAAAAGAAATAATAGCAACACAACGAAAGAAGCTAATACGAAAGGGAATAAAAATTAAAAACGGTCCAATCCATTCAAAAATTAACGCGCCAAAGGTTAGTATTTGTAAAATAGGAATCGGAAACCCTAATAAAAAATGACCAAATTCTGTGGCATATTGATCAAAATGAAGGGAATAATAAACTGCATCCCCATCAGGCCACCATAATTCGCTTTTTGTCTTATAAGCTGCTGACCAAGTATAGATAAATATTAGTTGTACCATAAAGGCCACTGTTGCTGCATTCATGACCCTTTTTGGCAACGGTTTTGCATTAGAATTTAACGCACTATCAATAGAATAAGCACAACCTAAGGGCAAAAACATCGACCAGAAAAGCATCGCTCTTAAAACATCATCTCCTGCAAAAATTAAAGCAGGATTACGATTTTGTAGAGAGATATTCAATGCCCAAATAGCGATTACTGCTAATCTAGTACGATAACCTACTAACAAAAATAAACAGAGAATAAAAGCAATTATAAATAAAAAAAATTGAAATAATAAACTACCATTTAGTAAATTAAACGACCAATACCAAGGATGAAGTAAAGAATTACCAGCCGATTTAAAGGCGATAAAAGAACCAAATAAATTAGGATGTAATGCTTCTCTCGGTAGTACCCCTTGATCAGTATAATGGGCTGAAACTCCCCTAAAACGACTGAATAAATCAGCCATTACCACTAAAGCTAAACCCATTCTAAAAATGGCAAGTGATCGCAAATCTAACCCAAAAATATTAGTTAATTTTGATAACTTTTTTTGATTCATGCTGATTATTAACTGTTGTTATAAAGTAATCATTTCAAAATGATCTTTTTAAGTACCTGAACAAAATTAATTACACATTTTAATAATCTTGTTGCTTTTTGCCTGTTTTCACTAGGAAATTAATTTTGTGTGCTTACTTGTGTACTAACTGTTCACTGTTCACTGGTTGCCGTATTTATAACAGGTTTTAATTGTTGAGCTAATTGTTCTGATCTCTGTTTTCTAGCTTCAAAAACCAGGTGATGATGGGTATCAGCAAAGAGACTAGAATCGGTTTTTAAATTGTAATCACTTTGATCATAAACAATGGGGGCAATTTTGCTTAATTTTTCCGTTATGTCCTCCATATTTGATAAAGTTTTTTCATCCTTACTAGCATAAACCCAAGGCAAAGATAAAACTAAAGTAGCACCTTTGGCCTCAACTTCTTGACGAAACTGTTTAATTCGTTTGATAGCATGGGGAGAAATGGATTTATTGATTTTCCATTGCCACCATTTTCCTTGACGATATTTAACCGTAGTCGGATCACCTCTTTCGGTTAATGGATCGGAGTAGTAACCTGTAAAACGACCTTTTTCCACTAAGTCAACAGCAGATTTTGTTATCGGCCTAAGACTGGGAACTCCTTGCATCCAGATAGTTTCTACTAACTGCTGAGGAGGAACTCCCCCCAGTCCCGGTCTTCCAATGGCAATACCAAAAGGGGCTGAACGTTCCAATAAACCATCTTTATCCAGTAAAATCAGGTCTTCAGGGATTAATAATACAATATCCCCTGGACGCACAGCCTTGAGAATACTTGGTAAAATAACATTTAAACCCACAGGACCATCTAATCCCATGTTTAGCACAGGCATACCTAGTTTTTCTTCTAAGACTTTAGAATTAAGGGAATGATGGGCCCCCGAACCCCCTAAAATTAATAAGCGAGGCGATGCTTTTACATCTGCTGCTAGGGATATTTTCTCAAAATACATCCCTCGTAAAAAGCTTAATTCACCGCCATAATAGACATTATAGACAAAGCCCAATGACCAGGCTGCCGTTGCTGCGATCGCCCAAGGGGCTAACTTCAAAAGTTTCTGCATAATCCTTTAACATGGTATAACATTGTCTCAGTTTAGCTAATAAAAGCCATTTAATAAAAATGATTAGATATGGATTATCTTGGTTTATTATAGGTGCTGGTGTTGTTTTTTCTTTGTTTTTATTGGGACAAGTTCCTGAAGGAGTTTATTTTAGTGGGGACGGTGGTCTTAAAGCTTTATTAGCACAACAATTAAGTGAGGGAATTTTTCGCATTGATTTAATCACCCCTGACGCTGAGTGGGTTCGTCAACTGTGGAAGGATGGATTATATCCTTATGAAGAACCCTTTGTTTACTATTTGAATGATCATTATTATATTACTTTTCCCTATCCTTTTTCTTTAATTACTGCCCCTTTTTACGCTTTATTCGGTGAACGGGGTTTATATGTTATTCCTTTAGTTTCTACTTGGTTAATTTGGATTAGTTTTAATCTTTACTCTCGCTTTTTTAATTTAAGTTATTTTCAGCAATGTTTGTCTTTATTTTTCTTAGTTTTTTCTTCTAATTTAACTTTATACAGTGGAATGTATTGGGAACATACTCTGGCTGTTCTCTTTTGTTTTATTGGAATGATTATCTTGTTAGTCCCCAAGGAATCAGTGACAATAAAAGAAGCAATTTTAAGTGGTTTTTTTGTTGGTTTATCGGCTTGGATACGTTCAGAATTTTTAGCGATGATTGCTACTTTGACCTTTTTGGTAGGAATTATGACAATTTTTAAATTCCTGACCATTAAGAAAAATTCTAATCTATCCAATCTGGCTTATAAACTTAAGTTAGATAAACTCTTATATTTAGGGGATAAGGGATGGATTTTTATTTTAGTTATGTATGCCACTATCGGATTATTTTTCATTAGTAATAAATTGATATATGGTCATTTCTTAGGAATTCATGCTCTACAAATTGTTGAAGAGTTTTCTATAATAAGACGTTTAACTGAAGCCTGGGAAAGTTTTCTAGAGATTATTGTAACGTTTTTTGAGTATTTTCCTGTGGCTTGTTTTTCTTTACTTTATTTATTATTATTCCTCATCACAAAAAGCTTTCAAGAGAAAACAGCTAGCATAATTTTTCTGGCTTTAATTGTTTTTTCTTTGATTACTAGCGTCTATTGGGTCAATATTCATGGATTATCAGAAATAAAACTATTTATTAAAACTTATGGAGTTTTAGTTGTTTTGTCAGCAATATGGTTATTTTTAAGTAGGAAAGAAAACATTAATATTAATCAAAGAATGGCTTTTATTTATGTGATGAGCTTATTATTTACCACTGGAGTCGCTTTATTAGTTGATTCGGGTTCCGATGAAATTGCTGTTGGGGGAAAACAATGGGGACAGCGATACCTATTAATCTTGTTGCCTTTTTTCTCAGTTATGATTGTTCAACAATTGAAATTTTTTCTAGATAACTCAAAATCTTTAATTAAATATTATACAATTTTCTTATTTTCAATCTTCTTGATACTTGGATTATATAAGAATATGTATTTAGGGACTGTATTTTTTCAGAAAACCCATACAGGAGTTGCTCCTGCGATTGAATTTTTAGCTAATGATTCTCGTCAAGTTGTGGTCGTTTCCCATCAATATGCAGCTCAGTTATTAGAATCTCCTTTGAGAAAGGATAAACTATTTTTTCGTGTCGATCAACCAGATAATTTAGTTAAACTAGGTCAAACTTTAATCAAGAATAATAAATCAGAGTTTATTTATGTTTGTTATCCTTATCGTAAATGTGAAATACCTAATTCTTCATCTGAAGAATTTATAACACAAAATGATGATAACTCTAGTTTTCAAGTTATATTTAATTCTTTAGGAACTAAAGGAAAATATACTATGTATGAGGGAAAACTGATCTCTAACAATTCAGTTAACTAAGATAAAGTTTATTGTATGCTTAAATTCGACATTAACGAAACAAGCTGATACAATTTAAAATGGAACCTAGTTTTTCCCTATTAAATTTAATATCATGATTCAACAAACCAATACTCAAACCATAATCGAAGAAATTACTTACAATGGTCAAGTATTAGCCATTATTCTTCCTTCTGAGTTTCGTCAACCCGGAATTCATTTTTTCACCCCTGATAGTTTTTCCCAACAACTTGCTTACATGAGACATCCTGAAGGAAAAATTATTAAACCTCATATTCATAAACAAGTTCGCCGAGAAGTTTTTTATACCCAAGAAGTTTTACTAATAAAAAGGGGTAAACTTCGGGTTGATTTTTATAACGATGACCGAGATTATTTAGAAAGTCGTATTTTGCAAGGAGGGGATGTTATTCTTTTAATTAAAGGGGGTCATGGCTTTGAAGTATTAGAAGAATTAGAAATGATTGAAGTGAAACAAGGTCCTTATGTTGGAGATAACGATAAAGTTCGTTTTTCAGGTATTGATGGAAGTCAAGCCGATGTAAAATAAAAACTGAGATTATATCAATAACAATTCATCTTTAAAATGTAATTATTATGGCTGACTTTATCCCTGTTAATGAACCTTTACTTGATGGTAATGAGAAACAATATTTAAACGAGTGTATTGATACAGGGTGGATTTCCTCAGAAGGTCCTTTTGTCAAAAAGTTTGAAGCAGAATTTGCTCAAACCGTCGGCAGAAAACACGCAATTAGTGTCTGTAATGGTTCCGTTGCTTTAGATGCTGCTGTAGTAGCTTTAGACATCCAACCAGGGGATGAGGTCATCTTACCTACTTTTACTATCATATCTTGTGGTGCAGCTATTGTCAGGGCTGGAGGTATTCCAGTAGTGGTCGACTGTGACCCCGTTACCTGGAATATGGATGTGAGTCAAATAGAAGTCAAAATTACATCCAAAACAAAAGCGATTATGGTGGTTCATATTTATGGTTTACCCGTAGATATGAAACCCGTGTTAGAAATAGCCAATCAACATGGCTTAAAAATTATCGAAGACGCAGCAGAAATGCACGGACAAACCTATCGGGGTCAACCTTGTGGTAGTTTTGGGGATATTAGTACCTTTAGCTTTTATCCTAACAAGCACGTTACCACAGGGGAAGGGGGAATGATTGTTACCGATGATGACGGTTTAGCCGAAAAATGTCAGTCTTTACGAAATCTTTGTTTTCAACCGAAAAGACGGTTTATTCATGAAGAATTAGGCTGGAATTTTCGCTTTACCAACCTACAAGCTGCTGTCGGTTTAGCGCAATTAGAAAGGTTATCAGAATTTGTGCAACGAAAGCGCAAAATGGGTACTATTTATACAGAATTGTTATCCAATATTTCTCAATTAGAATTACCCTTAGTTAAAACCGATTATGCAGAAAATATTTATTGGGTTTATGGGATAGTTTTAAAAGATGAAATTCCTTTTGATGCAGCAGAAGCAATGCGACGCTTACGAGAGAAAAAAATAGGAACTCGTCCCTTTTTCTGGGGAATGCACGAACAACCCGTATTTCATAAAATGGGATTATTAAAAGATATTTCTTGTCCTGTTTCAGAAACATTATCGCGCCGAGGGTTTTATATTCCTAGTGGGTTAGCCTTAACAGAAGACCAAATGAAACAAGTCGTAATCGCTGTTAAAGAAGTGTTTAGTTAAAGTGAGAGTAGTGTAAAAATTCGTCTTTGATATTTTTTATATCCTTATTTGTCATTCCGAGGAACGAGGAATCTCATCTAAACTTAAGGAGTCATTAAAATGGTACAAATACCCTCTAAAAGTTTGACCTTAGCTGAGTTTTTGCAATTACCAGAAACGAAACCAGCAAAAGAATATATCGATGGTAAAATTATTGATAAACCCATGCCACAAGGGAAACATAGTGCCATTCAAGGGGAATTTGTTACTACTATTAATAGTATCATGAAACCGAAACGTATCGCCCGTGCTTTTCCTGAATTAAGGTGTACTTTTGGCGATCGCTCAATTGTTCCCGATGTTGTAGTGGTGACTTGGGATCATATTCCCCGTGATGAAAATGGAGAAATTGCTAACTTATTTACTATCGCACCAGATTGGACAATTGAGATTTTATCACCGGATCAAAGTCAAACTAAAGTAACTAAAAATATTCTACATTGTCTCAAGTATGGCGCACAAATGGGTTGGTTCATTGATCCTAATGAGCAAACTGTATTGATTTATCGTCCTAAACAAGAAACTGAAGTATTTGATAAGCTAGATTTAATCCTTCCTGTACCATATTTTGCTAAAGAAATAAAGCTTACGGTTACAGATGTGTTTGCTTGGTTATTAGAATAAAACTAAAAAAATCATCTTATTAACTTTAAAAAATTAGAAATACTCGTCTGCTTTTGTTAAGTCAACTAATCTTTTAAACCTAGTAGTTTGCCAAATGAATGTATCAAGCTCTTACTGGTATCCAATTTCCTTTTTAATAAGTGGAATCCTTTTAATTTCTGGCACTTTACTCAATACGAATTTGTCCATTCTTGCAGCAGTAATAATGTTTTTAATTTGGGATATTGCTTTTATTAGGACTGCTGACAACTTTACGGGTCGGAATGCGAACTTTACCATTCAGCAAGTTGTTCAGGCTCGTTCTTACATTTCATATTTCATTCCTTTTTACGGATTACTTGTAGGTCTTCTATTTACAGCTGAAACAGAAAAACGTGTTTTCTTTCTTGAGCTATGTAGCAAAGCTAAAATACCAGTTTTGCTTCTTTTTACACCATTTTGCTTGGCTTCTATTGTTATTTTACTTTTTCCTCTGCGTGTTTCAGAAGATGTGGAAGGAGTGCGACTGACTCCAGCAATTCAAACTTTGATGATAAGCAACTTTTTCATTGAAAAGTGTGTTGTTTTTATTTTCTCACACTGCATTATTCGGCTTTTAGTTGCTTGGATTGTAAGCTAAAAAGTCATAACTTCTGAAAAGAACTACTCCCTCTATTATAGCAATACCTATTATAATAATGGTAGAGATACGTTCAATCAATCAGAAACATTGTCTTTGCATCCCTATCAATAACTTACCTAAAATGAAACAGATAAATATTAAAGAAAATAATTCCCTACTTTCAGAATTAATTGATAATATCAACGACCTGGCGTGGGGACACAAAAAGCTACAAGGTAGATTTAATCAGGGAGATAGCCCGTCGACCTTGTTGGTAATAGGCAGCTTTTCCAGGGCTTAATTGCATCAATGCCTGAGATTCAACGTCCAGTAAATCGCAAGAGTCAACCCAATCTTTTCCATGAAGACCGATATAAAAGTTACTGTGTCTTCGTTGCATTTTCTTATTTTTTCTCACTCTACCCACATATTTTGCTAGTCCTTTGTCTTTAATGATTTTACCAGAAAATGTTGCCATTGAATAGGCTAAAGTGATTACTAATATGACAGAAGTAAGGCGATGTCCTGTTAATTTAGTTCTCTCTAAATTATAACCACCTCTCTTAAAGTCTCGAAACATTTCCTCAATTCCAAATCTCTTCTTATAAGCCTCAATCGTCTCATCAAGACTCTTTAAGTTGGTAATAATAAACCAAGCTTCTTCTGTATTTACTCCTCGATATCTTCTCTTCCATTTTGCTACTATGTTACTTCCTGCAAATCCTCTCGTTTTTGTTACTTTTACACCTTGATAAAATAAAGACATTCCTGGGGATAATCTTAAATGTTTTAACGTTAACCAGATTTCTTCTTCTACTTCAATATAGGTGCTTTTCTTTAATCTGAGGGCATAATAAATTTTTTTCTGTCCATTTAACCACTTTGCTAGTTCGACTGAACAGAATTCACGGACATCTCACGGTGGCGAATCGAATTCGCCACCCGTGTCCTCCTCTATCCCCTAATACAACGGTTTTGTATTCTTTTAGTAATGGCAATACTCGACTCAATATGCTTTTTTGAGTATCAAAGTTACTATTACCTGTATGGTCTAGCAACTCAAAATATAAAGGAATTCCTCTATTATCAATGATTAGACTCACCATCAATATATTAATCAATCCCCATTGCGTTCTATCGATAACAATATGTAAGACATTTCCTGGGTCAAATGATTGATTTAACCACTGTTTTATAATGGGTATCCACACTCCCTCAATGGTCAAACAAGGTATCTCGAAAAATCGCTTTAATTTTTTTCTGCGGCTCTCGAACAAAATGGGACTCGGAAAACGATTGGCGCGCCTCTTCTAACCTAACTTTTCTATACACCTGAACCAATTCTCGCACAATTAACAGTATTAAATATTCCGATTTTTTCAAGTATGTTGTTAAATGGTCGTTATAAATTTCTGGTAACATTTTGGGCTGTACAGCGAGCGCTTAAAAAAGAGCATCTTTCTTTTTACCACGTTTTGCTCAAACCGTCATTTGGTCGAACTTTCAACTGAACTTACCCCATACAAATCTACTAAAATATCCTAAAACCCTTATCCATCAATGGATACAGACATCAACTCTTGTTAACGTACCCATGTAAATTGTAATATTTATTAATAGACAGCCATAAGGGAAGTAAGCTAAAATAGTAGTCATGTATATAGAGCGTGTGCCTATAGGATTAGATAAGATTATTGCTGGTAAGACCTCTCGAATTAGAAACTTAGTTTTGGGGATGATCATCGCTAGGATTATCAATCCTAAATCCAAATTAGCCACAGCTAGAGGATTTCATGAAAAAACTTGTAGCAATAGTTTAGGAAAAGTATTGAATTTAGAAAAAGCTGATGAGGATGAACTCTATGAGGCTTTAGACTGGTTATTAAATAAACAAGAGAAAATTGAAAATAAATTAGCTAGTCTTTATTTAGATAATGGCTCATTGATTTTATATGATGTTACCTCAACTTACCTAGAGGGTAACGGGTGTGAATTAGGAAAATACGGATATAATAGGGATAAGAAGAAAGGGAAAACTCAAATAGTCTTTGGACTAATATGTGATAAAAATGGTTGCCCTATCGCTGTAGAAGTTTTTGAAGGAAACACCTCAGATACTAGCACATTCTTGAGTCAAATAGAGAAAGTTAGGAAACGGTTTGGGGTGAAGAATGTAGTGTGGGTGACAGATAGAGGAATCTTAACATCTTCAAACATTAAAGAGTTAGTTAAACCAGTAGAAGGGTTAGATTATATAAGTGGTTTAACTAAAGCAAGCATCAGAAAATTGGCGGAAGTAGAAGCAATTCAATTAGGATTATTTGATGAGGTAAATCTAGTTGAGTTTGAAAACGAAGATTACCCAGATGAAAGATTAATTGCCTGTCGAAATCCCTTGGTAGCTGCTAAAAACAAGAAACAAAGAGAGGCATTATTAAAAATAGCAGAAGAACAATTTGAGTTAATTATTGAAGCTATAAAAAGGGAAAAAAGAGCTTTGAAAGGAGCCGATAAAATAGCTTTAAGAGTGGGAAAGGTCTTAAACAAGTATAAAATCAACAAATATTATAATTTAGACATCACAGATTCAGGATTTACTTATGAGCGTAAAAAAGAATTAATCTCAGAAGAAATAGCATTAGATGGGGTTTATATTCTCAGAACTTCTGTAGATAAAACTATGATGAATGATTTTGAAGTCGTTAAAGCTTATAAAAGTTTGTCTTCGGTGGAAGAAGCCTTCCGTTGTTATAAATCTATTGATTTGAAAGTTCGTCCTATTTATCATTATAAGGGAGATAGAGTGAAAGCACATATTTTTTTGTGTATGTTAGCTTATTACGTTGAATGGCATTTAAAACAAAAATTAGCCCCTTTATTATTTGAAGATGAAGAAATTGATGATAACTGTCTTGATGTCATCAAAGCTCGTCGCAGTGATTCTGCTATTGCTAAAGATAGAAAGAAACGCACTGAAAACAATCTCCCAGTTCACAGCTTCCGTACTTTACTAGAAGATTTGGGGACAATTTGCTTGAATACAGTTGAGTGTACTTTAGAGAGTGGAAAATACGTTTTTGACAAGATAACTCGACCCACTGAACTACAACAAAAAGCTTTAAATTTGTTAGGTATTTCTTCTATTTGTACCCAGTAATGACCCCTAGCTTATTCGGCGTATCCCTGATACAGCATACGTTATGGCGTTTTGTCAAAGGGGAAGTTCAGTTTCAAGCCGTGTCCCCACGCCAGATCAACGACTCTAATGAAGCTACAATGATTACAGTTGATAATCAGAAACAAGCTGTATTAGTTTCAGTTAATGAATGGAATTCAATTCAAGAAACCCTTTATCTACTATCAATCCCTGGAGTAAAGGATGATTTAATTGAAGGGTAAGGATTCAGGTGGCAAATATTGACAAACAGGCTGACTGCGCTAAAGTAACGGTATGAGTCAAACTGAACCAGGAGTACAGTTAAATTCAGACGAATTAAACCAACTGTCAAAATCTGGGTTGGTACAAATTATCTTGGCTCAACAGAAACTTATCGAGCAGCTACAAAAAGAAATAGAAAAATTAAAGCTCAGTCGTAATTTAGATAGCCAAACCTCATCAAAACCCCCATCAACAGACTTATTGAAAAAGTCTGAGAAGGCTAAAACAACTGAAGACGATAAGGATAAGAAAAGAAAACCAGGGGGACAACCTGGACATAAGGGAAAAACAAGGAAAGGCTTTGGGAGAATTGACAGAATTCAAATCTTGCAACCATCAATATGTAGTCACTGTGGTCAAACAGAATTATTAATAGAACCAGTGAAAGTTGATTCTCAGCAGGTAGCACAACTGGTAGATAAACCCATTGAGGTAGTAGAATATCATCGTCATCATTGTCGCTGTGGGCATTGTGGTGAAGTGACCAAAGCGAATTGGTCGCCCAAGACCGTCCCAGGACAAGATTTAGGAGTGAAGTTACAAGCTTTTCTGGGATGGTTAGGGAATTATGGACATCTACCTTATGAAAAGCAACAAGAGATGTTGTGGGAGTTAGGGCAAATTGAGATAGGTATGGGGACCATCGTAGCCACCAATCAACGAGTAGAAACAGCCATTAATCCGTCGGTTGAACAATTATCCAAGTGGGTCAAAGTAGAACAACCCCCAATTCATGTTGATGAAACACCCTGGCCAGTGAAGGGAGTCAAAGAATGGTTGTGGGTATTTACCAATCAACTTTTCTGCCTGTTTCGGGCTGCTGATACTAGGGGGCGTAAGGAATTAGAAGATCAGTTAGGCCATGAATATGGTGGTGTTTTAAGTAGTGATGATTTGGGAGTTTACAATGGTTATACTGTTGTTGCTCAACAGAAATGTTTGGCACATTTACGCCGTCACTTTCAGCGATTAATAAAAACTCCAGGTCAATATAACAAAACCATCGGTCAAACTTTTCTCAAATTAATTGATGAAGCTTTCCGTCATTATCGTATTTGGCAAAACGATAAGAATAGGCATGGTTATCAAGTTTGGGCAAGACAATTCAAAGATAAGATAAAGATAGCCACAGAAGAATGGAAGCCTAAAGCCGGTTATGAAGCCGGAAAACTTTTGCGAAACCTTCGGCAAAAGGCAGAGCAATGGTGGTATTTTCTGGAGCATCCAGAGATCCCCCCTGATAATAATCTTGCTGAAAGATCCTTAAGATTAGCCATCACGAAACGGAAAGTTAGTGGGGGTTCAAGAAGCATGGAACGATTTAAACAAACAGCTAACTTATTGACGGTTATTCAAACTTGTCGTCGTCAAGAACGTTCGGTGATTGATTTTTTCGAGAAGTCATTAATAGCCAAAGTCGGTCATCCGAATTGTTTGTTTCCTTCCCTAATTCCTAACTTCTAGACCTGAATCCTTACATTGAAGGAAAAAATACAGATTGGGAAGACTGTACCCCTTTTGAAGAAATAGAATGGTGATGTGGAAAATCGCTTTAGCTAAAAGAGCATTAAAAGATGCTAAAAAGATTAGTTGTTCAGGATTAAAAAGTAAAGTCGAAAAGTTAATAGAAATTTTGAGAACAAATCCTTATCAAAATCCTCCATCCTATAAAAAACTGACAGGGGATTTAGCTTGAATGTACTCATGAAGAATAAATATTCAACATCGCTTAGTATATGAAGTAGATGAGGAAAACAAGAGAGTTAAAATTTTAATGATATGGTCACATTATGAATAACTCAAAATAGTTAAACGTTATAATCTAAGTTAAGAATAATCATATTATTGATTATAAGTTATCTTTAAAGGCCAACTCGCTTTTTACTTAATTTCCGCAACCATAATCCTCCTATAACGGCAATAGTCAATGATACAAATCCTGTGATAGATTGTAGTAGTAAAAAGCCACCAATAGCGAACATACTACCAAACATAACTAAAATGGCTGCGACTACTTTTAGCATATCATTGCTTAAGTTTTGGGCTGGTTCCAAACCAGTTTTATATTGTTGAAGTTGCCAACCCATACCCCCAGGACGAACTTTTCTATAGAAATTTAATAAGGTTTCTTCGTCTTCGGGAGGGGTTAAATACATAACCGTTATCCATACCACTGCCGTCATAACAGAAATACCCAATAACCGCCAACCAAAGTCAGGAAAAATATTATTAATTGGAGGGTTAATAGTAGTAACTAAACCAATTAAAAAACCTGCAACCATAGCTGATAACTCAGCAGCAGCATTAATTCTCCACCAAAACCAGCGTAAAATTAATACAAGTCCAGGCCCGGTTCCAATGGCAATCACTAAACGAAAGACAGTCCGTACATCTGTAGCATAAAAAGCAGCAATTGATCCTAAAACAGTCACTAAAACCGATGCTAATCTAACCGCATTGGTTAACTCTTGGTCTGATGCGTTAGGACGAAGAAAACGACGGTATAAATCATTAGTCAAATAAGAAGCACCCCAATTAATTGATGTAGAAATGGTACTCATAAAAGCAGCAATTAAAGAAGCGACCACTAACCCTAAAACCACCGAAGGTAAATAGGTTAACATTAAGGTGGGATAAGCCAGTTCTGCATCTTCTAAATTCGGTAATAAAACCATCGCAGCTAACGCCGTAATAATCCATGGCCAAGTTCTTACAATGTAGTTAAGAATATTGAAAAACCAAGTGGCTTTTTCTGCTTCTTTAGTGGCTTCTGTTTCTGTTTGTCCTCTAACCGCTAATAATCTTTGAACAAATTCTCCACCCCCGTCGCTGCGACGAAACGACCACCATTGCACGAAAATATAGGCAGAAAATGTAGTGGCTGTAATGCCAGCAGCATCATTCCAAGTAAAACTTAAACCCCCATTATGACTAATTGGAATAAACGATAAAACATCAAAATTTGTGATTTGTTGAACATCGGGGATTAATTGCTGCATTCCCCCTGCATCATTGACCGCAATAATAGCGACTAATGCGGCCCCCAACAATCCTAAGAAAAATTGAAAAAAGTCCGTGACGACCACACCCCATAACCCTGAA
Source organism: Crocosphaera chwakensis CCY0110 (assembly GCF_000169335.1). Classification (GTDB taxonomy): domain Bacteria; phylum Cyanobacteriota; class Cyanobacteriia; order Cyanobacteriales; family Microcystaceae; genus Crocosphaera; species Crocosphaera chwakensis. Next base: position 123,999 of record NZ_AAXW01000011.1, read on the forward strand.
GCCCCAGTATAAATAAGAACAAATATACTTAAGGCGATGACTGTCCAGAGTTTAGTCGCGTCTCCTGGAGAGAAACCCAAACTTTGCCATAACTGTAAAGCATCTACTACCTTAACCATCGCTAACATGGCGTAACCGATACCGATACAATTGATAGGAACTGCAAATAAAAAGGCTTTCGTTCCCCGTAAAATGGCTGCTGTAGCCCCACCGTAACGCAATTCTGTTAATTCAGCATCTGTGACCATTTCTGAGCGTCTCCACAACCCTGCAAAGACGTAAATAAGAACAATATGGGCAATACCAAAACTCCACCATTCCCAATTTCCTGCAATTCCCCTAGAAGCTACCACACCACAAATATACAAAGGGGTATCGATAGAAAACGTGGTCGCGGCCATACTGGTTCCAGCTAACCACCAGGGAAGATTTCTTCCAGCAATCAATAGATCAAAAGGATTTTGGGAATTTTTTTCTTGAGATTTTTTAGATTTTGTTTCTCTATGGGACAACAATAACCCCAAGGCCATCGTCGCAAAGAGATATATTAAGACAATAATCCAATCTATAAGCTGCATTGTTTAAATTTAGGTTATTTTATTTAAAGTTTGGTTGTGAGGATTTTCTGTGTTAAAACTTCAGTCGTCTAAACAGTGGATAAATCAGTTATCTCAAGTCAATGATTGGGTGTTATTAAGTGTGTGGGTGATTATTGGTGGTATTCTCCGCTTTACAAATTTGGCTGCTAAACCCCCTTGGACCGATGAATTTGCCACAATGGTGTTTAGTTTAGGTAATGATTTTCGCTCCGTTCCTTTGAATCAGGTTATTTCATTGGATACTCTTTTGCAACCGCTTCGTGTTAATGGGGACGCGGGAATCAGTGATGTTGTTTCTTTGTTGTTACAGGAAGATAATCACCCTCCTTTGTATTTTGCTTTAGTTCATTTATGGGTTAAGTTATTTCAATCTGCCGGGGAATATGTAGATGTGGGAGTGATGCGATCGCTTCCTGCTTTTTTAGGCATTTTATCTATTCCTGGGGTCTATTTTTTAGGAAAAATTGCCTTTCGATCTCGGTTAGTGGGACAAATTAGTGCAGCTTTAATGGCGGTTTCTCCCTTTGGTATTTTTTTGGCACAAGAAGCTCGTCACTATACTTTAGCTATTTTATTTGTCATTGCTTCTTTACTCTGTTTAATCATTTCTTTGAGACATCTTTATGAACAATCGATTATTCCTTTATGGTTAGTGTTTAGCTGGATTTTAATTAATAGTTTTGGATTGTCGGTTCATTATTTCTTTGTTTTAACACTCATTGCAGAAGCTATTACTTTATTCATTCTTGTTTATGCTAAATTTAAACACAATTTTTCACAGTTAGGTAAACGAAATTTAATCCGTGTTTCAGCCATTATTTTAGGAACATTAACCACGGGTTTAGTTTTGATATTTTTAGTGATTCCTCAAGGCTATGGTAATAATATGATCACTTGGATTCATCCTTTAAGTCATATTTTATATGCCATTAGTCCACCTTTCCAATTGTTAGCGGTTTGGGTTCCCATGTTATCTTTATTGCCGGTTGAATCTGATTTTATTGCTGTTGTTATTCTTTCGGGTTTGCTCTTACTATTATTCTTTATTTGGTTTATTCCTTATAGTATTCGAGGGATTAAAAAGGGATTACAGTTCAATCAATTTCGTCTTTCCCTATTAATTTTAATGACATTTATTAGTGGAGTTATTGCTTTATTTCTGATCATTACTTATGTTATCGGCGTTGATCTAACTCGTGCAGCCCGTTATAGTTTTACCTACTTTCCTGCTGTTATTATTCTCATAGGAGTAAGTTTAGCTCTTTTATGGAATGAAGTTAAACAAAAAAATAAACAATTACAAGAGAAAGAAACCATTAATCCCCTAATTTTACTAAAAAAACTATACGATAAATTAAACTGTAACGGTCAATTAGCTTTTTATGCAGTTTGGTTTATGGGGTTGCTAGGTGCAGTAACAGTTCTGATTAATTTAGGTTATCAAAAATATTATCGTCCTGAACAACTAATATCAGTGATTAAAGATAATTCATCTCAACCTGTTCTGATTGCTACCACTCATAAAAGTTTAGTTCAAACAGGGGAAATGATGGGTGTCGGATTAGAATTAAAGCATAAAAATGAATTAGATGATATTTCTTTCTTATTAATTCATCAAACAAAAAATAATGATCTGCAATCAACTATCAATCTTCAAGAAACAGTTAATAATCTACCTAGACCCCTAGAAGTTTGGGCCGTCAACTTTAATGCAGCAATAGAGTTAAATAATTGTAAAATTGATACAAAAAAATATCCTTATGTTGATGGTTATGGATATAAAAGATATATTTGTAATTAATTAATATGATTTGGGGATAAGGAAAGGCTTTTATATTATTGAGAACGCTGTCTATATTGAGAGGGTTTTTGCTTCTATATCCCTAATTATACAAGGCTTGTAATCCCCAGTGTTAGCTTCCCAGTTTTTCTCAAAGAAACTATCAATTGGATTATTTCGGTAGCGGTGCAGTTGTACTCGCGTAACGACATCGCAAACAAAGTATTACACCGATTTTGTGAAATATGTGGTAATAAGCTTTTGTAAATTAAGTTGACATTAAAATACTTGTCATTTTTAGAAAATGCTATTACCCTTTAATTTAGACTCTCTTATAGAGAAAACTGTAGATCAAAGACAGTCTCATTAGTGACATTGTCTAATATTGTCCAAGTTGTTTAATTCTTGTGCCAATATATTATATTGTCCACAGTTTTTTAAGAAAGTCTAGTGTAAACTAGATAAGTAAATTTTTGAAGTTGATTACACTATGAAAAAACAAATTACTCTAGCTGTTTCATTATCCCTTGCGGGTAGTTTAGTCTCTATTGGTAGTGCCGATGCTGCCATTTTTCAAATAGGATTAAACAGTTTACAGGGTTCAAGTAGTCCTACTGGGGTTTACGGACAAGGTATTGATAGTACAGATACTCCATTCCCCCCAGCCCAAAACTTCTTCGGAACTGAAATTACAGGTCCTAGTGTCACAATTGCTCCTGATACTCCTGGTGACTTTACAACCTTCGACTATGCCATTATCGAAGATCCATTCGCGGCACCAACATCCACTGCTGCTACCTTTGTCACCATTGGTTCAACTGGTGGTTTTTCTCCTATTGGCCCAGGTGCAGCAGGAGACGTTCGTAGCTTTGTATCTGTTGTTGAACCCGGAGGAGACGCTGGATTCACTTTTGTTAATGATTTCTTGAGCTATACCTTAGGCGATGGTTTAGACGTAAAAGTTGACCTCAATGGAGTTATTGAGTCCTCAGCAGGAGCAGGTGGTGCGGTAACTTTTACAGTACCTGTGATTGTAACCGCATTTGATGGTATAGAAACAGAAACTATCGATGGTACTTTCCGATTCTCCACGCAAAATATCTCTGCTGCATTCGCTGTAGATGGAGCTCCTTTGGCTACAGGAAACGGTAACGAGATTGATGTATTTACTGGTGGTCAATCCTATTCTTGGCAGCTTGATGTTGTTAAAAATGTATCTGTACCTGAACCTTCTAGCATGGTTAGCTTATTAGCTTTAGGTGTTTTAGGTGGTGGAATGGCCATGAAACGTAAAGTTTCTAAATAAAAACATTTTACTTAAAAGCCAATCATTTTTAAGATAATGTAGTTAGACCCAAAGCCTTGATTTAGTAAGGTTTTGGGCTTTTACATGGGAAGGTTCATTCATCCCAATCAGGTAAGTTTTTTTCGATATTTAATAAGGGAGGAACTTGGTAAGCGATAACCGTTACCAAAATCGTTAAAACACCAGCAATGAAAAACATAAAATTTATTCCTTTTCCTTCCCCAACACCAATAATCTGGCCAACAAAATTACTTACTAAATTATCATTTTGCATCATGGGTTCAAAGACCCAATCTGCAAGAAAACTCGATGAGATATAGGCTAATATCGTCATGCTTGAATTAGTGGCAGTTTTGAGAGCAAAGATTCTACCTTGGAAAGAAGATTTGACCTTTTTTTGTAAAATAATAGTCGCAGTTGTATCCACAACAACGGCAGAAAACATAAACATAAACACAGCTAGACCATAAATGCTGATAGCCGTTTTTAATCCCACTGCTAATAGAGATATTCCTGCTAAAATAGTAAAATTAAGAATTGCCAAAACATATCGTTGATTTTGAGGCCATATACTTAAAGTTACGCCTCCTAAAATCATACCAATTCCCCCTAAAGACAGCAGAAAACCTAACACTTGAGAAGAAAAATTAGACAGTACGAGAGGGGTAAAGAGAACCGTAACCATACTAATTAAAAAAGATGTTCCCATCAAAAAGGCAAAAATTAATAATAATGCTGATCTTTGCTTTAAATAGTCAAAACCTTCTATTAACATTGTTTTCAAAGATGATTGACTAGATAAACCATCAGAATCAACGGAAAGATTAGGAAATCGGGTAATGAGTAAGGTCAATAATGCCACCAAAAATGTTAAAAAATCAATCAACAAGATGCCTTTTACAAATAAGGTTCCAAGAAGAACACCAGCCAAAATTGGGGAGATCAAATTAGCACCAGCATCAGCAATTTGCCTTAAACCATTAGCTAAGTTTAACTTTTCCTTGGGAACTAATTGACTGATACTAGCTAAAAAAGCTGGTAATTGAAAGGCATTTCCGGTTGCATTAATAAAAAGCGCGATATAAATATGCCAAGGTTGTAGGTGTCCCGTACTCGCCAACAGGAATAATCCTAGCGTACTAATGCCTGCACTAATATCCCCTAAAATCATCACTCGACGACGATTCCAGCGATCCACCGCAATACCAGCAATCGGGGAAACGAGAACACGGGGTAAAGCGAAACAGAGCGACATTAGTGCGTATTGAGTCACTGACTGGGTTTCTTGATAAACCCAAACCATCAGCGCGAATGAACTAAGTCCTGAGCCAATTAAGGAGACTAATTGACCCAACCAAATAATCAAAAAAACTTTCATAAGTTTATAGTAGTTATACCAAATCCGCTTGAGATACCCCCTTTTAAAATTAATAGCTTAAAGCTTTAAAACCCTTCTGCCTCCTGCCCTCTGCCTTCTGCCTTCTGCTTCTTCTAGAAGATAAGATAGGTTTGAGAACCGGATTTGGTATTACAACCCCGATAACCTTGACTGAAAGGTCAACAGTCGTTATCCCCTACATTTCTTTGGCGAGACGAATGGACTGGTTTAAAGCATCTGCTAGAACTTGGACATGGGGAGGTGACATAATGGTCAAATGATCTCCTGGTATGGTTTGAATTTGCATAGATTGACTTGTCCATTGTTGCCAACCTAAAGACGGATCACTGGTTTCAACCATAGAGGTAATTTCATCTGAGTCTTTCGCTCGAAATACAGCCAGATTACCGGAAATGGAGTCTTGGGGAGAATAGACAATTTGACTATTGGTTTTAAACACTTCAAGTAACCCTTTAACTTGTCTGATATCACCTTGAGGAGCAATCACTTGAGCTTGTTCTAAATAGGTTTTAAAATACTCCAGTTGTCCTTCGTAAGACAATTTTCGTAATTGCTCAGTGGACATTTCAATATTCAGTTTTTGTAACTTATTGATGATTTGGCTAATATTATAAATCCAATCCGCATCATCCCAGTCTTGTCCAAACTCTTTTGTCTGATTTTGAGGGGCTAAGGCATCAAAAATAGCCACTAAATCAATTTTTTCACCTTGTTGCTCTAATTGTTTTGCCATTTCAAAAGCAATAGAAGCACCGAAAGAATGACCAGCTAATAAATATGGGCCTTCTGGTTGAACCGTTTGAATTATTTTAATATACTCGGCTGCGATCGCTTCAATACGAGTCAGAGGGTTAGTTTTTCCATCTAAACCAATGGATTGTAAACCATAAAACGGCCGATTAGTGCCTAACGCCTTAGCTAAATGATACAAATACAGGACATTACCCCCCACCCCTGGTACACAGAAAAAGGGAGTTCCTTCCCCATGAGGTTGAATATTGACCAAAGGCGACCAAGCTGACACAGTATCAGATGAGCGTAGTAAATTCGCCAATTCTTCAATCGTAGAATGTTGGAATAAAGTGGCCAAAGGCAACAATCGATCAAATACTTCACTAATTTTAGAAATGAGGCGAACTGCCAACAAAGAATGGCCGCCTAATTCAAAAAAGCTATCTTGAACACTAATCGGAGCAAGGTTAAGAATTTCCTCCCAAATCTCCACCAGTTGTTGTTCTAGCCCATCTCTGGGGGGAATAAAGCGTTGCTGAGAACTGCGTGTGAAAGCAGTAGGAATAGGAAGAGAACGGCGGTCAATCTTACCATTAGGAGTGAGGGGTAGAGATGGCAGCAAGACAAAAGCGAAAGGAATCATATAATCTGGTAATTTATCTTTAAGATAATCCCGTAAAGCTTGGCTTAACTTACCTTCTATTGTCATCACTTGCTCGTCATCATCAGGAAAGAGAGGAGATACCACATAAGCCACTAATTGCTTATTATCAAAATGATCTTGACGAACAATGACCACTACTTCTCTAACATCAGGATGTTGAGTGAGAACCCCTTCAATTTCCCCTAATTCAATACGGAAACCTCGAATTTTTACTTGATGATCGATGCGCCCCAAATATTCAATATTGCCATCGGGTAGATAGCGACATAAATCACCGGTTTTGTAGAGTCGTGCCTCAGCATCTTGACTAAAGGGATCATTAATAAACTTTTCAGCCGTTAATTGAGGACGGTTTAAGTACCCTTTGCCCACTTGTACCCCGCCAATATGCAGTTCTCCTACTGCTCCAACAGGAACAGGTTTTAGGGCTTGATTTAGGATATAAAGTTGAGTATTAGCAACTGGTCGGCCAATAGGAACTTTTTTCAAAGTAGAGTTAGGTTGACATTGCCAATAAGAAACATCGATCGCTGCTTCGGTTGGCCCATAGAGATTATGTAATTCACAATCAAGATGGGCGAAAAATCGCTCCTGTAGGTCATAAGGAAGGGCTTCTCCACTACAAATTACCCGTTTTAGACTCGTACACCCAGAAATATCTGGTTCCTCTATAAAGACTTGAAGCATGGGAGGAACAAAATGAAGAGTTGTAATTTGCTCTTGTTGAATAATGTTCGTTAGATAAGCACTATCTTTATGACCTTCTGGTTTAGCTACTACTAAAGTTGCTCCTGTCATTAAAGGCCAGAAAAATTCCCAAACCGAGACATCAAAACTAAAAGGAGTTTTTTGCAAAATGCGATCGCTTGCCTCTAACTGATAAGCCTCTTGCATCCATAAAAGACGATTAACAATACCCCGATGACAGTTCATCGCTCCTTTTGGTTTTCCCGTTGAACCGGATGTGTAAATCATATAAGCTAAATGGTCAACGGTGCCAATATGGGGGGGATTATCCGTCGAATAAGTGGCCAAAGACTTCCAATCATCATCTAAACAGAGTAAAGAAGCATCAGTTACAGGTAATTGATCAACTAACTTGCCTTGGGTTAAAAGCATTGAAACTTTAGAATCTTCGAGCATATAAGCAATGCGATCGCCAGGATAACTCGGATCAATGGGAACATAAGCAGCACCTGCTTTGAGAATACCTAACAGACCAATCACCATTTCTAAAGACCGTTCTAGAGCAATTCCCACCAAATTATCGGGTTGAAGTCCTTGTTCTCTAAGATAATGAGCTAATTGATTAGCCTTAGCATTTAATTCACCATAGGTTAATGATTCTCCCTCGAATTTAACCGCAATTGCTTGGGGTGATTGATTAACTTGTGCTTCAATCAGTTGATGTAAACCTTGATTTTCAGGATAATCTCTGCTCGTATCATTCCAGTTCACAAGAATCTGTTGTTTTTCCAACTCTGTTAACGGTGATAATTCCTGAAGAGAGACTTGCGGGTTAGCAGTGATTGCTTCGAGAATTACCGATAAATGGCCTAACATTCTCTCAATTGTCTCCTCGCTGAAACGATTGGCCATATAACTCACCATGAACGATAATTCTTGTCCTGGCGCGATCAACAACAGCAAAGGATAGTTTGTCCGCTCAAAAGCAGAACCTTCGACAATTTTGAGATTAGTATCTTGAGATTGAGACGAATCATCAAAGGGATAATTCTCAAAAATGACTAAACTTTCAAATAATTCTTGGCCGCGAGCAACCTCACTCCATTCCATTATTTTTGAGAGAGGGGTATAAAAATAGCTGTCTTGTTCTCGATATTGGCGATTAAGCTCTTGTAACCAAGGAATTACTGAGCTTTGGTGAGGAATTGTAACTCGTACAGGTAGGGTGTTAATAAATAACCCTACCATTGATTCTACTCCTTCTAATTCTGGAGGTCTTCCTGAAACTGTTGTGCCAAAGACAACATCTGACTCTCCACTATAGCAACTTAATAACCATGCCCAAGCAGCTTGAATCATAATATTGAGGGTAAAGCGATGCTCTTGAGCCAGTAATTGCAGTTTTTCTGTAACATCACGGGAGAGTTGACCATGTTTCACTTTATATTCTGTTGACTGTTCATTCAATTGAGCGATCGCATCACTGATTAAAGGAGTTGGTGCAGTAAAACCTTGTAATTTTTCCCTCCAGAACCTTTCTGCTTGGGATAAATCTTGTTTTTGTAACCAATAAATGTAATTGCGATAAGAACGAGGTAGCTTTAACTCAAGGGTTGATTGTTGTTCATAAGCATAATAAAAAGACCATAATTCTTGATTAAGAATTGCGCCAGACCAACCATCTAAGAGAATATCGTGACGAGACCATACAAATTGATAAGTATCCTCACTAAGTTGAATCAGGGTAAACCGAATCAAAGGTGCTTGAGTTAAGTCAAACCCTTGTTCACGATCCTTACTTAATAACTGTTTTAGGTTGTCTTTTTGTTCAGTTATGGAAAAAGAACGCCAATCTAATTCTGACCAAGAGAGATTTACCTGTTTAAAAACGACTTGTACAGGTTGTTCTAACCCTTTTTGATAAAATGCCGTCCGTAAAATGGGATGTCTTTTAATCACTTGTTCCCAAGCATATTGAAGCGCGGTAGGATTTAGGGAGCCTTGTAGTTTAATGATAGATTGCTCAAAATAAACTGATGATTCAGGAGAATAGAGGGTATGGAATAAAATTCCTTGTTGTGTTGGAGAAAGCGCATAAATATCTTCAATATTGCTTTGATCAACTATTTGACTCAGTAAATAATCGACTTCTTGCTGGTTAAAACTGGCTACAGGAAAGTCTGAAGGAGTAAATCCTCCTGCTTCGGGTAATTGACAATGTTCAATCAAAAATTGAAGGTTTTTTTGATAATTATCAGCAAGTTTTTGAATTGTTTCTCTGCGATGGAAATTATTACTAAATGTCCAATTTATTCTTAATTGACCAGCAATAATTTGACCATTAATATCAATCAGATGGCGACGTAAACATTGCTGACTATGGGATAAACCAGTAGATTCTTGAGCAAATCCTACAATGGGAGGAGAAGCAGCAATCTGATCAAATTGTCCTAAATAATTAAAACTGATTTGTGCTTGGGGTAAGTTAGTTAGTTTGGCTTGAGTTTCAGGGTTCAAATAACGTAAAATACCGTAACCGATGCCTTTTTTGGGAATGCGTCGTAATTGTTCCTTAATTTCTTTAATTGCTTCTCCTGGATTATTTTTTCCTTGTTGTCCCAAACTTAAATTTACTGGAAAAACGCTAGTAAACCAGCCGACTGTTCTTGATAAATCAATTCCTTCAAATAAGTCTTCTCTTCCATGTCCTTCTAAATCTAATCGTAAGGATTTTTCCCCTGTCCACTGCTCAAAGGTTAATATTAATGCTGTGAGCAAAATATCATTGATTTGGGTATTGTACGCTGAAGGCACTTTTTTTAATAATGCTTCTGTTTCCTCTGGACTTAAGACGATAGTCACATCAGCACTTGATGCTTGTGTATTTTGAGTCCTATCTCCCTCATAATCAAGGGGCAAACTTTTTCTTGTCACACTTTGACTCTGCCAATAATCTAACTCAGCTTTTAAGGCATCAGAGTCAGCATATTCGAGTAGTTTGTTCCCCCATTGTCGGTAAGATGAGGTTTTGAATGGCAATGCTATCTCTTGCTCTTGGTCTAATTGATTATAAGCTGTGACTAAGTCTTCTAATAAAATTCGCCAGGATACTCCATCTATAGCTAAATGGTGAATTACTATTAATAAACGACTGGGTTGCTTGTTTCCTAGGTGAAACAGTACAATTTTTATTAATTCTCCCCGACTTAAATTGAGACTTTTTTGGACTTGGTTGGCTTCTGTTTCAATTATCTTTGACTGTTGAGCAGTATTTATGTTTGATAAATCTTTGATTTCTACTGCAAAATCTGAATCAGCTTTTTGATAACTTTGTTGCCAATTATCTGCTACTTTTTCATACTTGAAGCGCAATGCGTCATGATGCTCTAAAACCTCTTTGAAGGCTTGATTTAATTGTTCAGGATTAATGTTATTTTCGACTTCTAATAAAACAGCTTGATTCCAATGGTAAATTTCGGGGAGATTCTGTTCAAAAAACCAATGTTGAATGGGGGTTAAAGGTGCTACTCCTGTCAATATTCCTTGTTCTACTGCTAATTCTTCTGTCTGTTGCGCTACGGTGGCTAATTCAGCAATAGTTTGATGTTCAAATAATTGCTTAGGACTAATTCTCAAACCGGCTTGTTTAGCACGGGCGACAATTTGAATAGTAAGGATTGAATCTCCCCCTAATTCAAAGAAATTGCTGTTAATACTTATTTTCTCTATTCGTAATACCTCAGACCACACTTGGGCTAGGATTTGTTCTCTATCAGTAGAAGGAGCAACAAAATCTGCTTGTGCCATTGCTGAAAAGTCTGGTGCTGGTAAGGCTTTTCGGTCAATTTTCCCATTGGGGGTCAATGGTAGTTTTTCTATGAAGACAAAGGCACTGGGTATCATGTAATCGGGGAGTTGTCCTTTGAGATAGTCTCTTAAGGTTTGATTTAAGCTATCTTCTCCCACCTCTTGGGTAACTATATAGGCAACTAATCTTTTGTTTCCTGGTTGGTCTTCTCTGGCAATGACAACGCTTTCTTGAACTTCAGGGTGGCTAGTCAAAAGGGACTCGATTTCTCCCAATTCGATTCTAAAACCTCTAATTTTGACTTGATGGTCTATCCTGCCTATGTATTCAATATTGCCATCTGGTAGATAACGGCAGAGGTCTCCTGTTTTGTAGAGTCTGGTTTTTCCTGTGGGGTCGAAGGGATTGGGGATGAATTTTTCGGCGGTTAATTCTGGTCTGTTTAGGTAACCTCTGGCCAGTCCATCTCCTCCTATGTACAATTCTCCAGCTACTCCAATCGGAACTGGCTCTAAGTTAGAATCCAACAGATACATTTGCGTGTTATCAATTGGATGTCCTATCGATTGTACTGTCTTGGCTATATCTAACGTTTTTGATAAACTTTTTACACAATAGACAGAAGACCAGATAGTGGTTTCTGTCGGTCCATAGACATTCCAAAGTTCTCGACTGCTTTGATGGAGTTGCTCAGCTAATGAAGTTGGTAAAGCCTCTCCTCCACATAAAATTTTCAGGTTCGATTTTCCTGTCCAGTTAGCTGCTATAAGCATTCGCCAAGTTGCCGGGGTTGCTTGCATAATTGTGGTGCAAGAGTTTTGTAATAAGTGAGCTAATTTTTCTCCATCTGATGCTGTTTCTTGACTAGCTAACAGAATAGTTCCTCCCCTTATTAAGGGTAAATATAGCTCTAAAGCTGCAATATCAAAGGAAATTGTGGTCACAGCCACCAAATTATCATCTTGGCTTAACCCTGGTTGTTTACTCATTGAATTGAGAAAGTTGACCACTGATTGATGTTCTATTTGGACTCCTTTAGGTTTTCCCGTTGATCCAGAAGTATAAATTACATAAGCTAAATTCTGGGAAGTGACTGATGTTGTCACATTGTTTGAGGGATAAGTATTGATAGTCGTTGCTTCTTGTTGCCAATTAATTAAAGGGATTTCTATTGGTGTCAACTCTTCGATGAGTTGGTTTTGGGTCAGCAATCCTCTCATCTGAGAATCTTTAATGACATAATTAATTCTCTCTGTCGGATAATTTGGATCAATGGGAACATAAGCTCCTCCTGCTTTTAATATTCCTAATAAACCAATGACCATTTCTAATGATCTTTCTATACAAATTCCGACTAAATTGTCTGGTTTAATTCCTAATTTGATTAAGTAATGGGCTAATTGATTGGCTTTTTGATTTAGTTCTTTATAAGTTAATTGTTTTTCTTCATAAACTATAGCTATTGCATTTGGCCTTTTTTCTGCCTGTTGTTCAAATAACTGATGAATACATTTATGTTTGGGATAATCTGCTTTCGTCTTATTCCACTCTACTAAAAATTGCTGTCTTTCTACTTCAGCTATTAGGGGTAATTTACCTACCTTTTCATCAGGATTACTTACCATTCCTTTTAAGAGAATTTTAAAATGGTTTACCATTCTTTCTATGGTTTCTCGTTTAAACAAGCCGGTATTATACTCCCAATTTCCTTGGATTCCTGATTCATTTTCTTCCATTGATAAAGTTAAATCAAACTTTGCAACATTAAAATTAACATCTAAAGGAGATAAGGTTAATCCTGGTAAAGTTAATTTTTGGTTGGGTGTATTTTGCAGAATAAACATGACCTGAAATAGAGGACTATAACTCAAGTTTCGTTCTGGTTTTAATTCTTCAACTAATTTTTCAAAGGGGATTTCTTGATGAGCATACGCCCCTAAGCAAGTTTTTTTGACTTGTTGAAGTAGCTGCTTAACTGTTAGATTATCCTCAATATTGACTCGCATGATCAAAGTATTAAGAAAAAAGCCGATTAAAGCCTCTATTTCTTGGCGATTTCGGTTAGCAATGGGGGTTCCAATGGCAATATCTTCTTGTCTCGAATAACGGCTTAATAAAAGACTAAAACCACTCAATAAAATCATAAATAAGGTAACATCTGAATCTTGAGTGAGTCGTTTTAATTTTTGGGTCAATTCGTGAGAAACAGTGAAAGTATAATGTGAGCCTTGAAATGTCTGTTTGGGCGGTCTAGCATAATCTGTAGGTAATTCTAACAATGGAGGAAGCCCTGACAATTTTGTTTTCCAATAATCAATTTTGTTTTGTAAATTCTCTCCTGATAACCATTCTCTTTGCCACACAGCAAAGTCAGCATATTGGATTTTGAGGGGAGATAATTGAGTTTTTTTTCCTTCAACGTAACCTGAATACAAGGTTGTCAATTCTTGAACAAATACCCCCATAGACCAACCATCAGAGATGATGTGGTGCATGGTTATCAAAAAAATATGATTTTTTGTTCCTAGTTTAATCAAACTTGCTCTAATTAATCTATCTTGAGATAGGTTAAAAGGCTTTTGTATTTCTTGTTCAATAAGCTGCTTAGTTCGTCTCTCTTTTTTTGCTGGTTCTAAGGATTCTAAATTGATTATTTCTACTGTTAGATTACCTTCTATATCAATAACTTGGATTGGTTCTCCGTTTAAGGTTTCAAATCTTGTTCGTAGGCTTTCATGTCTTTGAATAATTTGATTGATACTTTTTTCCAAAGCTTCTTGATTAAGATTTCCTTCTATGTTCAAGACACTCGGCATATTATAGGTGGAATTTTGTCCTTCTAATTCGCCTAAAAACCATAATCTTTGTTGAGCAAAGGATAGGGGCAGATTTTGCCTTATTGATTGAGATTTGATTATGTCTTTAGTAACCAGAATGCCTTGATTTTCTTGTAAAAAAGCAATAATATCAGCCTTACGACTCGTTAATTCAGCTTTTAATTGAGGTGTTAATGCTCCTAAAGGAGCATTCAATTTCAACTTGTTTTCTTCAACAGAGAGTTTGATATCAAGCTGGTTCAGTTCGGATAAAAAGGCTTGAATAGATTTACTCATAATTATTAAATTGCTATGCTAGATTTTGACCAAGTATTAGAGTTAATGCTTCTACCTCTAAGGTTTTAAAGTTCTAATTCTTCTCTATCGGACTCATCAAAAGATGAATACTGTTCATCCTGAATTGCTGTCCTTAAAAGACTTCTTTCGATTGATTCTGCAAGGTTTGCGATTCTAGGCTGCTCAAATAATAAACGGAGGGGAATTTCCAGAGAAAATTCTTCTCGAATACGAGATATTACCTGAGTTGCCAACAGGGAATGACCTCCTAATTCAAAGAAATTTTCGTTAATTCCTACTTCTTCGATTCTTAATATCTCCTGCCAAATCCGAGCTAACGTGATTTCAGTGTCGCTTTGAGGAGAAACAAACTCATCCGATGTCGTTCTTTTACTCCAGTCAGGAGCAGGTAGAGCTTTACGGTTGATTTTGCCGTTAGGAGTTAAAGGAAGTTTCTCTAACAGCACAAAGGCACTGGGTATCATGTAGTCTGGTAGTTGCTCTTTGAGACAGTCTCTTAATGTTTGAGTCACACTACTTTGACTCATCTCGTCAGAGACTACATAAGCGACTAATTGCTTGTTTCCTGGAGCATCTTCTCTGGCAATGACGACGCTTTCTCTAATCTCAGGATGGTTGCTTAGTTGAGCTTCTATTTCTCCGAGTTCGATTCTAAAGCCTCTTATTTTGACTTGATGGTCTATCCTGCCTATGTATTCAATGTTGCCATCTCGGCGGTAACGGCAGAGGTCTCCTGTTTTGTAGAGTTTTCCTGTTCCGAAGGGGTTGGGGATAAATTTTTCTGCGGTTAAGTCTGGTCGGTTTAAATATCCTCTGGCTAAACCATCTCCTCCAATTAATAATTCCCCAGGTACTCCTATAGGCACTGGTTGCAAGTGTAAATCTAGTATATAAACTTGGGTGTTATTAATCGGTCTTCCAATAGAGAGCTTTTCTAAATCTTCCCAATATTTACCCACTGTCGCACAGACAGTATCTTCCGTCGGTCCGTAACCATTGAAGAAGTTGCGTCCTTGTGACCAAATAGCAGCAAGTTCACTGGGACAAGCTTCTCCAGCAACGATTATTGTTTCTAGGTTGGAAAAGCCATCAGGGGACATTACTGGTAAAGTCGAAGGTGGTAAGGTGATGTGAGTAATACCGTATTGATTAACAGTTTGCTGTAAGTTGTCTCCTGGTATTAAGTCGTCTTTTGCAGCTAATATTAATCTGGCTCCTGATAACAATGCCGTGACTACTTCCGACACTGAAGCATCAAAACTAAACGAAGCAAATTGCAAGATGCGACTAACAGGTTCAACGTGCAGAAAAGAAACTTGTGCTTGAGCCAAATTAACGACGCCTTGATGTTGAATCATCACGCCTTTAGGTTTACCCGTTGAACCTGAAGTATAGATAACATAGGCTAACTTATCTGAAGAGACACCACTGTTGCAATTGAGGTCACTATTTTTCTTTATTTCTGACCAATCCCTATCTAAACAAATAGATTGAGTTTCTGTCTTTGGCAATCTGTCGATTAACCTTTCTTGAGTTAATAAAATATTAACCCCTGAATCTTGTGACATATACTCAATCCGTTCTTGTGGATAATTGGGGTCAATAGGAACATAAGCTCCGCCTGCTTTTAATATCCCTAATAACCCTATCACCATCTCCATAGAACGCTCTACACATATTCCCACCAATGTATCTGGCTTAACTCCCAGTTTCTGCAAATAATGACCTAATTGATTGGCTTTTTCATTGAGTTCTTGATAGGTTAATTGCTGGTTTTCATACACCACTGCTATGGCATCGGGTGTCCTTTTTACTTGTTCTTCAAACAATTGATGGATACATTTATCTTTGGGATATTCTGCTTCTGTCTCGTTCCACTCTACTAATATTTTCTGTTTTTCTCCTTCTGTTAATAGAGGTAATTTGGCTACTTTTTCTTGAGGATTTTCTACTATTCCTTTTAATAAGTTTTGGAAGTGATTGACCATCCTCTCAATAGTTTCTCTCTCAAATAAATCGGTGTTATATTCCCAAGTTCCTACTAATCCTTGTTCTGTTTCTTCTAAGGATAGGGTTAAGTCAAATTTAGCAATTCCATAATCAATTTCTACTGGAGATAGACTTAATTCTGGTAAGCTTAATTCCTCCTTGGCTGTATTTTGTAAGATAAACATGACCTGGAATAGAGGAGAATGACTCATGTTCCTTTCGGGTTTAATTTCTTCGACTAATTTCTCGAAGGGAACATCTTGATGAGAGTATGCTTCTAAACAGGTGCTTCTGACTTGTTTAAGTAGTTCTTCTACGGTTGGATTTTCTTCTAAATTCACTCTCATTACTAAGGTATTGACAAAGAAACCAATTAATGGCTCTATTTCTTCTCGGTTTCTGTTGGCAATGGGTGAACCGATGGCTAAGTCTTCTTGTCTTGAGTAACGGGATAAGAGGATACTAA
>NZ_AAXW01000010.1 GCF_000169335.1 Crocosphaera chwakensis CCY0110
AATAATTCCCTAACCGAACGGTTTGATTATTGGTAATATCGGGTAGAATAAAATCAGGAGCTTTACTTCCTAATAAAATTTCGTTAGTGGCAGGAATGGGTAAAAAGTTATTAAAAAAACGTTGATTAAATAAACCTGTAAAATCTGTAGATGTTAACATGATTTTATTTTTCCATTGATCAATAGAGGCTCAACTTAACAGTTTTTGTTAAAAAATTAGAGGGTAAAAGCGCACTAGAGAGTGCAACACCCATGGGCATATCTTCATCATTTTCACTCATGGTATTGAGGGAAAATGAATCCAGCAAACTATCTGAGCCATATAAGTTATGATAAACAGTCTCTAACTGATTGAGAATGACTTGTGACTTCAGGACACTAATTAGGCAAACGAGCCATTAAGTTTACTTGTTCTCATCCAAGATGGCAATATACGCGAAATTTGTATCACGTTTCATTCAACCAAGATAATTAATAGGGATAAGGGTAGTTAGATCAAAAAATAAATGATATTATAAAAGGCTGCAGCATTTATTGAATAAATTCTATGAGTTTGACCGCTAGCGAAAAACAAATCCTGATCAGTGAATACCAAGTTCACGAAACTGATACCGGTTCAGCCGATTTACAAGTGGCTATCCTTACCAAACGCATTACCCAATTAACCGATCATTTAAAGCAAAATCCTAAAGACCATGCTTCCCGTCGAGGACTACTCAAAATGATTGGTCGTCGCCGACGCTTATTAGCCTATATTAACGGTAAAGATTCCAATCGTTATCAAACCCTTATTAAACGTCTTGGGATTCGTCGTTAGAAAAGGTACGAGGAAGTCTGTATGAAGTCAGAAGTTCCTCGCTCCGCTCCGGCGTGAATGCACAGAAGTCAGAAGTTAGAAGTTTAATTTACAGTTGACATTTCATTCATTGTTCCTCTTCTGTTCTGCTTCTTTTGACTATAGCTAGACTCCTGCATTGCCTAAAGCTAATCCAGCTACCAGCATTCCCAAAACTAAAAAGGGTTGCGCGCTGGCTTGGTATTTCACATCATTTTCCAAAGGATCTCGCAAGAAATACATATCTTGAAAGGTGATTTGAGGAATGACCAATAAGAGCAAAATGGCAGCATAGAGATTTTGATGGATGTAAATTAAATAAGCCCCAATTCCTGCTTGAAAGACATCAATCATAATCACACATACCCACGCTGCGGTATTGATCCCAAACATGACAGGCAGGGATTTTAACCCCAGTTGGCGATCGCCTTCAACACTTTTAAAGTCATTAACCACTGCAATACCTAAGCCAGCCAAACTATAAAATAGGGTCAAAATAACAATAGTCCAGTTTAACTCCCCAAATAAAGCATGGCCAGCCCACCAGGGTAAGGCAATATAACTGGCTCCTAGAGCATAATTGCCTAACCAGCCATTTTGCTTTAACTTCAAAGGTGGAGCTGAATAAATATAAGCCAAGAATGCTCCGCCTAAAGTTAAACACAACATAATGGGAAAGTCATGGCCAACCCATCGATCTAATCCATAACTTAACCCTAGTCCCAACCCCAGTAACAATAAAATTTGTGTCACTACCTGGGGAACGGAAATGGCTCCTGAAGGAATGGGACGATAAGGTTCATTAATCGCGTCAATTTCGCGATCATAGAAATCATTAAGGGTTTGGGTATAGCCAGCCATCAACGGGCCCGATAACAGCATACAAGAGGCTGCCAGCAAAAAGTTTTCTAAGTTCCAGTTGTAATTTCCCGATGAGGCTGCCCCACAGACTACCCCCCAAATCAAAGGTATCCAAGTAATGGGCTTCATTAACTGTAAGCGTAACTTCCAAATAGAAGTTTCTCCAGAATTAGCTCCTTTCATTCCCAATAATTGACGGGTTTTGCTGCTTTTTTCATTAATCTTGGATGAAGTTGAATCAGACATAAGTTAATGGATAATTAATAATGGATGATCAATTAATTTTCAAGGTAACAAGAAACACGGACTTGTTTAAAAAAGGTAAGAATTGAGCATTTCAACTAACAAAAGCATTAAATCCTATATTCAAAACTTGCTTTATTAATCAAACCAGCCAATATCTTCATTGGTCAATGGTTTGCTGGCTGAAGCAGGAGCGGCAAAAGGTTCTAACTCTTTAGCTTGCCGAGTTAAAGCTGTTTCTTTTACTTGCAATTCTTGTCGAGCCGGAGCAGTGGGAACCAGGGGTTTAGGTTCTTCTTGTAGTTTGGCCTGTAAAGAAGCGATTAATTCATTTTTTTCGGCTAATTCTACTGCCAACTCTTCTTTTTGTTGCAGTTGCGTATAAAGTTTTTCCACCAATTGTTTTTGTTCGTTTAATTGGGATTGATAGTCTTCTGCATCTTTTAATTCGTTTTGCAAACGCCTACTTAATTCTCTTTCATCTTTAATTTCAGTTTCTAAGGTTTTGACTTGATTTTGTAAGCTATTGACTTGTTTTTGTTCTTGCTGTAAAGCCTGGTTTAATTCAGTGATGAGTTCATCTAATTGGGCTTTCGTCATACGAGTGCGATTGATAGGAACTGTAGGCATTTGACCTGTTTGAGAAGCGTTTTCTGAGTTGTTTTTGGCTTCTTCTCGTATTAAATCTGATAATTCTTTTTTTGTCATAATTGATTCCAATCCCGTTGTAATTCTTCGACGACTCTGCGATAATCTGCTTGAGCTTCTTTGGCATTTTTGCCACGCCATTCGGTAATAGGAACCCCTTCTAAAACGGCTCTTTCGTGGGCTTTGTATTGACGCACAAAGGCATGGCAAGCAGGAATTCCCAACTCGAGTAAGGTGTTTTGAGCCTCTAGGGTTTCTTTTAAACTGCGAGAGTCTACTTTTGTTAATAATACCCGATGAGCGACCTTTAACGGCATGACTGCCGTTTTGACAGTTTCGATAAGTGCAGTTAAATCCATGGCCGCCGGCGGTGTGGGCAGAATAATATAATCGGCACAGGTGATGACTGAGTTTAGGGCTTCAGACCGTAAGGCCGGAGGAGTATCTACAACAATTAGATCATATTCTTGTACTTTACGCAGTTTTTGCAGGATTTGGGGGTTATTTTCTTCAGTTAAATCAAAATCCATACCCTCCTTTCCTCGTTGCGTCCACCAACTGGCTGAACCCTGTGGGTCAGCATCTACCAGTAAAACGTCTTGTTTTTCAGCTAAAATAGCGGCTACATTCACCGCCGTTGTGGTTTTACCCACACCCCCTTTCCCATTAATGATGGCAATAATGGTGGTTTGGGGAGAGTTTGATTCTGATGCAGAATTCTCCTTGCTCATGTTGCCCTATATCAACCCATTGAGCTATTATCTCATCTCTTGTTCCAATAATTTTCCTGAGTTCTTACTCAGGTGTCAATGGTTTTCACGATCGCGGGTAATTGTAAATAACTGGGATAAGTCCCTTCTTCTTTAATACGTTTAATTTCTGTTTCAGGAATGGGTAACTGATTATAAGTTGCGATCGCTTTGACAATATCCCCCCGATCAATAATTCCTGCTACAGCACCAGCAGGGGACAACACAGTAATATAACGCTCATTGATAGCTTCTAGCTTTTCAATAATGGTAACAACAGAAGTTTTTTCAGTCACTGAGGGAATGGTATTTAAAGGATGAACAATGTCCCATAATGTCATGGTATCCCACTGACTGCGTTCAATCGATTGTAAGTCTTCGATGACAATTAATCCTCGATACCGTCCTTCTGATGCAGCAAAATAGACCATAACATCATGAAGTTCTGTGAGTAAATAGTCTTGGGCAAATTGAGTTATGGTTAGATGAGCATTAATAACGCGAAACTCACGAGTCATAACATCAATGGCTGTAATCGTTAAGAGACTTTCTTGTAATTGAGTGATGCGTTGATAATTTTCTGCATTCCGTCGTACAAACCAACCGATAAAGACTATCCACAGTCCGCTTAAGCTACCGGTTAAGAGGATTAAAAATAGACCTAAACTAATACCCAACCAACCGATTAATTGACCACTAGCGGCCGCCCATCGCACCCCTGTAAAGCGATCGCCTTTTAGTTTCCAGACAATCGCTTTCAGCACTTGTCCCCCATCTAACGGTAGACCCGGAATTAAATTAAAAATCCCTAGCACTAAGTTAATTCTAGCGATATCTTCGATCATATAGACCGATAAACCCCGCACTGTATCTAAGTTTTCACGGGACGGAAGAGTATATAAGAGGGTAAATAGAAGAACCGATAATCCTAAACTCACCAATGGACCGGCAATGGCTACCCAAAACGCTCCGATGGGGTTTTCTGATTCTTTTTCGATAGCTGCGACTCCTCCAAACATAAACAAGGTTATGGAGTTAACATTGATGCCTTGAGCTAAGGCCACTAAACTATGACCTAATTCATGGAGAAGTACCGATATAAAGAGCAATAAAGCCAGCATTAGTCCTGCAATCCAGGCTAACCACCAGAGATTTCCCACTAAGTTAAGTTGGGTGATTTCTTGAGAATTAACGAGAGTAACTAATCCCAAAATAAAGAACCAAGAAGAGTCAATATAAAGGGGAATAGCCAATAAAGAACCAATTTGCCATTTTCCGTCCATGATCAAAGGGAATGTAATTTTTTTATTTTTCTTAACAATTTTTAGCTAATGCTTTGCTATTTTCTAAAATAAAGTCCTCATTATTATTTTAACCTAAATCAGTCTTGCTCTAATATTTAGGGTAGGCTATGCCCACTTTTCTTGAAATTACTGATTTTTGAAAAATCATAAATAGTAAAACCTCCTAACTATATTGGCAATTGACTAGAAAGTTTTGCTCCATATAAAAGTCTAAAAACTTCATATTCTTCAGCAGGTAATGAAACCAATCTTTTGAGGATCTTCTAGAGTAAAAAAACAATTAATTATCATTTTATTACGGAAAATGAATGACTAAATAAAGTGTTTTCTGAAGAGTTCAGTTTTGTCACAAAAAATCGAATAGTTAATAATTAATAATTATTCTGCTTCTGCCTTCTGTACGATAGCGCCGGAACGGAGTAAGGAACTTCTGACTCCTGACTCCTAAATTTTAATAATAAACATTCGTTACAAATGCTATAACACTTGCCACCCCTAATGATAGGCTGAACAATGCACGCTTATTACTGGGGAAGCCATAATGACAGGAGCTAACGATACACCCTATCTTCTTCGTGCTGCACGGGGAGAAATCTTAGATCGTCCACCTGTTTGGATGATGCGACAAGCTGGACGCTATATGAAAGTATATCGGGATTTACGGGAAAAATACCCCAGTTTTCGTGAAAGATCCGAAAATCCTGACCTTGCCATCGAAATTTCTCTGCAACCTTGGCGAGCGTTTCAACCGGATGGGGTCATCATGTTCTCTGATATTTTAACCCCTTTACCTGGAATGGGTATCCCTTTCGATATTGTCGAAAGCAAAGGGCCTGTTATTGATCCCCCTATTCGTACTAAAGAACAAGTGGATAACTTACGTCCTTTAGATCCAGAAGAGTCCTTACCCTTCATCAAAACTATCTTACAAAGTTTACGTCAAGAAGTGGGTAATCAATCCACTGTGTTAGGATTTGTGGGATCACCCTGGACGTTGGCTGCTTATGCTATTGAAGGAAAAAGTTCTAAGAATTATGCCATCATCAAAAGTATGGCCTTTTCTCAACCTGAGATTCTACATAGTTTTTTGAGCAAAATAGCTGATGCGATCGCTGTTTACGTGCGTTATCAGATCGACTGTGGAGCGCAAGTAGTACAATTGTTCGATTCTTGGGCTGGTCAACTGAGTCCCCAGGACTATGAAACCTTCGCTTTACCTTATCAACAACAAGTAGTGCGTCAGGTTAAAGAAACCCACCCCGATACTCCGTTAATTCTCTATATTAGTGGTAGTGCTGGTGTCTTAGAGAGAATGGGACAGTCTGGTGTCGATATTGTTAGCGTTGACTGGACTGTGGATATGGCCGAAGCCAGACAACGGTTAGGTAAAGACATGAAAGTACAGGGAAATATTGATCCAGGTGTCTTATTTGGGTCCCAAGACTTCATCAAAGCGCGTATTCTCGACACAGTACGCAAAGCAGGAAGAGGTGGCCATATTCTTAACTTAGGTCATGGCGTTTTAGTGGGAACTCCTGAAGATAATGTTCGTTGCTTCTTTGAAACCGCGAAGCAAGTGGATCAATTATTAGCTGTTCCTGTGTAGTTATTTTTAATTATTATCATTTTGTAGGGGTTCACAACTGTTGACCCCTATATTAATTTTTTGATATGAAATAATGCACATTATTGCAGGCAAACCAAGTAATAAATTTGTTGCTAAATATCCTGAAAGTAAAACTTCTTTACTACAATGGTATCAAATTATTAGGAGCAATAATTTTTCTTCACTAGATTTAAGTAGTTGTTTAACTTCATTATCTAATCATTTTGTGTCTAAGCTTATTAGGGGTTTAATATTATTAAACCCCGCAAAAATTGTTTATATAAAAGAGATTGATTAGAAATTAATTAAAAAGGAATGGGATCATCAGCTTCATTATCTGAGCTGGGGGTTGCTGTTTCTGACTCATCCATATCATAGTCATCTTCATCATAATGATTATCCATCGATTGGGATGATTGAGCAGAATCAAAAGAAACCACATTATCCGCAGAAGAAGACTCGCCGACCCCATCTAAAGGATAAAAGCGAGAAATAACTAATTCTGCCCGTTTTTCCTTGAATCCTTCTTTACGTTCAAACGTATTCATAGCTAAACGACCTTCTAAAATTAAGCGATCGCCTTCGGTGCAACTTTCTTTCATCTGTGTTGCTAAGCCGCCCCATCCGACAACTTTTAAGGTACAAGGCGCATCTTCTTTTCGTCGTCCTTCAAATTCTACCAACATTTGCGCCACTTCTGTTTGGTTATCTGGGGTATAGCGTAATTCAGGATTACTAATGACTTTCGCCATTAACACGCAAGTATTCATTTATTCAACTTCCAAGATCAACGGTATTACTATTTTATCCTTTAAAGTCTCATTCTTAAATCACGACTCTGCACCCTTCCTACACTCCCCATTTTTAACCCATAATAAGATAGAAAGCATTTACCGCAAGGAGCCTTAATGATTAGTATTGATTTAGCCCTAAAGTACACCCCTCTTCCTATTTCGGTGCAACGTAAAGAAGTTGAAGATGCACAAACACTTTATGATCAAATTGTCAATGCCATGAAATCAGGAACCTCTCAGTTAATTGAGTTAACTTGTGAGAAACAAACGGAAAAGAAAGTAGCAGTGATGAGTGATCAAATTAGTGCTGTCATCCTTTCTCAAAAAGATGGTGGTGCTGCCGCCGGCAGGGTTCCTGGGTTCTTTTCTATGGTTGAATCAGAACAATAGATAAATACACAGGCAAAAGGAAAAAGAGATAGTTATTATCTTCTTTCTTCCTTAAGCCTATCCTATGTAAGCATTCTTTATCGTCATGAAAATTATACAACCTTATCAACCTTTATTACTCCGCATAGTCCACGGTTTAACTGCTTTATTTCTCATCCTGGCGATGATTACCGCTTACTGGACTTATGATGTTTATGACGGTAGATGGGGACAAATTCCTTTACCTAAGTTTGAAGAAATCGAAGGAATTCATGGGACTTTCGCACTTTGGACTTTATTGATTTTTCCTACTTTAGTTTTTTATGCGTTTCATCAAGGCCGAAAACGTTTAATTCAACGAAATACTTTTTCTAAGTTAAGCCATGTTTCTCAAAAAGGTTGGTCTTATCATCTTCATCGGGTTATTAATACCTTGATGCTTTTTTCCCTGACGTTTGCAGTTTTTACTGGCAAAATGATGGATGAAAAATGGTTGCCTAATGGAGAACTTAATCATAGTTGGTATTTAGCTCATTTATTATCCTGGCTAATCATGTTTATTAGTTTAGCCGGTCATTTATTAGTCAGTGCTAAAGTGGGTGGATTACCTTTTTTTGTTTCTATGTTTAACTGGTTCTATAAACCTCAAGATAGTCCTGTGCAATGGCGAAATAATCTTAAAACTTATTGGCAGAATATAAATTTTTCATGGGTTAAACTGTGGTGGAAGCAAACTTACTGGATAAAATGGCTAGAATTGCTTATTTGGCTTAGTTTAGGTGCTGCTTGGATACTTGCTCTAATTAAAGAAGCGTAACCCTAATAAAATAAAAAATGATTATAATAGAAATATAGAGTCGAATAAGATAAAACCATCGATTTCTAGCCTTCCTTGTCAATAGGTTGTCATCAAGGAGGTAAGTCATGACACTAATAATTGAACGAATTATCGCTAGTTTTTTAATGATAACGGGTTTATCCTATCTGTTACAAAGTTTAGTTTGGAAAGATTTAGTTAAAGAACTATTAACAAAACAGACTTGGTTAATCTCCTGGTCACTTTTGTTCCTTCCTTGGGGGTTAATTGTGGTTTTTGGTCATAATCTTTGGACGACTAACTGGACAGTGATGATTACTATGGTTGGGTGGTTAGTTACCATTAAATGTATTCTCTATCTTCTTGTTCCTGGTTGGGCAAATTTCGTTAAAAATTGGTCTGATGAATTTTTACAACGCTATATTAAGATAGCTGGAATAGTCGAAACTATCTTAGGAGGTGGTTTACTATTCTTAAGTTTTGCTCAATAATCTATAATTTATTAAGTTTTGGTTAGAAAACTTAGGGTGTTAAGTTAGTTAAGGAGGGTCTGATAATGATTAATTTTTTAACAGTAAAAAATGATTTAGTGTTAGCTTTAGAAGCAGACGGTAAAGTTACTGGAGATGATTATCAATCAGTGATTATTCCTGCTGTTGAAAATAAACTCAGGCAGTACAAAAAAATCCGTTTATTGTATGAACTAGGAGATCATTTTTCTGGGTTTGATATTAAAGCTATGTGGGAAGATTTAAAACTAGGTTTAACTCATTGGTCTGATTTTGAAAAAATTGCCCTAGTTTCCGATATTCAGTGGATACGAATCGTCACTAAACTATTCAGATTCATTTTACCCTGTCCTGTTAAAGTTTTTCATAATGAGCAACTTTTACAAGCAGAGGAATGGATAAGTGGTTAAGTTGCGAATGATTACTTTTTTCTATTATTTTTCTAGAAAAAATAGGAGATGAAACAATGAGTAAACGAAGAAATTCAGAAGTTCTTAGTTCGTTAGCTGCACAAGTTTTAAGTGGTATGATTGCTAATCCTCATATCTACTCAATGGTTAGTGATGAAGGTGCATCCGGGGAACAAGAAAAAATTCTCAGACACACAGCTTTAGAAATAGCTGAAGCTTTGATTATTGATGCCGAAAATCGAGATGAGTAATTAATCACTGTTCAGGACTAATTCCTTTGATTTTTACAAAATCTAATAATCGATGAGCTAGTTCTAATTTAGAGCAAGAATTAATGTTTTTTTGTTGTCCATTAGCATCAATAAAAATAGCTTGATTGGTATTAGTTCCAAACCCTGCCTCTGGTTGGTCGATAGGATTAGCGACAATAATATCTAAATTTTTACGCTTTAATTTTTCTAAAGCAGGATTGACGATATCCCCAGTTTGTGCTGCAAATCCGATTAAGGTTTGATGGTTTTTTTTCAGAGTTCCTAGATTAGCTAATATATCAGTAACTGACTCTAATTTTAATTCAGTAGGTAGCTCTTTTTTAGGTAATTTATAATCCGCATAATTAGCAGGTTTTACATCAGCTACTGCAGCAGACATAATAATAATATCCGACTCAACTAAATGGCTCATGATCACTGCTTCCATTTGGTCAGCACTCACCACAGAGATGAGCTTATAATCAGGAGATAAGGACAGTAATTCCGGTGCAATGGGTCCATGAACTAGGGTAACAATAGCACCTCGATCGCTGGCTGCTTGGGCTAGGGCTAAGGCCATTTTTCCCGTGGAAGGATTACCTAAAAATCTCACCGGATCAAGATGTTCTCTGGTTCCCCCTCCACTAATTAAAATGCGTTTACCTTTAAAATCTTCTTGTCCTTGAGTGTAAGCAATAGACTTTAATTTAGTGATAATTTCCCTCGGTTCGGCCATACGCCCCGATCCCACGCGATCGCAAGCGAGTAACCCTGAACCTGGCCCAATACTATGATAACGAACATTACGCTTCAACTGTTGCCAGTTCCTTTGTATTACAGGCTGTTCCCACATTTCTGTATTCATGGCCGGTGCGAGTAAAATGGGACACTCAGAAGCTAAAACCGTATTCGTTAACAAGTTATCTGCCAACCCATGAGTTAACTTCCCCAAAGTATTCGCTGTCAAAGGTGCAATCAAAAATAAATCCGCCTTTTCTCCCAAGGCAATATGCAAAGGACGAGAATGAGTCCCTTGCCAAAACTCTGCATCAGTGTAGGCTTGATGACGACTGAGGGTAGAAACCGTTAACGGTGTGATGAAACGTTGGGCAGATTCAGTGAGGATAACCCGAACCTCAGCCCCTGCTTGGAATAAAGAAGAAATAACCTCACAGACTTTATAGGCAGCTATACCGCCACTAATGCCTATGAGGACAGATTTAGACTTGAGCATAATTATGCTTCGTCATACGCTTCGATGTCGAGCAAGTACAAGTATGGTTCTGCTAGGTCTTGGCGTTGAAAGGCGATCGCCCGTAATGTATGCCAATCTTTGAGGGCTTCAAAGGGGTTGGTATAGTCATCTTGTTCGAGTCGTCCTGCCAGATCTGCTACATCTTGCTCTGTGAATACAGAAATGTCTTGCCCTGTCAAACTTAAGGTTGTCATCCCGCACCTCCTCTGACGTTGCTAATTCTCCCGTCTCCCCCATTGTACCCTGATCCCTCACAAATCATAGCTTCCTTTCAATTAATCTTATTGTTTCTACTTTTGCAATATTATTGTTTCTTATTTTTTATAAGTTTCATTATATGTCTCTCAAAAATTATAATAAACTACATATTTAGAAGCGTCGTGGGATTTTTCAGTTCAAAGATTCGCTTGACCTCCATACATCTCTTGCAAAACTAAAGCCGGATCGAGGTATTCTCCCCGATATTTTAACCCCCAATGAAGATGGGGACCTGTGGTTCGTCCTGTCATTCCTACACGACCAATTCTAGCGCCGGCGGGTACATCTTGACCTAACCAGAGAACCAGTCCCCCTTCCCTATCCACAAAATAGCGACCTTGGGAACTATCTTCTATCGATCCCATCAAATGACAATAGATATGAGTCCACTGTCCTGATTGAATGGTAATCATGGTTCCACAAGCAGTATGATCTGAAAGAGCAACCACCCTTCCTCCCCACCAGTTACGAACATAACTCCCCAAGGGTGCGGCCATATCTAACCCCCGATGAAATTGAGAGTTTCCTGTAATCGGAGAGGTACGATAACCATATCCAGAAGTATAGGTTTGGAAATTTTCAACGGGAAATGACGCATATTGCCAGGTATTGCTAGAATTAGTCGCCGGGACATACTGAGCTTGGGAAGAAGACTGTTGCCAACCATTAAGACTCATAGGAACCAATAATGCACTTATACCCACCGAAACTAACAAACGAAGTCCTTTGAGACTAGGTTTAATATTTTTTAAATATTGCATGACAGTACCACTCACACCAGATCAGAGGAAAACCAAAAGTTATACGTTAGCTTGCATGATAGCTATTTTTAACCAAAGTTGCCGAGACGACAAGGGAATGTTATCAGTGACCAGTATACAATTGCTGACTTTTTCTCAATCTTGTTAAAATCTAGAAACTGTTAATCCCTTTTTAATCAACAGTTTACATTTATCATGGTTATTGATTTTATTCCCTTTCGCTTTTCTATTGATACCGTTGTTATTGCTGGTAGTTGTTTATGGTCATTATCACTTTATTTAGGACTTTCTTCCATAAGAGAAAAGATTATAGAAGGGTTAAATCGTTGGTTTAATTTTGCTGAGCGATCGCTATATATTTCTCAAGAGGAATTTGAAGAAACTCGTCAAGCAAGGGAATCTCAAAATGCGTTTTATGCTTCTCTTTTTAGCATTTTTCCTTTTTTTATTCTTGGGGGCTTATGTAATTGGGGAGTAGAATTAGGATTAGGTCAAAGTTGGTCAATTAGTATGGGTATTTTAGCTTGTATGGCTTGCGGTGTCTATGAATTAGGCCGTAGAAGTAACTGAATTAATTAATAACTAATAATCAATAATAATTTTATGGATAAAGCAACATTCGGAGCCGGCTGTTTTTGGGGAGTAGAAGCTGCTTTTCGTCAGTTAAAAGGGGTCGTTTTTACTTCGGTGGGGTATATGGGAGGACATTGGCAAAACCCTTGTTATTTAGATGTTTGTGCTAGGATAACGGGTCATGCTGAGGTGGTACAAGTTGAATATGATCCAACAATTATTAGTTATCAAGAATTATTAGAAACATTTTGGAATATTCACGATCCTACCAGTTTAAACCGCCAAGGAGCAGACCGAGGTGATCAGTATCGTTCTGTGATTTTTTATCATAATGCTGAACAAGAAAAAATGGCAAGGGAGTCTAAAAGAAAACTTCAAAATTCTGATCAGTATGATAAAGATATTGTTACAGAAATCAAGAAGGCATCTGAATATTATTTAGCTGAAGGTTACCATCAACAATATTTTGAAAAGAAACAAGAAAAACAAGTTTGATTAATAATTACGGCTTTGCTTTTTAAAAGAACGAAATTGATACTTAAGGTAAACAAAAACATATTCCATTCATTCGTATTCTAACGACTGCTAGTTAATTGGCAACCGCAGACAAAATAAAAGCTAGAGAACAAAAAAATAAGTCTTGAGAAACAACTAAGCTGTTACCCACTAGAAAATTATAAGTTACAACAAAGTTTAAAAGCAAGAATAATATCAACATTTTTTTATACTGCTATTAAAATTTGAAGCAATTATTAGTTGTTGGTCATGTAACTAATATAGGCTATCATATCTAGTTTAGAAACCAAATATTGACAAGTTTAAGAGAAGTTTATGGTCATAAAAAGACGGGATCTATTGAAATTTTTAGGGGTCACTACAGGGACAGCCCTATTATCTCAAGCAACTAAGGGTTTATCGAGTCCTTTGGTGATGGCGAATCAAGGTAAAGATAAGATTAACAAAATCATTCAAGGTAGCGAATCATTAACTTTTACCCCTGTTAAAATACCAATTCCTTTAGCCAGTGACTATTTAAGCGATGAACAACAAAAAGCAGTTTATAAGACTTATGAAGTCATTGATGATGTGGTCTTACCAGAAGGATTTACCTATGATGTCATTGCCCAATGGGGAGATAAAGTAGGTAACTCTCGCTTTGGTTATAATAACGATTACTTATCCTTAATAGAAACTAAATCAAATGAGGGATTTTTAACCATTAATTTTGAATATATTAGTGGGAAAACTTGGAGAGAAACTTCTGAAAAAGTAATAGGTAAAACCCTCCCTTTTCAAGACGTAAAAGAAGTCGCAGATAAAAACGATGGCAAAATAAATGCGTTTAAATTAGCTAACGATGATCCCCTCAAAGCTAAAATAGAAGCGATCGCCTCAGAAGCATTAATTGATCAAGGAATAGGAGTTATTTCCTTAAGAAAAAATGCTCAAGGAGAATGGCAACGCACCTATTCAGAAGCCGATAGACGCATTACCGGAATATCTGGGTTAGAAGATGGTCATTATCTTAAAGCCACAGGACCAGGGGTAAAAATTTTTGAGAAAACGAATAAACTAGGTTATGAGGACAGTTTAGGCAGTAAAATTATCGGAACCTTTCAAAACTGTGCCGGGGGAACTACACCCTGGGGAACTGTACTGAGTGCAGAAGAAAATATTCAAGATCAAGTTCCTGAACCCGTAATGGCCGATGGTTCCTCTTTAGATCCCTCTGAAACCCCTTTTTTGATGACCGAAGAATATCTCGATGGACGGGGCAATGCGTTTGGTTTAGCTGGTAATAAATATGGTTGGATGGTAGAAATTGATCCCAGTGATAAAAACGATTATGGGACAAAACATACCTGGTTAGGACGTTATCGCCACGAAGCAGTGGCCTTTCGTGCTGAAACAGGTAAAAAATTAGCCGTCTATTCAGGATGCGATCGCAGAGGAGGCCATCTTTATAAGTTTGTCTCAGATGGCAATATTAGCGAGCCTCAAGATAAGAAAAACTCTAAATTAATGAACTCAGGAATGTTATACGGTGCTGTATTTAACGACGACGGAACTGGAAAATGGGTAGCGTTAACCCCAGAAACCCCTATCAATCCTGTGTTACCCTCAACTGTTCAAGGAGGTTTAGTCACCTTACCTAACAGCGATCGCACCTTTGGGGGAATGATGAAAGTTACCGACGATCAAGACATTATCCCCTTCAAAAATCAATTTAAAACCTTAGGGGATCTTTATGTAGGAACCTCAGAAGAAAAACAAGGGGCGATTTTAATCGATGCTCATTTTGCAGCCAGTGCAGTAGGAATAACCTGTACAGCCCGTCCAGAGGACACAGAAATCGACACAAATGGGGTTTTATACGTTACCTTTACCTCTGGAACCCCCGGAAGTGACGGTGGACCCGATAAGGCAGTATTTCAGGGTCCTAATGGGGAAATGAATTATGAATATGGCTGGATCATGAAAATTATAGAAGATAAAAATAACCCGGCCGCTATGAGTTTTCGTTGGGATATCTTAGCCACAGGAGGAGAACCTGCTCAAGGAGGAATGGGGTTTGCTAACCCCGATAACCTGATGTTTGATAACCAGGGAGACTTATGGATGGTTACCGATATGTCCACCAGTAGCCATAACCAAGAAATTAAAGATCGCGTTAAAGACGGGGAACCAGTGAGTACAAAAAGTCTGGTGGGGATCTTTGGGAACAATACGCTGTGGTATTTACCCCTTCAGGGAGAAAATAAAGGAACGGCTTTTCCTTTTGCCATTGGACCTATGGAAGTAGAAATGACCGGACCCTGGTTGACACAGGATCAACAAACCCTATTTTTAGCGGTACAACATCCAGGAGAAGCCTATGGAACCCGTCAAAACAAGGCCAGTGAAGTACGAGAGTTTTCTTTGTTGACTACCTCAGGAGAAACATTTACGCAAACCCGAACCGTTCCCTTGGGTTCTAACTGGCCCAGTAAACAGGCTAATGATCCTCCTCGTCCTGCAGTTATTGCCATTAGAACCAGTAACAAAATTTAGCAGCATCCGACCGAGGCAACAACCTCGGTCATATCTTGAAGTTGATAAGTTTATCTAAGTTTTGGGGCATATTTAGTGTATCGGGATATGACAATGAACAACTTCACTCAGATCAGAGAAACATCCTTTTCTCTCAATGTTAAATTTTATGTCTTCCCCAATTCTGCCCATTTTAAACAATGACCCATGGAATCCTTGATCAAACTACACAACTCTCAGATTCAAGCCGATGAAATGTCATCAAATCCCATAACTGACCCTGCTTTCTGGCAAGCATTGGAAACTGAGTTAGTATACGTTCAAGATAAATCAGGAAAATACTTGTCATTTTACGGGGATTTAGGGCAAGAATTAGCCATTGAACCAGAAGATATTATCGGCTTTTTTCCAGAACAAAGTCTGAAACCAGTATCCCCAGAAGCTTATTATGAAAGAATTAGAAGGGTCTTAGAAAGAAAAATACCTGAACAGTGTTATTGTCAATTTGAATATAAAGGTCAATCCTTTCCCCTAGAATTAGTTATCAGTCCTATCTTTAAGAAAGCAAAGCCAGTAACCACTGTGTTAGTGATGGGGCATTGCTTACAAAACAACGATCTGAGTTTAATTAATAATTCTGCTTTACCTACTCATCCCGATCCCTATCAAAAACTCCTGACCAAAATTGCTAGAAAAATTAGACGGACTCTAAATTTAGAAACCATTTGGCAGCAAACCGTAGATAGTCTCGGAGAAGCTTTGCAAGTTAGTCGTTGCCTGATGGTTGCAATTGGATCTGATCAAGAATATTTAGACATCAAAGCAGAATACTGTGTTCCCTATTGTACTTCACAGTTAGGAAACCGTTTCAGTCCAGAAAAAGACCCTTGGTGGCAACAAGCCTTAAACCAACGAGAACCCGTAATTTTTGAACACTTAGTCGAAGATGGCTATCAAATACAATCGATTTTAATTATTTCGACCTTTTATCAAAATCAACGCAATGGGTTAATCTGTTTACAACAATGCGATCGCAGTCGGTATTGGTGTCCTGCCGAAATCGAACTAATCCAAGAATTAGCTGACCAAGTGGGAACCGCGATCGCTCATGCTACTCTATATCAAGAACTCGAACAAGCCACCCTCGCAGCAGAAGAGGCATCTCGACTCAAAAGTGACTTCTTAGCCAGTACCACCCACGAATTAAGAACCCCTCTTAATGGGATCATTGGTTTCCTTAAACTGATTTTAGACGGTATGGCTGATGATGCCCAAGAACAACAAGAATTCCTTGAAGAGGCACACAAATCAGCCCTACATCTTCTCAATCTCATTAATGATATTCTCGATATTGCCAAAATTGAAGCTGGTAAAATGGATCTTGAATTAGGGTCTGTCGAACTAGCTGAATTATTCCAAGCGGTTGATAACTTTACTTTACCCCAAGCTCAACGCAAGCATCTAGCGTTTCGCAGTAAACTACCGAGTACCTTAACCCCCATTATGGTTTATGGTAACTATCAGCGACTACTCCAAGTTATGTTCAATTTAGTCAGTAACGCCATCAAATTCACCCATGAAGGCAGTATTGTGGTCAACGCAGAAATCGTCAAAAAGAAAATCAAATATCAAGATCAAGAATTTCCTGGTCTAGTTAAAGTCAGTGTTACTGACACCGGTATCGGGGTTTCCCTCGATCAACAAGCCAAACTCTTTGAAAAATTTGTACAAGTGGATGGGTCCCACACCAAAGCTTATGGAGGAACTGGACTGGGTTTAGCCATTTCTCAAAAGCTAGTGCAAGCGATGGGGGGACAAGTGGAATTTTATAGCATGGGAGAAGGACTCGGTTCCACGGTAACTTTTACCGTTCCCCTCGAGCAAATGCCAGTAATTAAAACCGTAAAATCCTCTTAAACGCAAACTAAAAACTAACTTGACCGAGATTTCTGCCTTTTGCCTTTCCAATTCTGCCTTCTTTAACTGAAACAACTGTGATAAAAACGGATGCTAAAATTGAACTATTATTTAATGTCAGCAATAAGGTGATCCGTGACTACATCATTACCAGACTTACCAGTGGAAGAACTTGAAGAAGGAGGTTCCTCCGAGAACAAAGGTCTTAACTTTCGCCCTTATTTACGAACTTTTTTGAGAAAAGCTTGGTTAATCGGTGGATTGACCTGTTTGACAACTTTTGGAGCCTGGATGTGGAGTAGCCAAGATCCTTATACTTATACTGGCAACTTCTTTTTATTGGTAGAACCTATCACTGCTAGTGGTAAACTTACAAATCCCACTACCCTCGCTCGTACTGAGGGAGTTCCTCGTGATGATTTATTCGCCTTAGATTATCCTACGAATCTTGTCTTCCTCACCAATCCAGGAATGACTCGTCAAATTGCTCAAGAAGTCCATGAAAAAGACCCCATTCGCCCAGTACCCGCCATCTGGAAAGATTTGCGAGAAAATTTCGAGGTAACTCGCGCTCAAGTGGGACAAGGAAGGGGATCAGAAACAAAAATATTTCAAGTCTCCTATACAGGCAAAAATCCTCAGGAAGTTCTAAACGTCCTCAAAACAGCATCTGAGACTTTCCTTGAATACAGTTCTGAAGACAGAGAAACCAATATTAAGGCGGGGGTCAAGTTTATTGATGAACAACTCCCAGAATTACAACAGAGATTAGAAAAACTCAAAAGTAGACAGAAAGAATTACGGCAAAACTACGACTTAATTGATCCACTGCCAAAAAATCAAGAAGTCCTCACTCAAATTAGTAGCTTAGAACAACAAAAGTTAAATCTCAACACTCAACTTCAAGCTCAAAGAAAACTAGCTAATTCCCTACAACAACAACTAAGATTATCCTCTGATGAAGCCTTTGCTGCTGCTACCCTAAGTCAAGATCCTACCAGAGTAGCACTCCTATCTCAACTGCAGGAACTCAACAGCCAAATTGCCGTTGCCTCAGCAACTTTTACCGATAATAGTCCCCAAGTTCTAGACTTACGAGAGCAAAAACAAAATATTGAAACATTACTTAATCAAACCACTCAAGAAATTATTACCAAAAATGGGTTATCCGTTTCCCCCAATTCAAACGCATTAGAATTTCAAGATCCCACCCGTCTCGGACTCATTCAACAGTTATTAGAAACAACTAATCAAATTAAAAGCTTAGAGGCTCAATTAGAGTCTATTGAACCTACTAGACAACAACTTGAACAACAGGTTAAACGTTATCCTAATTTAATTAATGAGTATAGTGAGCTTGAACGTCAAATTCAACTGACAGAAGAGATTCTCAATAAATTGCTCCTACAACGAGAAACCCTCAAAGTTGAGGCAGCACAGGAACTTCCTTGGGAATTATTAGGTGAACCCCAAATTCCTTTGGATGCACAGGGAAATCCGATCGGATCTCCCCCCAGTCGCAAAAAGAAACTCCTAGCAGGGGCCATGGCAGGTCTTTTATTGGGGAGTGGACTCGCATTTCTTTGGGAAAAACGCCGAAATGTTTTCTATACCGCCGAAGATATTTCTCAACTGCTAGGTATTCCCTTACTAGGTGAAATACCCAAAGATGATCGTGCTGTTTTATCTGATGGGATTTCTGTTTCCCATTTACCCCAAAAAAAACCAGATATTGTCGAAACCGTTCCTAATGATAACCATCACGAATCAACAGAAGAAGAAGCTTTATTTTTACCAACCCAAGACTCAAGTTTTCTCGAAGCATTTGACGATCTTTATCTACAATTATATATACAAGAGCAAGGGACTAATCTTCGTTCTTTGATAGTATGTTCTGCCGAACCAGAAGATGGTTGTTCAACTATAGCCGTTAATTTAGCCATTAACGCAGCGCAAAAAGGTCAACAGGTACTATTAGTCGATACTAATTTTTCTCATCCTCAACTCCACAATCTATTAAATGTTTCTAATCACAAAGGACTGATAGATGTGCTTGAGGGACAAATTTCACCCCAAGCTATTATTGAGTCGGTTCGAGATATAGATAATTTATCTGTATTACCCATGGGAGAAAACCTCAAACCTTCTCGAAAATATTTGTGGTCTCCCAAGTTTAATAGTCTTATCGAAGAATTAGGCAAAACCTATGATTTAGTCATTTATGATACTCCTTCCTTTTTCCTCAGTTCCGATGTTAAATTTATGGCTAAACAAACTGATGGCATTCTTTTAGTAGCTACGATTCAAAAAACACCTCAATCTCTCTTTAAAAAAGCAGTTAAAGAAATTAAAAAATTGAATTTACCTCTGTTAGGTGCTGTTGCTAATCATCGAATTTAATACAAAGAAAATTAGAGAAAAGAGTTATTAACTCTCTACTCTAACTCTATATTACTTAATTGTCAGAAAGCAATAAAAACAATAATTGCTATTGACTGATAACTTTTCTAACTATTAGCGTTTTCTAATCCTAAATCAAATGTAATTTCATGAACTCCAGGAATCTCTTTGATTTGACTAATCAAATTTTGAGCGTCTTCTTTATTATCAATTTGTCCTGAAAGTCTCACAGAACCATTAGAAACAGCAAAGACAATCCTACCATCTGTTTTTTTGTCAATGGTTTGTTTAATTACATCATCGCTGACAGGGTTTTGAACTTCGTTCGTCCGTTCTGCATATTCCAAACCGCTATAATGTCCTCCACCTGGATTTAATTTAAGGTCAGTTTCGTCAGCAGAAACAGTCTCGTCTTTAGCTCCTAATGCAGCTATTTGAGTATCTGCTAAAGCAGGGGTAATAGTTGTTAACAACAGAAGGGTCACAGCTAATGACACTGATGCTAAACGCAACGCTGGAAAACGTTTCAATAATAAAAGCCCACTAACACCTAAAATAACTAATAGTGATGTTCCTAATAGAATCATAATATTATCTCCTAGATAAACTACTTTAATTCTTAATACACAGCTTATCTAAACTTATTTACTGTTTTAATCTCCTTAAAGATAGATTCTTGCTAAATTATGTAATCTTTTGAGTTCCTGAAAATATCTGTCAAACGAAAGAAGACAAAACACTAAAACAAGAGTTAACGATTCAGTAGTCAGGAGAATTATCAAGAAGTGAGAAATCCCGTATATTTAGATATTAGTCTAATATTTTTTAATTTTTGCTTAAGCTCGAAAGAAGACATTAAACTAGCAAACTAAATAAAATAGTAAAAGACTATCAGATAAAATTGAATGTATATCAAGCATCATCTAAAAATCAGACAGATTTATGAATAATCCTATCGTTGTTATTGACTCCCTTAAAAAAAATTATGGTACAGTAGAAGCCCTGAAAAACATCACGTTTACCATTGAAACAGGAGAAATCTTCGGGCTTTTAGGGCCTAATGGATCAGGAAAAACCACGACCATTCGCTGTTTATGTACCCTAGGAAAGCCCGATAGTGGCAAAATTGAAGTTAAAGGGGTTTCAGCCCTAGACAAGCCTAAAACCGTCAGAAATCGCTTAGGCTATGTTGCCCAAGAAGTAGCTCTAGATAAAATGTTAACCGGGCGGGAATTACTAGAATTACAAGCAGATTTATATCATTTGCCAAAAAAAGCAGCAAAAACAAGAATTGAGCAATTATTGAGCTTATTAGACTTAGAAGAATATAGCGATCGCAAAACAGGAACCTATTCTGGAGGGATTCGCAAACGTCTCGATTTAGCCGCCGGACTTCTTCATCAACCCGATGTATTAGTGTTAGATGAGCCAACCGTAGGATTAGATATAGAAAGCCGTTTCATTGTTTGGGACTTCCTTAAACAACTCAAAGCAGCCGGAACAACGGTGTTAATAACCAGTCATTACCTCGAAGAAATCGACGCATTAGCCGATCATGTGGCTATCATCGATAAAGGAGAAGTTATCGCCTACGGAACCCCATCCCAACTTAAAGATCGTTTAGGGGGCGATCGCGTTACCCTGAGAATAGAAGAGTTTTCACCCATAAACCAGGCCGAAAAAGCCAAAAGTGTCCTAGAAACCTTACCTTTTGTCGAAGAAATTATTATTAACCCTTCTCAAGGAAACTCTCTCAATTTAATTGTTTCAACAGGTAGCAATTCCTTGAGCAAAATTGAGCAAACCTTAGAACAAGCTAACTTACCCATCTTCAGCTTAGCCCAATCTCGTCCTAGTCTTGATGATGTTTATTTAGCAGCAACAGGACAAACTTTAATGGATGCAGAACTCGCTGCAGCAGGTAGTCGGGATCTCAAAAAAGAGAAAAAACAACAAATGAGTTAAACAGTGATCAGTTCTCTGTCTTTTGAGAAAAATTATATGATCAAAATAACCTTGAAGAATCATCAATAAATAATATGAGTCAAACCATTACACCGTCTCAAAATAAGAACAGTTTAGCCCCTAGTGTGATCAGTGATATTCAACCAGAGGGAAACTGGTTATCCGAATTTTCTCAAGAAACCTTAGCCATGACGAAGCGTTTATTTATTCAACTACAACGCCGTCCTTCAACTTTAATTGCAGGCATTATTCAGCCGTTTATGTGGCTTGTTTTGTTTGGAGCTTTATTTTATAACGCACCTCAAGGATTATTCGGCGAGGATCTCAACTATGCTAAGTTTCTCTCCCCCGGAATTATCGTTTTTACTGCTTTTTCTGGGGCATTAAATGCAGGACTTCCTGTGATGTTTGATCGAGAATTTGGCTTTCTCAACCGTTTACTGGTTGCGCCGTTGGCTTCTCGTTATTCTATTGTGGCTGCTTCTACTTTATATATTATTACCCTGAGTATCATTCAAACGGCAGTTATTGTAGGTGCTAGTGCCATGTTAGGGGCAGGTTTACCTAGTTTAGCCGGTTTAGGAGCGATCGCTTTAATTGTCTTTTTAATCGTTGCTGGTGTGACAGGATTAAGTTTAGGCTTAGCTTTTGCTTTACCAGGCCATATTGAACTGATTGCTGTCATTTTTGTGACTAATTTACCCTTACTCTTCGCCAGTACCGCCCTTGCGCCTTTATCCTTTATGGCAGGATGGTTAAAGATAGTAGCGAGTTTAAACCCCTTAACCTACGCCATTGAACCCATTCGTTACATCTATCTCAATGGACAATGGTCTTTAGGCAGTGTTGTCATAGAAACTCCTTGGCTTGATATTAATTTTCTTGGGGTTCTCTTCTTATTAATAGGGTTTGATGTTTTGATTTTATTAACCATTCAGCCTTTATTACGTCGCCGTTTTGCTTAGTCTTCAAGATAATAATAGACTTACTACTTCTGGCCTTTTGCAGTCATAGACTTCTACAAAAGGTCTTTGATTATCTTTTCACTACCGTTTGATATCAATCCAATGTCCGTCGAGCTATTTTCGACGAGAGTATTTTGGTTAGAGCTTCCTTCTCCGAATGCAACTTGGACGATACTTCTTTTGTCAACGTTTTATTCTTTATCATCAATTTCTTCATGGTGCCAATCTTTTGATTCAACCCAATCTCGAAATATATTCAAAATCTCTAACAAATTAAGAGAACCACCGGCTCCCTGAAACTTTCCATTTTTTAAAAGACAGCTAATCCAGTCATTATCAGAGCGTTTGATTTTGACCTCATCAAATTTGTAATCCTCAAATTCTGTTTCCAATAGATCAATAAGGATCAGCCAACCCGGATTATCTAGAGTTTTTATTTCAATTCCATAAGTATGCTCCCACTCCCCATCACATTGAGACCTATACCAATTTTGTAACCAAATAAAAGAGTTATTTTTCATAATTATTTGGGAATCTCATGAGAGCCTGCGCTTCTAACTCCTCCTATTATAGAATTACCTTGTATATGAGGAGTGTTTATATATTGCTTAGTCACATTATTATAGTATGGTCGCCGATCTTGTAGCTACTAGCTTATCCCGAACTGACTGCTGAGTGGTGAATACTGAATGCTTTTTTAATTAGGGTGAAAATAATCATAGATTTCTGTTGCTAAAGCTTGACCAATTCCTGATACTTCTTGTAACTTTTCAATAGAAGCTTCTCGAATGTAATCAATGGAATGAAAATGAGCAAGAAGTTGTTTTTGTCGGTGAAAACCCAACCCTGGAATATCCTCTAAACGAGAATGACGGCTTTTTTTCAACCTTTGTTGACGATGAAAGGTTACAGCAAATCGATGAGCTTCGTCTCGAACTCTTCTTAATAGTTGAACCCCTGGTTGTTCGGGATGAGATGTTACAGGTTTAGATTCTCCTGGTAAGAAAATTTCTTCTCTTTTTTTAGCTAAACTAATCACTTTTAAAGGAGGAATAAGATTCATACTTTCTAAAATTTCTGTTACCGACGAAAGTTGGCCTTTTCCCCCATCAATCATAATTAAATCGGGATAATCTTCTAACTTTGATAACTCAGTTTTTGATTTGTTTTGATAAGAACGAAAACGGCGACTTAACACTTCGGCTAAACTGGCAAAATCATCAGAATGACCTATGGTAATCTTGGGATTTTTTATTTTGTAATGACGATAGGATTGTTTAGCAGGAACTCCATCAATAAATACTACTTGAGATGCAACTGGATTTGATCCTTGAATATGGGAAATATCATACCCTTCAATACGATGGGGAAGACTCGGTAAATCTAATAATTGAGCTAAATCTTCTAATGCTAATAAATTTTGTTGAGCATGACGTTTTGTATTTTCTAATTCATAGCCTGCGTTACGTTCTACTAAGCGAATTAACTCTGCTTTTTGTTGCTTTTGAGGTACGATGATGTTGACTTTTTTTCCTTTTTTATTTCCTAACCAATCCCTTAAAATATCAGTTTCAGGAAGTGGGTACTGTACTAAAATTTCACTGGGAACTTCTACCGAATCAACTTGTAAATAATGTTCTTCTAAAACCCGTTGTAAAATACTTTCTGGCGTGCCTGAAACCGTATCAGCAAAAAAGCCTAACCGTCCCACTAATCGTCCTGCACGAATTTGGAATAATTGAATACAAGTGTAAGTCTCATCCGCAGCTAAAGCGATCGCATCTCTGGAAATCGTATCATCAGGTAACGTTACTTTTTGATCAATTCCTAAGCCCTTAATGGCTTTAATTTGATCCCGAATTTGACCAGCTTGTTCAAACTTTAACTGACTGGCTGCTAACTCCATTTGTGCTGATAGTTTTTGTAATAATTCCTCTGTTCTTCCCTGAAAGATCATGGCTACTTTTTCTACTATTATGTGATAGTCTTCAGGAGAAATTAACCCTTGACAAACCCCAGGACAACGGCCAATATCATAGTTTAAACAAGGACGATCCTTAAATAAAGGTCGAGGCCGTTGACGGAGAGGAAAAACCCGCTTTACTAAGCGTAAAGTTTGACGAAGTAAATGGGTATCCACATAAGGACCATAATAGCGATCGCTTTTGTGATTTAAGCGTCGTTTGCGCGTAATAAAAATCCTAGGATAGGCTTCAGACCAAGTAATACAAATATAAGGATATTTCTTATCATCTTTGAGTAAAACATTAAAGTAGGGTTGATGTTGTTTAATGAGATTAGCTTCTAAGGCTAACGCTTCGGCTTCGGTATCCGTGACAATAAACTCAACATTAGCTACCTGTTGAACCATCAAAGCAATGCGAGGACTATGATCTTGGCTAGGCTGAAAATAGGAACGAACCCGCGATCGCAGTTGTTTCGACTTACCAATGTAAAGAATATCACCTTGAGCATCTCGCATGAAATAAACCCCAGGTTCATTGGGAACTGTTCTTATCTGATTGTCCAACGTTTGCGAAAGTGCTAACAAATAGAAAAATCTCCCTAACCAATTCTTTATCTATGTTATCTATGTTAAATAGTTAAATAGAAATTACGCTATCTCGCCAAAATATAGTTTGTGTGGCAAAATCTAAACAGCCCTTGAAGCACTCCGTCACGAAAGGTTATCATATCTTTTTGGAAATGCTAAATTTATTCCCTAATCGTAGCCTATTTAAAGAAAATCTATTAAAACAATGCGTACTCTAATCTCATCTTTAAAAATAGCAACAAGCAGCTTCATCTTAGGTTTGACTGTTTTCAATATCAAGCCATTAGCTGCACAAACCCTCTTTCAGTCAACAATTATCGCTGGTGCAGATAACTATTCTGATCCCACTAACATGGGCATTAACTATGGAACGTCACCTTTCATTCAAGTCGGTAGTAGATATGATCCAAATGATCCCAATAATCCACCCTCTGGTGGGTCACCCAGTCGACCACTAATTCTCGAAGAAGTCGGTTATATTAACTGGAATCTGAGCAGTATTATTAATGATATTAAGACTAATTATCCTGGTGCTTTTTTGGGTAATGTTGATGCTGTAGTAACTTTGACCCATACTAAAACCGATCCTGATAACCCTAACGACACCGATCCAAATTACCCCGATGGACGATTTTTTCCAGACTTACCTAGAATCGATAACATCAATGCCTATCAAGTGACAGGAAATTGGAATGAAAACAATGCGATTAATACAAATAATCGCCCTGCACGGAATAACTTAATTTTATTCGATGGTAATATCGAAGCTAATCCTGATGCTGATGGGGATAACTTAGAGAATAGTTACGGAGGAATTGGACTTAATCAAGTAGTTAAAAGTATTTTAAACAATAATCTTGATGATGATTTAAGCAATGACAACCCTAATCTCTCCATTGCCTTAGAAGCTACTGAAATTTTTGAAGCCACTGATTTTGGTTTTTATGCTCTTGAGAGTTTCTTCTCCCAAAATGGAAATGATGACTCTGTGAAGCCTGAAATCACTCTAAGATATGAGCTATTGCAGGAGGGAACCAAAGTCGAAGGAGGACCTAATTTCAAAGCTACAACACGAGGCGGGGGTAGTGGCAATCTTAATGGCGATTGGGAATTGGGGGTTTTTTTAGGGGACAACCCAACCAATGATCCAAACACAACCAAAAAAGCAAACTGGGTATGGACCAATGATGAACTGGTGGACTTTGAGTTAGTTTGTAACCCGAATACTGGTGGCGTTACCTTGACGTTGAGCAATGGTCAAACCACAGCAACGACTCCTGCTTTGATGAATAATCCCTGCGACAAG
Organism: Crocosphaera chwakensis CCY0110; assembly: GCF_000169335.1. GTDB lineage: Bacteria > Cyanobacteriota > Cyanobacteriia > Cyanobacteriales > Microcystaceae > Crocosphaera > Crocosphaera chwakensis. Next base: position 26,381 of record NZ_AAXW01000010.1, read on the forward strand.
ATTGACGGATTAAAGATTTTTTCCACTGCTCGGACTAATGGTGCAGAGATGGAGATTATTGTCGACGAGTTTACTACTCTCAATGATAACGTCATTAATGTCTCTAATTTGTCTGCGTTAGCTCAAGACGGTTCTGGACTGGTTGAAGATTATTTTGCTTTTCCGGGGGTGATAGAAGGACAACTAGGAGCCAAAAAAGTCAATGGGACCGTAAGGATGAAGTGGGGACCTGGAGGAGCGCCTCAAAATCCACGATCTGGAAGCAACAATCAATCTTTTCTCATTCCTTTAACTAGAATTCTCAACCCCGATTCACCTCCACAATCTCTACCAGAGTCTAATCAACCAACCTCTGAAGAGATCCAACAACAAAGACTTGAATTATTGTCAGAGGCATCTCCCAACGTAACATCTGTTCCTGAGTCTAATTCGATAGTTGCTTTGGTCTTTTTTGCAACAACAGGGGTCGGAGTAAGATTACTTAGCAGAAAATAAGATAAACGTTAGCCTAACGTAAATTAAATAATCATCCCACACGGTGTCGTCCCAGACATTTATGGGGAGGTCTTAAAAAACCCACTTTGCTACAAGCTCAAGGTGGGTTTTTCAATTCAGATGTATTGGCTATCGTGATTGATTATACCAATACCAATTTTCAAAATTTATTGGTATTACTTTTTAGTTTGGCGTTTCGTTAACAAGATACAACTTCCTGTTAAAATCACAGCGATGGCACTAGAAGATTCAGGTACGCTAGGGGGTTGGGGAGGTTCCGGTGGCTTAATCGTCGTTTCACCAAGGAATTCAAATAAAGTGTACATCCGAAGATTAGTTGCTCCAACAGTAACAGTGTTTGTGTTGGGTTCCCACATACCATTAGTCTCATTGGAGTTACGCACATAAGTAATATTGCCATTGAAGCCTGTGGGTATTAAATATTCATCGTCTATTGGATTATTCTGGTTTGGTGTAAAGGGGAAACCTGGACCAACAGGTAACTGTGGTACTCGAAGAGCCGAAATGTCTGCTGGAGGACTGACATTAGCATTAGTCGCTACTTGCGTATTAATTGCTTCATTTATTGCCGTTTGAGTTAAGATTACCTCGGTGAGATTATTAGGTTGATTGCTCCAAAAACATAAGCCTTGACCTGTACCCAGATTAGGGGTTCCTGAAGCGCACGAAGGAGTAAAATTTATTCCATTAGGATTACCAAAAATATTAGTGAAACTACCATATCTAAAAGTAACATTATAGGATTTAAGAACTTTATTTTCAGTTAATTCACTGTTAGGTGTCTGACAAATAGTGGCACCACTAATACAAATTTCGAGATTATCAATACTGAGAACATTATTTTGTTTATTGGTAATGGGATCCATAGGATCACCAAAGTTTACTGTAACTGCTTCAGCAGAAGAAATGACAGCAAAACTAAGAGTTGTTGAAACCCAATAAATTACTCGCTTAAGTTTTAACATAACTTTTCCAATTAGAGATTACATTTTCACAAAGACAAGAAATGAGGAATTAAGTAATCACAAGAATGGCCATAAACAGACTCGACAAAAAAGTATGAACAACAAGATCGTTGAAAATACTGTAGAACTGGCGAAGATTTTAGGCCAACTCCTTATATTCTTAATTCCGAGAACGTGTCCCTTCTGATTCCTATATTTCCCCAAATGCTCAGGAATCTAACACTCTTATAGCATTGCCCTTGAAATATATAATCTAAAAATAGCTATTTTTTTATTTTTGAAATACGAATAAATCAAATTGAAACTATCAGTAATTTTTCTATAAAAAACTTATATTTATTTTTTACAAATTCAATATTTATCAATAATAAAACATCTAAGTTTAACCAATTTAATAATAGTAATAAAAAAATTAGTCAATGTTCATATATTGCATTACTCATTTACCTTTGTTAACATAAAAAAGCAAGTTACTAGAAAACACGACATTCTACATCCCACTACTGAAGCGCGTGAGATGTAGAATTATTGAATTGAGTTCAAGTAAAAATTGTACTAAGACAGATAAAACGGTAATGTATGTAAGGGTCTAATGCCTACTCAATATTGACAGTTTCTCGGACTGGGGTTGAGAGGCTAGAGACTGATTCAGAGTCAGACTCTTTCTTATTAAAGAAATTATGGAATTCATATTTTCCCAGGAGTAAAGCTGCTACCATTAAAGGAATAAAATAATAAATGCCACGATAAATTAATAAGGTTCCTAATAACTCTTCTGAAGCAATAAAGGGAGCTAATAATAACATCATAACCGTTTCAAAAACCCCTAGTCCTCCTGGAACATTACTCGCTAATCCAGCGACTTGGGCTAACATATAAATCCCAAAAAAAGCAGAATAAGATAACGAAACCGAACTATGTAACAGCGTATAGAAAACACCAGCAGCGAAACACCAATCTAAACCAGAAACCACTAATTGACCAGCAGCCAAGGGAAAAGGAAGATGGGGAATAATCCACTTACCAATCATTAAAGGTTTTTGACGAATTACTGTCAAAAATAAATAGGCTAAAGTAGTGACTAAGAAAATGATTCCCAAGGGACGAACAGAGATAAAAGGCAAGTCTAATAATTGGGGAATAGCTAAAGGCTCTTTGAGAAAGATAACACTACCGACTACAAATAAACCTAAACAAAAAGATAAGTTACAAAAAGCAGAAATTTGGGCGATTTTTATCACAGAAAATCCCCAAACCGAATAGAAACGATAACGAATCATGCAACTGCTTAACACAGCAAACCCTACACTATTACTGATCCCAGAGCAGATAATACCCACTAACGCTTTTTTGGGATAAGGAAGAGACTGACGAACATAAGCTAAGCCTAAACATTCGTAGCCTGTCATGATAGAATAATTAACCGCCATTAAAGCGATCGCCAGGACAATATGAGTCGGCGGAATATTGGATAGACTATCCCAAAAATTTTCGGCTCGATAATGCTGTAAATTGTGCTGTATTGTCCATAAGGATAAGGCGAATAGCCCTAAACTTAAACAAGGAGGAAGCCAACGGAAAATAGGATTTTTAGTCATAAAAAAGAGTAAAAAGACCTAAAAGAATGTATGTGATACCCTAGAAAGCTAGATCAGAATTTTTAGTAATCCCTTCAGAACCAGTATTTTTTTAGATTTCAAGGTGGCGATACTCTGTCGTTTTACTGATCTTACCCCCATGATAAAGGTTATCTGCTTCTAAAAACTGATCAATGAGCAAAAGATTAAGGTAATATTGTTAAGAGTCTTAACTTTTACCTATAATGTAGTCTCTTTTCTGCTTAATTATTATAAAGAATAATCAATGTTTGGTCTGATCGGTCATCTTACAAGTTTAGAACACGCCCAGTCCGTTGCTGATGCTCTTGGCTATCCTGAATATGCCAATCAGGGCCTCGATTTTTGGTGTTCTGCTCCACCACAAATCGTAGATCACTTTCATGTTACCAGTGTTACAGGACAAACCATCGAAGGCAAGTATGTAGAGTCCTGTTTTTTGCCAGAAATGCTAATGAATCGACGGATTAAAGCAGCAATTCGCAAAATTTTAAACGCGATGGCCTTAGCGCAGAAAAACAGCATTAATATCACAGCATTAGGGGGTTTTTCTTCGATTATTTTTGAAGAATTTAATCTCAAAGATAATAAACAAGTTCGTAATGTCTCTTTAGAATTTGATCGCTTCACCACAGGAAATACCCACACCGCCTACGTCATTTGTCGTCAAGTTGAACAAGGATCAGCTAAACTAGGCATTGATTTATCTAAGGCAACCATTGCTGTTTGTGGAGCAACGGGAGACATCGGTAGTGGAGTATGTCGTTGGTTAGATAGAAACACGAATACCCAAGAACTTTTACTCATTGCTCGCAACCAAGAACGATTAAAACGCCTACAGGATGAGTTAGGACGGGGTAAAATTATGGGACTAGAAGAAGCTTTACCCGAAGCAGATGTGATTGTTTGGGTAGCAAGTATGCCTAAAGGCGTAGAAATTAATCCCGAAACCCTCAAAAAACCTTGTCTAATTATTGATGGTGGTTATCCTAAAAATTTAGATACAAAAATTAAACATTCCGATGTTCATATCCTCAAAGGGGGAATTGTTGAACATTCTTTGGATATTGACTGGAAAATTATGGAAATTGTCAGCATGGATATTCCTTCCCGTCAAATGTTTGCTTGTTTCGCCGAAGCCATTTTATTAGAGTTTGAACAATGGCATACTAATTTCTCTTGGGGACGGAATCAAATTACGGTTACTAAAATGGAACAAATCGGGACAGCATCTGTTAAACATGGCTTTCAACCTTTATTAAATTGGTAATTATCACAGAAAGCAGGAGGCAGAGAGAGGATAGGAGGTAGGGTGTTAACCCTAACTCAAGTTGACAAAATGTCAGCAATCCTTGTATTTTTTTTATATTCTGCACTCTTGAAGGGGTTTAATTATGGGAGTGGTGGCTTTTGTTAATGATACTTTTTCTAACCTGTTAATCTGGGGATTGATTTTTATTGGAGTTTCTTGGATATTATCCGCAGCAAAACGTCACAAGTCTTCCCCTCCAGTGTTGAGGGGTCAACATAAACCCATCGCTTGCTTACTAGAAGATACTCCTCAGCATTATTTGAAAGGACAATCTTGTCCCTTAGCTACCCCCTTACTCACGCCTTTAACCTGTCTATTAGAAGATAGTCCCCAAACTGTGCTAACAGGACAATATTATTCCTTAGCTACGCCATTACTCATCCCCTTAACCTGTTTATTAGAAGACACCCCACAAACTGCTTTGACTGGTCAATATTATTCCTTAGCTACTCCCTTCGCTTCACTATGGGAAATGGGTTGGTTGTCTTTTTATCGTCAACGGTTAGGACAACCTGGGTTTAATTATTGGCAATGGATAAATTATCCTCTATCTACAGAATTTTCTTCTGAATTGGCCAATTTATTGCAGTTAAAAGAACCATCAACTTTAGTTAAAGGAGTTTTAGAATCTTTGGCCGAAGAATATCATACCTTTTGGCAATGGGATAAACTTTGTGCCTTTAGACAATGGCATCAAGAAAGTGTAGATATTTTAGGGTTAAATGCTCTTAAAGCTATTTATTATCGCTGTTACGGCATATCGTGGGAAAAAGTTAAATTAATCTTGTGGGATAGTTCTTTAGTAATTGATCCCATCTTGCTTGATCCTGCCTCATCTTGGTGGAAAGTATTAGGCATTACTGCGTTTTCTCCTCCGAATAAAGTTGAACAAGCTTATAGAAATTTATTGCGATCGTGGCATCCTGATCGCACGCACCATCCTCTGTCCCATCAAATTACGGCACGTATTAATACCGCTTATGAAGACTATCAACTACGTCGCCAACGGAATGCTGAAAGACTTGAATCTGTGGGAAAATGGTTTAATTCTCTTCGCTAGATTGACTCTTGCTTCAAAACATGAGGACGTCTGCCGACATTCCTAGAAGATGGTGATATTCCCATATTTTTAAGAGTGGCGGATGGTAATGAACAGGATAAGGAAAGAATCTGATATTAAATCGCTAATAAAAGATTCTAACGCAAAAATAGATTAATCAAAAGGGGCAATAGGATAATTAGTTTAACCCCTTCTTGAATAACTTTTGGTGATTGTTCATTAGTCCTAAAATTATCTTGAATTTTGTAATATTTTAACTCCCAAACTGACTAAATAAACCGTCCCAGAAACTAAAATAATGGTTGCACCGGATGTTACATTAAAGAAATAAGATATGATTAATCCTACAGTTGTAAAGAACATACCTAATATAATAGATGCTATAATAATATATTTAATATCCTTCAAAAATTGACCAGCGATGGCAGCCGGAATAGTCAACAAAGCAATCACTAAAATTAACCCTACAACCTGCATTACCATCACCACTGTTAAAGCGATCGCTCCTACTAACAATAAATATAAATTATCCACAGGAACATTCCGAGTTATCGCAAAGGTAGGATCAAAAGAAATAGCTAAAAATTCTTTATAAAACAAACTGACAATTAACACAATAATAATATCTAACACTAACATTATGATTAAATTTTCTTGAGAAACGGTTAAAATACTACCAAACAAATAACTCATTAAATCCGCTTTATACCCTGGCGTTAAATCAATTAAAATAATACCAATTCCCATCCCGACTGCCCACATTACTCCTATCAAACTATCAGCCCTTTGTTCAGTTTTCCTAACAACTAAACCCATAGCAAAAGCAGACAATAAAGCAAAAAAGATTGCGCCAAAAATAGGATTAAAGTTTAAAAAATACCCTAATCCAATACCACCATAAGCAGCGTGAGCAATACCTCCACTAATAAAAACAATACGATTAATAACGACAAATGTTCCAATAATTCCACAAGCAATACTAACTAATACCCCTGCAAAAAGAGCATTTCGCATGAAATCAAATTGTAATAATTCCCAAATTGTTTCTAAACCTAACATTAATAACAAAAAAGTATGTTAAAATCTTTATACAATAATTCTCAAATTGACATAATATCAATTATTAACTATTCATGATAATGTAACGGACAATCATGGTTAGAAAGAACCCGATGGGGAACCCCATGAGCGATCAAATCCACGGGACATTGATAAGTTTGTTCTATTGCTTCGGTACTCAAAGGAGGATTACCATGAAAAAAGAGACGATGGTTAAGACAGCCTACAGTTTTAACATAGGCTGAAATTGCCCCAATATCATGAGAAATCATGACAATAGTAATCAATTGATTTAATTCTTTCAACAACTCATAAATGCTGGTTTGTCGTTGGGGATCGACACTAGCCGTCGGTTCGTCTAATAATAGTATACGAGGTTCTGAGGCCAATGCCCGCGCAATATACACCCGTTGACGTTGTCCCCCGGACAATTCAGCAATGGGTCTATCCCGTAATTCTAGCATTCCTACCTGTTCTAAGGTACGATTAACGATAATTTCATCTTTAGAGTTATAACGCTGCAATAACCGCCGTTTTCCCAGTCTTCCCATCCTGACAACATCAGCAACACGGACAGGAAACTCTCGATCTAATTCTACCAATTGAGGAACATAACCGATATAACGTCTTCCTTTACTAACCGTATGTCCTAAAATTTTTACAGTTCCTTGATAAGGTTTCATTAGTCCTAATAAGACTTTAAACAAAGTAGTTTTTCCTCCCCCATTAGGACCAATTAAACCGACAAAATCTCTTTCATAAATCGTCAAATTAATATCTTCTAAAATGGAATCTTTCTGATTATATTTTGCCCAAACATTACTAAGATTAATAACTTCAGTTTTCATAAGGTTATATAATTAATTATTTTCTTTTTTTAAAACTTTTTCAAATGTTTGAGAAACTTCCAATAAATTGCTACTCCAATCTTCAGCAACTGGACTAATTAATAATACTTCTCCATTAATTTCTTTGGCAATAGTTTTGGCTGCTTGACTACTTAATTCTGGTTGAGCAAAAATTACTTTGATGTTTTCTTTTTTCGCTTCTTTTATTAAGTTTCCTAATTCTGCTGCACTAGGTTCTTGTCCTCCCACTTCAACCGGTACTTGAGTTAAGTTATATTCTTCAGCAAAGTAACCCCAAGCTGGATGAAAAACAATAAATTTACGTTGTTTGAGATCAGCTAAATGCTCTTTAATTTTATCGTCTAATTCTTCAATTTCTTGTAAAAAATTATTGAGATTATTCTGATACATTTCTTGATATTTCGGATCAAGTGTAACTAAAGTTTCATAAATTTTTTGTGCTTGAATTTTGACTAATCTGGGCGATAACCAAATATGAGGATCAAGGGTATTTTCATCTTCATTATGGTCATGATCATCACCGTGGTCGTGATCGGTCATGGTTAATCTTTCAATTCCTTCGCTTGAATCTATTGTTAACAGTTTTGGGTTAGCTTGACTAATGCGGTTCATCCACACCGTTTCAAAGGGAACGCCAATACCAATATAAGCCTCTGCTTCACTTAATGCTTGTAGTTGTTGGGGTTTGGGTTCATAGGTATCAGGAACTGCCCCTTGTTGAACCATTACGTTAACTTTAACGCGATCGCCCCCAATTTTCTTAACAAAATATTTCTGGGGAATGATACTCACAGTAATATCTAATTGATCTTGATGGTTGGTTTGTTCTTGATTATCATTCTGATTTGTTTCGGAGTTAATCGGATCGCTTGAACTACATCCCGTGATGCTATTTGCCCCTAGGATCACAGTTAAAAGGACTATTGATAACCACTTCTGAGAAGATTTCATAGATTAAGCCTAAAACAAGAACAATAATCATTATCACTATTAAAGCATAAAAAGAACAGACAGGGTTCACAAGTCAAAAGTTAGAAGTCAAAAGTATTACATCTTCCTTAAGTAAAAGGATTCAGAAAGCGAGTGCTTTATTTTTGCTTTTTGCCTTTTTACTTTGCCCGAAAGGGAGCGGTGAACCCGTCTGTTAAAACAGAGTGAAACTGAGTTTAAACTGAATTAAAAGTTCATTTCAGCAGCTTGTACTCGTTCGACTTGTTTCTTCTTAATCACTAAGAGAATTTGGGCTAACATGATGCCAGCTAAGAAGACCATTAACCCTGTAATGCGGCCAGGACTTTGAAGGACGACTTCTGTATCTTTTTGTCCAAAACCACCTACATTGGGATTATTGGTTAAAGCTTGTCCTGCTTCGACTTCCATGCCTTCAGAAACCATTAATTGAGGACCGGCGGGAATAGTTTCGTCTATATCCCCCTCAGCAGTAGCAATGGTAACGACGTAGCCACCACCTTCTTGATCGCTAATTTTGCTAATGGTTCCAGCGTTAGAGGCTTTGAAGACATTATTATTGCTAGGTTGTCCTGTGGGATAAATTTGACCCCGGCCACGGTTAGCTCCCAGATGAACTTGGTACTTACCAAAGTTAACATTTTTATCCTTAGAGGGATCAGGAGATAAGACAGGGAAAATAATCTCTTGATATTGTTCTCCAGGTAAAGGACCAACGAGAACCACATTCTCTTGACCTTCGCTGTAAGATTGGAAATAGACACTACCCATCTCTTCCTTGATCTCTTCAGGAATACGCTCATCAGGAGCAATTTTAAATCCGTCAGGTAGCATTAAAACAGCCCCAACATTGAGGCCACCTTTCGATCCATCTCCTAGAACTTGTTGAGAGTCGAGATCATAAGGAATTTTGACCACAGCCTTAAACACTGTGTCAGGTAAAACAGATTGAGGAATTTCTACTTCAGCAGCTTTTTCTGCTAAGTGACAGTTAGCACAAACGATGCGCCCTGTTGCTTCTCTAGGGGTTTCTGGGGCTGTTTCTTGGGCCCAGAAAGGATAAGCGTTAGCATTTGGGACATTACCTATGAAGAAGGTAAGGATTACTAGGACGATCAAGAGCGATCGCAGTAAAATTTGCTTACCCTTAAACCAAATTGCCGAAAAATCGGATATTCTCATTGCTCAGTCAAATTTATGTAATTCTTAAACAGTAAAAGGGGTTATCAGTTATCAGTTATCAGCTATCAGTTAAATTTATTACTCACTGCTCACTGTTCACTGCTTACTGAAATTAAGCCCACCAGGGATCTTGTTCGGTACGAAAATCAGTTTCCGTCCATTCGCTAAATAGGACTTTATCACCCTCAGTCACATTCACATGGGCTAAAGCCAAAGATAGAGGAGCCGGGCCTCTTACCACTTTACCCTGAGCATTGTATTGAGAACCATGACAGGGACAGATAAACTTATCTTCGCTGGCATTCCAAGGAACTACACAGCCTAAGTGAGTACAAACAGCGTTGATACCATAGTCAGCGATGGCATTTTCTCCTTCTACTACTAGGTAAGTGGGATCACCTTTTAACCCTTGGGCTAAAACGCGATCGCCTGCATTATGATTCGCCAGAAAATTACTAGCCATAATGTCATTACCAAGAGCATCTTTAGCGGTGATACCACCGCCAGCACCACCACTTGAAGGGGGAATAAAATATTTCACCACGGGATACAATGCACCAGCAGCAACTCCGGTGATGGTTCCAAAGGTGAGTAAGTTCATAAATTGGCGACGCCCCATATCGGGGACATCAGAGGAACCAGATACTTGTGTCATAACGATTGATGGATCTAGGTTAGTTGATAGGTTGAGAATTCAATCTCAGCGATAATTACAGGTTGTACGTTTTAAAAGAATATGATGGCAACCATGTTTTAGACAAGCAGATTACTAAAATTTTCCTCTCTCTTGATCTAGAGGTTTGGGTCGTCTACAAAGTCCACCTTAAATTATTACAGAAATTCGTTAACAATACATAAGAACTTTAAGTGGAGACGAGAGGTAAAAACGCACTTATGAGGTAAGGAGATCAGCTAAAGAGCATTTATGAGAAATTTTCTTTAAGAATTATGAAGTTTATTGAATGGAGAAAATCAATTTTTAGCTCTGGAAAAATCCCCTATTCCCCATAGATAAGGGAAGTTTAAGGATCATGAATTATGGTATCGTTGATATTGCCGTAATGCGTGCAAAGATTAATATACCCACAAAATCATAATTTGCAGGAGAACAATGGTGAAACGATTTATTCTGATGGCGATCGCTGCTATCTTTTTCTTTTTACAATTTCCCATCCATAACGCCAGTGCTTTAGAATTAACCGAGGAAACTCGGACTGTCCCCTTAACTGAAGAAGGGGAAACAACAACTTTAAGCAGTGAACAGATCACCAATGGTCAAAGACTATTCATTCGTGAATGTACCCAATGTCACTTACAAGGAAAAACCAAGACCAATAATAATGTTAGTTTGGGATTAGAAGACTTATCCTTGGCTGAACCTCCTCGTGATAATGTATTAGGTTTGGTTGATTATCTGAAATATCCCACCAGTTACGATGGAGAAGACGACTACACAGAATTACACGTTAATGTTAGTCGCCCTGATATTTATCCAGAATTGAGAGACTTTACCGAAGACGATCTTTATGATGTGTCTGGTTATATTTTAGTCGCCCCCAAATTAGATTCTTATTGGGGTGGATCAATTTACTTCTAAACCGAGTCATAGAGGCAATTTAGTTCACTTTCGTAATCTTCTCTCTAGCTTGTCTAGGGAGATTTTTTTGTTTTCTAGAAACTCGTACAAACGAAATGTTAAGCTAAGTTGAAGTCAAAAAATTAATCATTTTACTTCTGACCTCTAAATTCTAAATTCTCAAATATGGTTCCTTTAAACGATAATAACCCCACCCAAAGAACTGCTTATGTTACTTATGGATTGATTATTGTTAATATTTTAGTTTTCTTCAAAGAAATTAGTTTAAATTCTGAGGAACTATCGCAATTTTTTCAATATTATGCCATTGTCCCAAAACAGTTAACCGCAGGGTTTAGCGGGGTAGATTTTTATCATCCCATTCCTGAATGGATGACCTGATTACTTCTCAATTTCTTCATGCTGGCTTTTTACATATTGCCGGAAATATGTTGTTTTTATGGATTTTTGGCAATAACGTAGAGGATAAATTAGGTCATGTAAAATACTTATTATTTTATTTAACTTGTGGCGTGTTAGCTGGTTTGAGTCAATGGTATTTTGCCCCTTATTCTGAGATTCCTTCTTTAGGGGCTAGTGGGGCGATCGCAGGAGTGATGGGAGCTTATATTTTACGCTTTCCCCAGGCACAAGTGTTAACTTTAATTCCTTTAGGCATTTTTATTACCACCATTAGAGTTCCGGCAGTCTTCTTTTTGGGATTTTGGTTTTTGCAGCAAGCTATCTATGGGTTTGCCAGTTTAAATGTTCAAACCAACGTAGGAATGGAAGGCGGTGGCGTGGCTTACTGGGCTCACGCCGGAGGCTTTGTATTTGGATTTATTTTAGGCCCATTATTAGGATTATTTAACGATAAAAATCGTTAAATTAAATAGCAACATCCTCTTCTACTGCTCGGATAGTTTCTGTCGACTCATTAGTAAATAATGCAATTCCAAAAGATAAGGTACCCACTAAATCCTGCGGTACAAAAAGCAGAAACAGAATGAAAAATGGCAGCCCACAGAGGATTTTCTACATTAGGTTGTAAAAAATATAAGTAAAGTCCAATGGCTCCCATTACTTCTATAATTTTTGAAAAATAAATTCCAACATTATATTATTGACTTTTTTAAAAGTCTATCTGTCTCAAGATATCATTTTTAATGAAACAAAGCTGGCTTAAAAGGTAAAATAAGAAGAAAATAAAATTTTTCGTAAATAGCTATTTTTTACATTTTTTAGTTTTTTTTACTAAAATTTATGCTTTTATTTCTGTTTTATGAGAAACTCCTAAACCCCTGTTCTCTGTTCCCCATTTCCTACCTTCATCAGCTAGTTTTATCGAAGATGCAAGATATGAGTCGACACTCATGTACTCGAATACAATTAAGCTTTAATTTGATTTGATTAGATATTTAACACCTATTCTGGTAATATTATTGTCCAATCTTTTTAACCAAACAATTTGGCATAAAATAGGATCAATTCCTTGCATTTTTAAATTACATAATTGACCAATATATAATTTTTTCTCGCCAATAATAATTAATCCACAACCACTAAAAGAATCATCAATAATCATTCCTTTGAAAGATTGTTGTATTTCCTGTCCATCAATTAATAGTTCAATAGAAGCTCCTTGACTATTATAATAACGTTGATCTTTACGTTTATAATAACGTTGATCTTTACGTTGATTACATAAAGAAAATAAGATTTGATTTGAGGTTGTTGTCATTGGTAATGAATAAGATATGATTAATACTATTATTACGGATAATACAATTATCGATAATGATTTTTAATGTGGCAATCAGGAAAATCACTGATAATTTGTTACTTAGATTACACTTTTTCCTTATTAAAACGTTAACGTATCCCGATCTTGACAAGTTACCTTGTTTCAGGAATAATTACTGGTGTATATATACCTAAAAAAAACATGGATGTCGTTCGCATTATCTGTGCCGTTATTCTTCCACCACTAGGAGTTTTCCTACAAGTGGGTATCGGACCACAATTCTGGATCAATATTTTATTAACATTATTAGGTTATATTCCTGGTATTGTTCACGCAGTGTGGGTAATTGCTAAAAAATAGTTGATTCTGAAAACTAGAATAATAATTATATTTTTATCGACAAGTTTATTTTATGAACTTGTCTCTTATGCTGAGAAGACTCGCATCTTAAACTAGGTTAAAACCAGTGAATGAGTTAATAAAACTTTGTAAGATAGGACTTTTCGCTTTTTTAACCTTGATTGTTTAAACTACATTTATTCAATTTTTTTATTAGTACAAGATAGGAGAATAAATAACAAAAAGAAATTAAAATCTTCTGGCTTATACTGGTATATCAATTCTGAAAAAGAAGATAGCAAACCAAGAGACGTTAGGAGTGAGTCTCTCTATAAAAATGTCTTGTTGACATTGAGAGAATTGATATATTAAGTCACTTTATCGGATTAGCTAGAATAAAGCTTAATTGTCTGACTAGGGCAATAAGAGGGGGTACCATGTCATCATTACTAAACTATCGTTATCAAGTTGTAGAAAGTTTGGCAAAAGGAGGATTTGGAGAGACATTTCTCGCCATTGATACTCATATGCCCTCAGAAAGAAAATGTGTTATTAAACAATTGAAGCCGGCGGTTCAGTCTCCTGTGATACCTGACTGGTTAAAGGAAAGATTTGCCAAAGAAGCAGCTATTTTAGAAGAATTAGGAGAAAGACATCCTCAAATTCCCACCCTATACGCCTATTTTTCAGAGGGAGGAGATTTTTATTTAGTACAAGAATGGATCGAAGGCGAAACCTTAACCCAGATTCATCAAAGACAAGGGAATTTGTCACCAGAGCAAGTTAAAGAAATCTTAATAGGAATCTTACCCATTCTTGACTATGTTCATGGTTGTCGCATTATTCACCGTGATATTAAACCGGATAACATTATTATTCGTAGCCATGATAAAAAGCCTGTTTTAATTGATTTTGGCATTGTGAAAGAAAGTGTCGCTACGATAATTCATGGTAACGGCAATACGCCCTATTCTGTGGGACTGGGAACCCCTGGTTATATGGCCTCAGAACAAGCTGCCGGTCGTCCTATTATTTCTAGTGATTTATACAGTTTGGGACTGACTGCAGTTTTTTTACTAACGGGAAAAACTCCTCAATATTTAGCCACTGACCCCAATACTGGGGAAATTTTGTGGCGAAAAGAAGCCCCAGATATTAAGTCTAGTTTGGGTAATGTTATTGATCGTGCCATTCGTTTTCATCCTCGCGATCGCTTTTCTACAGCCAAAGAAATGCTAGAGGCCCTAAAAGTTTCTCAGACTCTCCCCACTGCAGCGACGATAGCCATTGGACAACAAAATTTATCTTTATCGACTGGTTCCCCAGAAATCACCAGTACCACTAACCCACCAGAAACAGAAGCAGAAGCAGATACCCCCTGGGCCTTGTTGGCTTTAGGTTCATTTTTGGCGGCCAGTGCGATCATTGGTGGATTGATCTTAGGGATCACGTTAGCAACAAAAGAGCGATCGCAACCAACATCCTCTCCCTCTGCTTCCCCTGAGTCTCAATCAAGTCCTCAACCAGAATTTTCCCAACCTCAACCGAGATCCCCTCAACCCATTCGTCGTCCTCGGCGATCTCAACCATCTCCGAGTCCTACCCCAGAACCGCCTCCGACTTCAACCTCAGAATCCTCTACAACTCCAGAGGATAAAGTGTCTCCGAGTCCCACCCCAGAATCCTCTACAACTCCAGAGGGTAAACCGTCTCCGAGTCCTACCCCAGAACCCTCTGCGACTCCTAAAGCTCAACCGTCTCCCAATTCTACGCCGATTCCAGAACCAACTAAAGTAGTCCCTATTCCTGTTGAACCTCCTCCACAGGTATCTGAACCAAAAGAAAACGCCAATGAGGATAGTTCAGAACCGCCCTTAATTATTCCTAATATTCCCCCTAAACCAGCAGCAGAAAAACCGCCTCAAGAAGAGGAAAATAAATACAATATTCAAAAATATTTTGAGTCTGATAGAGAACAAAATCAATCTAATATCAAACAGTATTTTGATTCTGACAGACCATAATCATTAATTATTTCAAATTTCTTCTACTTCTAGTTTAGCGGAGGTTACTGCAGCAAAGGCAAACGCAAAAATAATGGGCATCGGATTCTGCAATAAATAACTCAAAACAACAGACGTAATTGAGATTAAAATAGCCGAACCTAACCAAGTTTTTTCTTCTGCACAAAATCCTTTTGTTGCTTTAATTAATCTCAAGACTTCTGAAGGAATGGGTTCCGGCATAACTGCGCCGGGAGGAAAAGCCCAATAGTGATTATAACGTTCTCTAAATAAATCTGTCCATCCATTTTCTTCACACCATTCTTGTATCCATTCATCTCTAAAATGTTTCATAATTTCTTTATTTCCTTTAATTTCTCATTAATTCTTGTATAAATTAATCTATTTTTCATAAATTAATCTATAGTTTAGAAATAGTTATTATTCATATTAACAAAACTATTCTGGGTTACTAAGCAACTTAATAAATCTTAATTTGAAAAAATTAAGTACATATGCTTATGATGTTATTTTCTGTACAAATTGCTTGTAATTGTTGGTCCCAGGGTTCACAAGGAAGTTGAGGCAATAGGGCAAATTCAAAGATAATGCCAACAGTGGGAATAGAAGACCATTGAGGAGAATTTAATAAGCGATCGTAGAACCCTCCACCATAGCCTAACCGATATCCATTGTAATCACAAGCCACCGCAGGAACCAGTATTAAATCAACTGTTTCATGACTTAAAATTGGAGCATTGGCAGAAGGTTCTACAATGCCATACTTTCCAGGAATTAGGGGATCTTGAGGTTGCCAAAAATGCCAAATCAACGACTTTTTAACACAGCGAGGAAATCCCCAATTATGATTAGTTGAAAATAGGTAAGTTAAATCAGGTTCTTGACGAATAGAAAAGTAAGCGAGAATCGTTTTTGATTGTTGAAATAGAGGATAATTTTGCAGATTTTTACAGATTTTTTGACTGTTATTTTTCCAATCTAATTTTGATAAATTTTCTCTTTCTTGAATCAGTTTTTTCCTAAGTTGTTTTTTAGTTTCTTTAAAATTCATAATAGCTAATTCTTATTCTTTGTAGTCACACAATAGTTTATATAAAAACATCATAATTTATAACTATAAAAATCGACTTAAATCAAATTCATCCTCTGGGGTATTACTGGGAAACCTTTCTAAATTTAGTAATAATAATAAATGATCTGAATAATCAACAATTCCTTTTAATTCTTCTTGTAATTGTTCTAGTCCACCATTAGCATATTCTTCAAAGATTTGCACTCTTTGATTTTCTGCATCGGTATCATAAAGAGAGAGAACATGAGGGTCATTGGTTTCTGCGATCGCTAATAATTTTATCACAGCATCATAACCCCTAGAAACAAAAATTTCTAAACTAATAGGTGCAGGTTCTTTTGAGATAATATTAAGAGGAATTCGCTTGTTATATTTTCCCCCTAAAGTGGCTGCAAAAGTAATAACATCTGCATAGGTTTGAAAGGGTCCAACCCCTCCACCGAAATCTACCAAAGATTGAACTAATTCTGATTTATCTTTACTAATTCTAATACGATTAATTGCCATTTTTTAAAATTAGATTAATTTGTTTTCAACTAAAAAATTTCGACATTTTTTGGTAATATATAAACCATAAATATTTTTTTCTAAAGCTCCTTCTTCTATTAGTTTATCAAGATAATAATCTAATTCTACTACTGATTGCATATTAGAATAATAATCTACTTCAATATCAGGAGGTCTGAGTGAAACAAAATATTTTTTATCATACAATGTACCATCAAAATATTTAGCAATAGTCCTCAAGATTTTTAGTTTAACTACATTAGATATATGATTGTTTTTTGTTTCTTGAGTTTCTACATTTTGATTAGTTATGACTTCAGCTTTTTCTATATTTATTTCCTGTTGTAAACTACCTAACTTATTGATTGCTTTGCTAATATCAAAACAAGCAGGACCAAGAGCAGCTAATAAATTGTTATCTTGACGACTATTATCATAAGTTGCTGGTGTCACCCCTAATAAATCACTGGGTAGTCGAAAATCTTTTATTCCTCTCGGCATTAATATAAAACATCTTCTTTTTCCTAACTTTGCAATAAATAAACCTAATTCAAAGATCACATTATCTCGTACAGCTTGATATTTTTGTTCTCTAATGTGAGAAATATCATCAGGACTGAAAACAAAAATAGCAAAATCAAACTTATCTAAACTATTAACTAAATCATCTAAAGTATTACTAGACAACTCAAAAATTCCTTGATTCCAAACCGTTACTTCTCCTGTATGATCTAAATTTTTTTGAGCAGCATAAGCAACATCTAAACCTTCAAACGACGAACCGATAAAAACCTTTAGCTTCATGAATCTTGAAACTTTAAACTAACTAAAATAATGATAGTATAAAAATAGTATATCATGCCTAAATATTGACTTAAATCGCCTGTTTCTCACTCTCAACACCCAATACCCAACACCCAACACCCCCCTTTGCTCATTTTTGTGAGAGAATACGTAACTAAATAGGGGTTGTCTCTTTCAATCTAATGGTTTTTTGGAAACGATTGTTTAATAATACAGATATATCAAACACTGATCAGAAGTCCCAGTTTAAAGGGGAACCGGTCAAATTAAAAGGCCAGACTGACGGTCAAACTCGCATTTTTTTCACCAGAGAAAGAGAGATCGATCTCTACGAACTCGAAGAATTATGTGATGCGGTAGGGTGGGCCCGTCGTCCCTTACGGAAAGTTAAACGCGCACTGACCTACAGTTTTATGGTGGTGTCAGCGTGGGAAGTGAAAGGAAACCGTAAGCGATTAATTGGGTTTGCTCGCGCGACTTCAGATCACGCTTTTAATGCGACCATATGGGATGTGGTCATACATCCACGGTTCCAAAGTAAAGGACTGGGGAAAGGGATGATGAAGTATATGATTCGTCAATTAAGAAGCGAGGATATTAGTAATATTACTCTCTTTGCTGATCCTCAAGTAGTGGACTTTTACCGTCGTTTGGGGTTTGTACTAGATCCCGAAGGAATTAAAGGGATGTTTTGGTATCCCGATTAGGAACAGTTTAGGTTATAATAAGAAAGAAACGTTACGGGATGTAGCGCAGCTTGGTAGCGCGCCTGCTTTGGGAGCAGGATGTCGTAGGTTCAAATCCTGCCATCCCGATTAAATCATTTTGTTAGATAACTGCGTCAGTAAACTGTTTATTATCTTTGTTGTTTAACCATTGCTGCAAAATTAGATAGAACTTTTAATCCATTATCCGATGACTTTTCTGGATGGAATTGTACCGCTATCAGATTATCACGGGCGATCGCTGCTGTCACGGTTTGGCTACCATGAGTTACCACAGCAGCTTTGACATCGGGATCAACAGGATCAACATAGTAGGAATGGACAAAATAAACGTAAGGATCGGGGGTTAACCCTTGCCATAAGGATAGATTCGGTTGAGTGAATTGTAACTGGTTCCAGCCCATATGAGGTATGGTTAAATCAGGCTCAGATTGAAAACGACGGACCATCCCTGGAATAATGCCTAAACCTGGTTCTTTTCCTTCTTCTGACCCCTCGAAGAGAATTTGTAAGCCCAAACAAATGCCTAAAAATGGCTTACCTGATGCGATCGCTGTTTTGATGGGTTCTTCTAAATGACGCGATCGCAAATGTTGCACTGCCGGATCAAATGATCCTACTCCGGGCAAAACGATAGCCTCAGCTTCAGCTATATCTTGAGGAGAATCAGTGATTTTTGGCTTAATACCTGCTTTTTCTAGCCCTTTACAGGCAGAGTGCAGATTACCCATATCATAGTCAATAACAGCCAGGAAGCCCATAAACATTCCTTGTGGTTAACATTTCACTAATAATAATGATAGTTGATAGTTAGCGGTTAAACTAAAATTACAAGACTATATTTAAGATTAAGAAATCTAAAACTTGTCCCTATTACCTATTCTCTTTTCCCTGTTCCCTTTTAATTAATCCCAAAGGAATTTTCTAAAGCTTCTAAAACCACATCTGTGACGATTTTAGTCCGATAACGACACGCTTGAGTTTCCGTTGAATTAAACCTACCATTTTCCCAATATTTATTACTTCCTGCACCTCCTCCACAAACCCCAAAATAATCGCAAGTTTGACGACAACTCTCAACGCCTTTTGTCATATCTCGATAAATTTCCTTGAATTTTTCACTCTCGCAAACTGATTCTAAATTATCAGTTAAAACATTCCCTAAAATAAAATTGCCATAGGGTTTAATATCAACTGATAATAATTCAGGATCAAAGGTAGAAAAATTACCCAAATAATCAATATTTAAAATAGCAAAGGGATGATTCATATCGGTTTTGGCCAATCTTTGGTTATCACAAATTAAGCCACAAATTGCCTCAAATTCTCGTACTTTTAATTGATCATTCGTTTGGCTCGTTAATTTCCAAAATCGTTTGATAAACTGATAATATTTTTTTTCTGTCCCAACTTTATCTAAAGAAGAACTTTTATTAATTCCTTCTATTTCTTCCATATTAAAAGCAACATCGGTAATGCCATTTTCCCAGAAAAAGTCGAAGATTTCATCAGCATAATCTAAAGATTCTTGAGTAATAACAGCAATAATATTGAAATAAATTTCATTATCTTGTAAACAACGAATCCCTCTCATAACACTTTCATGGGTTGGTAAACCTGTGGGGGTTTTACGATGAGCATTATGTAAAAAATCGGGACCATCAATACTGATTCCTACACCAATATTATTTTCTTTAAAAAAATCACACCAAGCTTGATTAATTAAGATTCCGTTAGTTTGTATTGAATGATAAATAGGAACTTGTTTAAAATTGTATTCTTTATTAGCAATTTCAATTCTTTTAAATACTTCTTTATAGTAAGAAATTGGTACACCTAAAGGTTCTCCTGCGTGCCAACAAATATCAATAAATTCTCCTACAAAAGGACTGGTAAAAAGAGCTTTAAAAATAGGTTCAATTAAATCAAGAGATAGTCTTTCTTTTAAAGTTCGATTCGGTAAATAACAATAATCACAATTAAGATTACAAAAAGGAGTAGGTTGAATAACCACTAAATTAATCGGTCCAAACGATGAACTATCAATAGATTTATATTTATTATTTCTAGATAAATGTGTTGTCATCTTTCACCTTACCACCGATTAATAAAACCGCCATTTCTCCAAGGACTACGGTTATAAAAACCGCCTCTATCACCCCAAGGACGACCATTCACAAAACCCCCGCCATTACGCCAAGGATTACGGTTAACAAACCCACCACCACCATGACGATTTGCAAATCCACCTCGATATCCATTTCCCCAAGTTCCTCTACGACCATTACCCCAACCTAATCCAATTAAATCCTCATTTTGTTCAGTTGAAATATCAATTCCTCTTTGTTGTATGGCTTCTGTTAAGCGAGATAAACGATTTTCTATACTTAAATTGTTATTGGATAAAGTCCCATGACTTTTTGCCACAGAAGCAGTTAAAGTAGACACTGCTAAAAGAAATCCCACACAAGTAATTTTCGTTTCAATTTGCAAAACAAATGCTCCTAAAACTAACTAACAAATTCTTAAAAAAGATCATAACAAACAACTCTTTTATTAATTAATAACGGTTGTAGAAACCACCGCCATTGCGGAAAGGACTTCGATTGACAAACCCACCACCACCACTGCGATTCGCAAATCCCCTAGCAATTGCGTTTTTATTTTCTAATTGATTAGATATTTTAATCTCTCGCTGTTGTATCGCTTTAGTAATCCGAGATAGACGATATTCAATATTATTAGAAAGATTAGAAACCTTGGTATTAATCGGTTGTTGGGAATTAGCTGTTGCCACAGAAACACTCAACGTTGATACAGCTAACAAGAAACCCATAAAAGTGATTTTAGTCGTCATTTGCACAATATTCGCCCCTATCATACAACTCTGTAAAGAACTCTAGCAAAAAAGAGACTTTAATGGCTATTATTGTTAAATTTGTTTACCTTTCATTTACAGATTGACGAAAAAAAGTAACAATTTTACTGTTTCTTTCTATTTAATAACAAAAATGATGTATAAGAAACTACCATTAATAACTTTAAGTTTAATAACAGCCTTTATTCTTCCGAGTCGAAGTTTAGCAGAAACCGTTATAGAAAGAGTCGCAAGAACAGGAATTTTAAATGTTAGTACGAAAGTCGATTTAGTACCTTATGCTTACGTTAACGATGAAGATGAATTAGTCGGTTATTCCGTAGAACTGATCGAATTAATTCGAGAAACACTCGCTAAAGAAATTGGAAAAGATGTTCAAATTAAGGTCATTGTTGATGACACTTTAGACGAGAGAATTAGCAGCCTTCTTAATCGTGAAGTCGATATTGCCTGTGATACAACTTTTACGTGGCAAAGGGATAGATTTGTTGATTTTTCCTTAGCTTATGGTATTTCTGGTATTAAAGTTTTTGTCAGAGAAAATAGTAATTTATCCTCGCGGGAGTCTTTTAAAAATAAACGAATTGCTATTATAGAGAGTGTTCTCAGTCCTGAATCTATTAAAGTAATTGAATCTCAAGTAACTATTGTGAATGTTGATAGTATAGAAGCAGGAATTAAAGCAGTAGAAGATGGTGAAGTAGATGGATTTGCCTTTGACGGAACCATTTTAGAAGGAACTCGACAGACTTTAACCAATCCTGATGCTTATAAAGTAGTTCCTGATGAATCTTATTTTAAACATGGCATTGCTTGTATGGTTCCCGAACAAGATTCAACCTTTTTAAATTTAGTTAATTTGACCATTGGTAAAATGATGGATGGTTATATTCGGGGTGATTCCCATTATGTAGAAATGGTCAATCGTTATTTTGGAGAAGAGGGTATTGTTCCCTTTGAACCAGCAAGAATTAAAGATTTCTTTGAGATAATAATTATTACCCGTGAACAAATTCCCCCTGAACAATAATTTAACGAGAATTTAACCATAAAATAATCATACAATTGTACGTTAAAAAACTTAAATCATTAACTTGGTAGAGTTTTGAAAAAGTGTACTGAATAAATGCTGTTTTCAGCTTAATTTCTTATTTGATTTTTATTAGATCAAGAAAATATTTAATACTTGAAAAATTGTGAAAGTTTCGATATATTATGGGTAAGTTTTATCCGTTGTGAGGATTATTTAATCATGATGAATCTTTCAAAAGCTGCGATCGCTTCTGGAAGCGTGTTAGTGACTGGTTTGTTAGGCATTACTGCTCAATCTGCTTCGGCTTCAACCATTACCAATGATTCTGTGGTGGGAACTCAGTATGAAATCCTAAGTGTAACTGAAGGAGAACTAATACAATCTGGACAATTTGTCACAACCTTTGAGGAAAACTATGCAGAAGACAATTTAATTCCATATTTAGATGGCGACACAGCGATCGTCGATACTGATATTCCAGGTGGACCGAATTATTTTGACAAAACCATCACCATTACTCAATCAGATATTGATATCATAGGCAACGGAGACCAGTATGGGTGGCGATTTCTTGTAGAGAATAACACCCCTTATGACTGGACGGATTATCACTTTGAGTTTGAGGAGGGAACGCTTGAGACTCTAGGCATAGACACTATATTTGTTAATAGTGATCCAGCAGCAAATGTCATGGTCATGGGTGATGATGTTTGGCTGACCAACTTGGATGTACAAACTGGCGGTAGTCTAGTTGATTTATTAGAAGTCCAATTTTTCTTTGGCGCAGGTGCTGATGCGGTCCCTGATGAAACTTATGGAGTTCGCCAGATTGCGACTACTGATGTTCCGGTTTCTACCCCTGAACCTGGCACTATCTTAGGATTAGGATTGTTAGGTTTCGGTGCATTGTACAAGCGCAAGTTAAACCAGAAATAAGATAATGAAATTATAAAACCTTGTAAGGTGGGCAATGCCCACCCTACAGTTCAAATTCGGTATTAATTTTCAGGAAATTTACCCTCTCGAACATCTTGAGAAAAATCACTAACTGCTTGAGTAACAATGTCTCTTAAATTGACATAAGATTTAGCAAAAGGAGGCTGTTTTTCAGACAATCCTAATAAATCTGCTGTTACCAATACCTGTCCGTCACAATCTGAACCTGCACCAATGCCAATAGTTGGAATAGGTAACTTTGCCGTAATTGTTCTAGCAAGGTTAGCTGGAATATGCTCTAAAACCACAGCAAACGCTCCGGCTTCTGATAAAGCGATCGCTTCTGATAAAATACGTTCAGCATCGGTTTCTGTGGTTCCCTGTTGACGATAACCCAAACGATGCACCGACTGAGGGGTTAACCCCACATGACCCATAACAGGGATACCAATATCACTCAAACGGCTAACGGTTTCGATGGCCGCAGGGTGTCCCCCTTCAAGTTTAACGGCTTGTACTCCTGTTTCTTTTAAAACCCGTCCGGCTGCATGAATAGCTTGACTGACGCTTTCTTGATAGCTGAGAAACGGTAAATCACACACCACTAAAGCTCGTTTAACTCCTCGACGAACAGCAGACGCATGATGTAACATTTCATCGAGGGTAATGGGTAGGGTAGTTTCGTATCCCAAAGCGACCATCGCCAACGAATCACCCACTAGAATAAGATCAATACCGGCTGCGTCTAATAATTGAGCAAAACCATAATCCCATGCAGTCAAGGCTACAATTGAACGGCCTTGTTGTTTCCAGGTAATCAGTTGTTGTGTGGTCAGTCCCATGATCTTCCCAAAATCTGCAAATTAATAGGGGCTTAAATTAAGCCCCTACAGTTATACTATTTCCGTAGTGACTTATTCTTTAACCGCTTCAAGAATTCGAGAATAATAGAAACGAGTGCTAGTCATATCTTTACGTTGAATACTAAAGCCATTGTCTTCTAATATTTTTATGATATCTTTTTCTTTGTGTTGATAGGCGCGGGTTGTTTTACTTGGCCCTGGGAAAAATTCACCAATCTTTTTAAGAAGGGTCAAACAAAGGGTTTTCGGGGCAAAACTGAGGATCAATCGATTTTCGGCCAAAGATGCTAAATGATTAATCATCTTAGCTGCATCTTCAGTTGGATAATGAATTAAAACATCGAGACAAATCACAGTGTGATAGTTGCCGGTTAAACTTTCTAAATCTTGTACTGCAAAGGTTACATTACTAGCCTCTTTGAGAGTTTTTTGCGCTCTTTCTTGAGCTTCTGTGACCATTTTTTCAGAAATATCACTGGCAAAGATTTTTGCCCCTTCTTGAGCTAAAGGAAGGCTTAAACTACCAACCCCACATCCAGCATCACAAATAGAGAGATTAGCCAGATTTTCATCAGCTTTAAGCCACGCTACCACTGTATCGATGGTTTGTTGATGTCCGAGGCGAATATCTTTTTGAACTTTATTAACATCTCCATCGCCATAAATCCTGCGCCAACGGTCGAATCCTGTGGCGTTAAAGTAATCTTTGACAATGGTTTTATCATCAGTAGTGGTATTCATGGATTCAGGAAGGTTTTTTGAAGCACAACTTTTCATTCTACCTGAGTATTTGAAGGATTCATTATTCTTCAACCACCACCACTACGGTAATGTTATCCGAACCGCCTCCATCTTTAGCTGCTTCGATTAAATTTTTAGCAATATCATCACAGGATTCACTATGGTCAAAAATTTCTTGAATGGCAGGGTCGGCCACTTCTTCGGTTAAACCATCACTACACAATAATAAGCGATCGCCGGGTTGAATCTCTAATGTGCCAATTTCTGGTTTTTGAGTATCTTTACGGCCTAAACATTGGAATAAAACGTGCCGTCCGGGGTGAGTTTTCGCTTGTTCTGCATCAATATCTCCCATTTTGAGAGCTTTAGCTACCCAAGTATGATCTTCGGTTATTTGCTCTAATTTACTATCACGGATACGATACAGTCGAGAGTCTCCTACATGGGCCCGCAGAGGTTGTTCTCCGCGAAATAGGACGACTACCGCCGTCGTTCCCATTTCTCCTCGTTCGGGATGATTTTGTTGATCTTCTAATATCCCGTCATTGGCTTTAATAATGGCTTCTTCTAAGATTTCATTGGAAGACGCTTCAGAGTCCCAATACTGTTCTAAATGGTCTTTAATACGTTGGGTTGCAATCAGACTAGCTTCTTGTCCCCCTGCGTGGCCACCCATTCCGTCTGCGACTACAAAAAAACGTCCCTCAGGATCGATGTAAAAGTTATCTTGATTGACCGATCTCAACAGTCCCGGATCAGTTAGACCTGTGAAGCGACGATTCATCATTGGTGAATTAGTTAATGAGTATAAACAAGGGTGGTTTGGCCCGTAACAGAGTTTTAGCAAAACTCCCTACCCTAAAATACTATCAAAAAATTTCCTCTTGGTCATCTGGCTAAAATTCGTTGATAAAAATAAATGTTACTGGTTAAGTGAAGTAAGGGAGCAGGGAGCCTCGGAGCAGGGAGTTGGGAGATAATATTACTAACTAAATGCTCAAATGAGAAGGTCTTCTCGTTCAGTTTGCGCCAATTTAGCTGAAGCTTGGCCAAAACGTCGATATGAAGCTGCTTTCGTAGCGAAACTTAATGATAATGAAGCTCAAGCAGCAGAAACGCAAACATGGTTAGATTTTGCTGTAGAGTGTAAATATTTAGAGCCAGAAATTGGTCAAAAACTATTTAATATATATGACGAAATTATAGCAATTTTAGTCAAAATAATTAATAATCCCGAACCTTGGTTATTAAAAAAGCGTTAATTGCTTTGTTCTCCCAACTCCCTTTGCTCCCTGCTCCCCTGCAGTCACAACGAAGTTTTTTGCTTAACCGAGGAGTATTGCGAGACAACAAAGACAACAAAAAAAATGCAGGTACTAACTTACCTGCAATGACTCAAAGGTTTGCTCTGAATGGATAAAATTTATGCTTTCTCGTTGCTCTTGTTCGCTTTACCTAACTTACGCTTGAACGCAGTTCCAAAACTGATAGCAGCACCGGCACCTAAGATGGTTAGAGGTTCAGGAACGGGTTTATATATTGTTAAATGAGACAGACCAGGTTGGTTACCACCATTATTTAAAATGCCCAAGGTAGACCAATCAAATTCACTTATGTCGCTAGTTTTATAAAGTAAGTAACCCGTAGAAGCTTTAACTGAAAATGCACCAGCACCTGTTAGTCCAGTGCTAAAAGTTCCACTTAGAGTGTCATTACCTCCACTCAAGAAACTGCCAAAACCTTTATCTGACTTGCCTTCTACCACCCAAATACCACCTAAGATAGACTCCAGGTTAGATACACCTGTCCCATTATCGCCAGTATCATTACCACTAAAACCATCTAAGCACATAGGGTCAGATGTAGGATCAGTGCTACCTGGCGGACAATTGAATGAAGCAGCTTCAGCACTGAGTGCATGGAAACCAATAGAAGCAGTTGCTAATACAGAAGCTCCTACTAAAGTTGAAAGAACTTTTTTCATAATTCACTCCGTTTATGTGTTAAGCCGTTAACCCAGTCAAGTTAACTAAGTAGGCTTTGCTGAAAAAGTCACTCAAAAATTTATGCGGCCAAAAGCCAGTAATTTGCCTCTAAATTAATAACTTTAACTGCTATAAAAGAATTTAAAAAATCAGTTTTTGTTATCATTTTTTGCTTGTTTAGTTCAAGTGTTTTACTGGTAACAGAAAATGACAAAAGAAGTAATAATAACTGCCGAAGAAGTTGAGAAAGGTTGATTACTAAAAATGTAATAGCAATAGCAGTTTCTGATGTTTCTTTAAGCTTAGTTTTAACC
Source organism: Crocosphaera chwakensis CCY0110 (assembly GCF_000169335.1). Taxonomy (GTDB): domain Bacteria; phylum Cyanobacteriota; class Cyanobacteriia; order Cyanobacteriales; family Microcystaceae; genus Crocosphaera; species Crocosphaera chwakensis. The sequence goes on from NZ_AAXW01000010.1 coordinate 53,470, forward strand.
AAATCTAGACTAAATTTTCTCTTCGCTTGTCCAAACTTTCCTTCAATTCTATTGCGAAATCCCTCATCTATTTTGGTTTGCCTTTTTTCTTCTTGACTGATATTCTTAGGGGGTCTTCCTAGTCCGATTCCACTTAATCTAATTCCTCTTTGCTTACACCAATCTTTATTAGCTTTACTTCGATAAATTCTATCTGCATGAACTGAGGATGGATAGCAACCATAAGTCTGTTTAAACTTTTCTACTTGTCCTTGTAAGTCTCCAGATTCATTAAAATTTTCCCAACTTATTCTATCTAAAAATATATAGTTATCTACATAACTTACTGAAAGTTTAGCTCCAAACTCTGTGGGTTTCCCTGCTTTTCCTCTCACGATAGGTCGAATATGCGGTTGATTTATACTGACAATTCTTTGGGAAACACTTTGAGTTTCTTTTTCCCACATCTGTTGTTGCTGTTCATAAACTTTTTTGACAACTTCTAGAAGATTTCTTTGTCTTTTATTTAGGCTATCTAGGGTAGCCCCCTCTAAGATAAGTTTCTCTATACTGACTAGATTCTTTTTAATATACTTAAGTTGTTTTCTAATCGCTTCTCTTCCCTCTTTTTTAGTAGAACGACGCTTTTTCGCTATTCTTAAATACTCAATTCTTGCTATATTTCGATACGTTCTTGGTTTTTTCTTGAGTCTTCTTTTTATGGATTTATAAAGACTGTCTATTATCTGTTCTGTAGCTTTTCTTCCTTGATTTAATATTTCTAAATCTGTCGGATATTTGATATCACCAGGGGCGCAGGTGGCATCTAATATCAGTTTACCTTTATTTTCCCTCTCTCCTATTTCTTCAGAGTCTGAGCTTGACTTTTCTTCTTTTTGTTCTGTCTTCTCTCTTCCCGTTTTGACCATCTCTTCATTAATTTTATTCACCATTTCTACATTTATCCTCTGTCTAAAATGCACCATCATTGAGGCTTCAAAGGGAGCTTCAAATGTATAGGCTTCTAATCCTATAAAGTATTGTAGATACGGATTTTCTCTTATTTGTTCTACTGTTTCCCTATCGCTTATTCCTAACTGTTCTTTGATTATTAACGCTCCTAATGCCATCCTAAATGGCTTAGCTGGCGCACCTTTTTCTATTTTAAACTGTTTTGCATATTCTTCTTCAAACTCATCCCAAGGTATCAACTCGGCCATGATCACCCAACGATTTTCTAATGATAACTTTGTTCCTGGTAGTAGTTCAAATTTTTCTGGGGTGATTGGCGAGTGCTGTTTCTTACGGTACATTTGTTTTAGTCAACCAGGTGCAAGGGACTTTTACCAATTTTAGAGCTTTTCGGGCAACTTTGGCGGCTTTTTTGTTGCACTTTTCGGGAGATAGATTAGTCTGTAACCTTGATGGATTAACTGTTCTATCCTTTATAAGCAAACTCTAAGTATTGGGAATTTTACTTACGTATTTTCTCCATATTCATCTATGATAAAGACCCAATGTAAACGTTAGTGTTATCGCAAACGTATAACTTCGTGTATATTTTCATGATATTTATCTAAGTAAAAACACTATAGCCGTTCGCTTGTATTAGTTGATCAACCGAACACCGAATAATTATTGGTTAATCGATAAGTTTAGATTATTTATTTTCTAATTCAGTTTTAAAATAAATAATTTTGATAATTTAGTGAGCTTGACAAGTCTTGAGAATAATTATTAATAGTTGACGAATTCAAGCCTTTCTGGTATTCTGTTTGAGAATAAAAATCTGTAGCCAGTATGTCTACTTTTAAAATAGATAGCTGTAACCCTAATTAATTAGTTTGATATCCTTACAGTTACCTATCTTAATTACCGTTTTTTTTCGTATTTTGAGCAAATGTACTAACTAAAATTTTACTGAGCTTGACAAAGAGCAAAAAATATGTATTAACTTTTTGGATTAAATATTTATCTACTAATGAATGATAAACTTAGATAGAAATGCACTAATTCCACAAGCAAAAATAACTCAATATCTATTGGTTAAATTACCTAAAAATGATAAATCAGGCTATTTAGTAGGGTGGGCATTGCCCACCTTACAATGAATAATCTCCTAAGTAATTTTTGTAATGTAACAGAGAAAACAATTTAGTTAACACAAATATTTCAACTAAAATTATAATTATGGAAACTGTTTCAACCACTGAAGTAACTCAAACCTTACCATCAGTCATTAGTAAAGTACAAAAAGAACCTGTTATTATTCGTGGAGCAGCAACTTTTAGATTGATTATTTAAGCTAATAATTGGAAATAACAAAAGGTAGGCAAGAATGTAAAATATTTCACATTTTATATAATGCTCTAACTTGTCCACTCTAAAGCTAAATATGTTATCTTTAAGGGTGACAAAAATTGATTATATTATGTAATGTCTAATTATACCTTTGTTTTCTTAGAAATCTTTTCCCAAGAAGGGGGAATACAAGCTTATGTTAAAGATGTCCTTAAAGCTTATCTATCCCTAATAAAAAACTCTAATCATCCATCCAAAACTGATATTTTTTTATTAAGAGATGCACCCGACTGCAATAACCCCTTAACCAGTAATTTAATTAATTATCATTATTTAAAAACCCTTCCTCTCTGGAAAGGAAGATTAAAATTAGCCATAAACTTATTAACCCATTTAATTCAAAAACGACCTCAAAGAGTCTTTTGTGGACATATTAATTTAGCCCCATTAGTTCAATTTTTTTGTCAACCCTTGGGCATTCCTTACACCGTTTTAACATACGGAAAAGAAGTCTGGAAAACCTTACCTAAAGCGCAACAAACTGCCTTAAAAAATGCCGATTCTATTTGGACGATTAGCCGGTATAGTCGTGATTGTTTATGTCAAGCTAATAATATTAATCTTAACAAAGTAGAAATCGTTCCTTGTATTGTAGATGGTGATCAATTTACCCCAGAAGAAAAGCCAACCGAACTGATAGAAAAATACCAATTACAAGACACAAAAGTATTAATGACCGTTGCTAGATTATGGTCTGGGGACATATATAAGGGCGTAGATGTGACCATAAGAGCCTTACCGAAAATTTTACAATTCTTTCCTAATGTTAAATATGTTGTTATTGGAAGAGGAGATGATCGCCCCCGTTTAGAACAATTAACTAAAGATTTAGGTATCAGCGATCGCGTGGTTTTTGCTGGCTTTGTTGCTACTGAAGACCTCATTGACCATTATCGAATGGCCGACGCTTATATCATGCCTTCTCAAGAAGGATTTGGTATCGTTTATCTAGAAGCAATGGCCTGTGGCGTTCCTGTATTGTCAGGAGATGCTGACGGTTCAGCCGACCCATTGCAAGATGGGAAATTAGGTTGGCGAGTACCCCATCGTGATCCAGAAGCCGTAGCTCAAGGTTGTATTGAAATCTTACAAGGGGATGACAAACGCTGTCAGGGACAATGGTTGCGACAGCAAACCATAGCACAATTTAGTCCAGAGGCATTGTCTCAAAAACTAGCATCCTTGATCTAAGTCAATTGATTATTATCTATGGAATAGGTTAATTATAGGATAAATATGAGAAAAACTTGAAAAGAAACTGAAAAATATCACAAAATATTCCTTTAGACGTTGTAAGTCTCAATTTTAATCGATATCATAGGAAACGTACTCTATTAATTACTTCTCACGCGGTATAACCGTTAATCATTATGGAAAACATACAACTCATCAACATTGGGTTTGGCAATATTGTTTCTGCTAATCGCGTTATCGCTATTGTTAGCCCAGAATCAGCCCCTATAAAGCGTATTATTACAGATGCTCGCGAAAGAGGTCAACTAATTGACGCTACCTATGGTCGTCGTACTCGTGCGGTCATTATTACTGATTCAAGTCATGTGGTTTTATCTGCCATACAACCAGAAACCGTAGCCCATCGTTTTGTGGTCAACAAAGAAACTGCCACCATCAACAGCAATTAAATCCCGTTGGGCTAATTTTCATGGCATCAGGAAAGTTAATCGTATTGACTGGCCCTAGCGGTGTAGGAAAAGGCACCCTAGTGCGTGCTTTATTAAACCGTCACCCCCAACTCTATTTATCAATTTCTGCCACCACTCGTTCTCCTCGTCAAGGGGAAGTAGAGGGTAATGATTACTATTTCTTAAGTAAGAGTGCCTTTGAATCCATGATTGAGCAAGATCAATTATTGGAATGGGCAGAATATGCGGGTAATTATTACGGGACTCCCCGTGCTAAGGTTGAAGAAAAAATCAACCAAGGTTTACTTGTACTTCTAGAAATAGAAGTGATTGGGGCAAAAGCCATAAAAAACAGCTTTCCTGATGCTTTGAGAATTTTTATACTTCCCCCTTCAATTGAAGAATTAGAATATCGTTTAAGAAGCCGAAAAACGGACTCAGAAGCAGCTATTTTACGTCGTTTAGATAGGGCAAAAGAAGAATTAGCAGTCAGTGATGAATTTGATAAGTGTATTATTAATGATGATTTAGAAATAGCTTTAACACAACTAGAAAAAGCTATTTTTTCTGATTAGATATAGAAGAAATATGCAAATAATAATTGTGACTAAAACAAAGAAAAATCTTAAATGTAAGTTATCTCAAAATGGGGTTTAATGGTTAGGTTAATATACGAAATTTTACTTATACTTGTGGTTTATTTTTACATTCGGGTCAGTGTTTTTTGGGATTGACGGTAATTAATTATGATTCATATCTTAGTAATAAGAAAGGGAAAATCGACCCTTCTGATGATCCGATGTAGGATAAAGCATGAATCATTCGACAAACTTTAAACATGACTTAGAAAACCTAACTCAAAAAACATTTTACTTTTGTTTAGGTGCAACTTCTTCCATTGTACAAAACACTCAAGACAATTTACAACAGTTGTCAAAAAATGCTCAACAAACTGTCGACGAATTAATCAAACGAGGAGAAGATAGTTATTCTCATTCTCCTGAAATTAACTTTCCTAATTTTCAAACTAAAGAATCTGTAAGTTTTGATTTAAAAAATCGTCTTTTTATGTTGGTCAAAGGAGATCAAGACTTAGCAGAAAGATTAATTAATTTACAAAAGCAAAAAAATCCTGGTCATCCTGAAAAATGGTATTGGGAAAAAGTAATTTATGACTTAGAAAGACATTAAATTTACTAAACCATCATCATCAACTTACATAGTCCCTAATCATTAACATTAATTAGTATCAATGAGTAGTAAAAAACATGAGATTTTTAAAACGCATCGGAATAGTTGCCTTATTTTTTCTCGGAGTTTCTTGGGCAGTTTGTAACTTTCAAGGATTAGCTAATAAAGGGGAATTTGATTCTATTGTCCTGAACTTCAAACAAGATATTCCTATTACAGAGGTTGAAAATAAAATTAGTGAACTTAGTCAAAAATACAATCAAAAAATTAGTTTAAATAGTGAATTCTCAAAAACCGAAAGAATCTATATTCTTAAAGGGAATAAACAGTTTCTAAAACAATTAAAAGAATCTGGATTATGTGACCTAACAGACTATATTGAGCCTAATTATCGATATCATACCTTAGAAGCGGTTAACGATCCTAGATATAGTGAACAATGGAATCTGCAAAATATTAATATTGAAGCTGCATGGCGACAAGCTAAAGGTAAAGGGGTAACAGTTGCTGTTATTGACACAGGTGTTAGTCATGTTCCTGACTTACAAAAAACAGAATTTGTCGAAGGATATGACTTTGTTAATAATAAAAAAGAAGCTAGTGACGATCATGGCCACGGCACTCATGTAGCAGGAACAGTTGCACAATCAACTAATAATAGATATGGAGTTGCAGGGGTTGCTTATCAGGCAAAAATCATGCCTCTGAAAGTGCTATCTGCTGCCGGATTTGGTACCATTTCTGATATTGCCGAAGCCATCCGTTTTGCTGCTGATAATAATGCTGATATTATTAACATGAGTTTAGGGGGTGGTGGTGCCAGTCAAATGATGGAAGATGCCATTAATTATGCCCACGAAAAAGGGGTTGTTATTGTAGCAGCAGCCGGCAATGAAGGTCGTAGTTCTGCCTCTTATCCCTCTCGTTATGATAAGGTTATTAGTGTCTCTGCCTTAAATGCTAATAACGAGAAAGCCTTTTATTCCAATTTTGGGGCAGGTGTGGATATTTCGGCCCCAGGAGGCGGAGAAGATAAGAAGATTCTTCAAGAAACCATTGATCGTAATGGACAACCAACCATAGCAGGGTTTATGGGAACCAGTATGGCTTCTCCTCACGTTGCTGGTGTTGCTGCTTTGATTCGTTCGGCTGGTGTTAAAGAACCTGAGAAAATTCGTAAGATTTTAGAAGACTCTGCCAAAGAGGTCGAAAACGACAAATTAAATTATTATGGTTTTGGTCAATTAGATGCAGAAGCAGCCTTAAAATTAGCCAAAAAAGGGCAATTTCTTCTGCGGTTAGATCATGATTTATTAATGAAGTTGTTAATGTTAGCAGTGGCTTATATATTCACTGCATGGTTCAGTAAGTCTATCCGTTTTACCGACCTTTTTCATCTGGGAATGGTGTTAGGAAGTTCTGGTTTTTTCTTGTTAAAGCTAGTGCAAATTTTCGATGTTCCTCAATGGCCTCTAAGATTAGTCAGTAGTCCTTTAGGAGAATGGGGTAATGCGATTCAAGGCAGTATTGATATGAATCCCATTTTTGCTAGTGTTCTTATTCCTTTTTGTTTGATGGCCTTACTATTAGGAAATAATGACGGAAAATGGTTTGCTGTAGGAACAACCATTGGAATGGCCGGATTTTTAGCTGTGACCACCTTTACTTCTCCTGATCTTTGGTTATTAAGTTCAGGTTTAGGGTCTCAAATCTTTTTAGGGGTAAATGCTTTACTTTGTTTAGGGTTAGTTAGTTTATCTTTAAAAGAAAATTAGTCCCTTGATCAAGAGAAATTCTGCGATCGCCTTTTTCGGTAGGGAAAAAGGCGATCGTATTTTCTTGAGAAACCTAATGCTGAACCTTGAACTCAAGTTATTCAGTTGGCAAAAGGTAATAAGTATGAGAACAATGGTTAAATATAAAATAAAAATAATACTGTCACCAACTAGCCGATGAACGACAACGCAACTGCTAAAAACCGCCTTCTGGGAGAATTTGACTATTATTTATTTGGCCAAGGGGATCATCATCGCATCTATGAGAAGATGGGGGCCCATTTGGTTGACATCGATGGGGTGTCAGGGGTTTACTTTGCTACCTGGGCCCCAAATGCTTATGAAGTCGCTGTAGTGGGAAATTTCAATAACTGGAACCCTGAAGCGAACAAGATGGAGAGAACCGAAGTAGGAATCTGGGAATTATTCATTCCTGGGATGAAAGTCGGGGATCTTTATAAATATTCAGTAAAAAATCACCATCACCATTGTGTCTATAAAACTGATCCCTACGGGTATCAACAGGAAGTGCGTCCTGCCACGGCTTCTATCGTAGCTGATCTTTCTACCTATACTTGGAACGATCAGCAATGGATGGACAAACGGGAACGCACGAACCCCGAAAAACAACCTATGTCTGTCTATGAAGTCCATTTAGGATCTTGGTTACACGACAGTATTGATAACCCTCCCAAAGAAGGTCCGAGTCTTCCGGTTGAACAAAAACCAGGGGCCCGTTACCTTAATTATCGAGAACTGGCAGAAAAATTAATTCCTTATGTTAAAGATATGGGTTACACTCATATCGAGTTACTCCCTGTCACAGAATATCCTTTTGACGGATCTTGGGGCTATCAAGTGGTTGGTTTTTATGCCCCCACTTCTCGCTACGGTCCCCCTCAAGATTTTATGTATTTTGTGGATAAATGTCACGAAGCCGGTATTGGGGTAATTTTAGACTGGGTTCCTGGTCATTTTCCCAAAGATCAACATGGGTTAGCCTATTTTGACGGTGGACCTTTGTACGAATATGCTGATCCTCGTAAGGGAGAAATCAAAACTTGGGGAACCTTAGTCTTTGACTACGGACGCAATGAAGTAAGAAACTTTCTGATTGCCAGTGCCATGTTTTGGTTTGATAAGTATCATATTGATGGCATTCGTGTCGACGCTGTCGCCTATATGATCGAACTGGATAAAGGTAGAGAAGGGAACTGGGTTCCTAATAAGTATGGAGATAATGGTCATTTAGAAGCCATTAGTTTCTTACAACATTTGAATAATACCATTAGCCATAATTATCCGGGTGTGGTGACCATTGCTGAAGACTCTACCGCTTGGGGTAATGTTTCTAAACCGGCTAGTGAGGGAGGACTTGGGTTTACTTTCAAGTGGAATATGGGTTGGATGAATGATACCCTGAAATATTTAAAAGAGCATCCTAACCATCGTTCTAACTGTCATAATAAACTTACGTTCAGCATTTGGTACGCTTTCGATGAAAAGTTCATGTTAGCCCTTTCCCATGACGAAGTGGTTCACCTCAAAGGACATTTGGTTAATAAAATGCCTGGGGATGAATGGCAAAAAATGGCTAATGTTCGCACCTTGTTAACTTATATGTTTGCTCATCCTGGGAAGAAAACTCTATTTATGGGAATGGAGTTTGGTCAGACTTCTGAATGGCAAGAATTTCTGGATATTGACTGGTATCTCCTACAATACGAACCTCATAAAGGGTTAAAACGGTTGGTTCAGGATCTTAATAAAATGTATGTCCGTGAACCGGCTTTATATATGGAAGATTTTAGCCGTGAAGGTTTCGAGTGGATCGAGGCTAATGATGCGCCAAGGGGCTTAATCTCTTTTATTCGCCGTGATCCTGCATCTGGGGATACCATTGTCGCTGTATGCAACTTTAAACCCTATGTCTATGAATATTACTGGGTTGGCTTGCATCAACCAGGAGAGTATATCGAATTAATTAACTCTGATGCCCAAGTTTACTGGGGTAGTGGTGTTTCTAATCCTAGCGTTATTGAAGCCCGTCAATGGAATAATGCCCCTTGGCCCTATGCTCTAGAAATCACTATCCCTCCTTTAGGTGCTGTAATCTATAAATTAAAGCGATAAACGTGACTTAGGAGTTTGGAGTGATATATTTATGCTCCTCTAACTGTCATCTAGGTTGGAGGAGCATTATATTTTGAGTATTTACTGTATTTATTGTTTCATTGCTGGTTCGATAGGTTCTAAAGGCCGTACATCTTGGGCGGTTTCAAAGAACGTGGCATAAACCCATCCTCCGAGAATTCCACCAATGATAGGAGCAACCCAAAATAACCATAATTGAGCAATAATTTCTCCATTACCACAGAATAAGGCAACCCCGGTACTTCTGGCCGGGTTAACAGAGGTATTGGTGACAGGAATACTAATTAAGTGAATTAAGGTTAATGCTAAACCGATGGCAACTGGACCAAAACCAGCAGGGGCTAAGCGATCAGTCGCTCCCATAATAATTAATAAAAACATAAAGGTCATGACAATTTCAGTCACTAAAGCAGACAATAGACCATAACCTCCTGGGGAGTGGGTTCCATAACCATTGGTAGCTAAAGGGGTTGGACCACTTAAATCAAGGGCCCCATTACCACTAGCAATGATTAATATGACTGCTCCGGCTGCGATCGCTCCTAAGACTTGTGCCACAACATAGGGTAGTAAATCTGAGCCACTAAAGCGTTTTCCTGCGAACAAACCAAAGGAAACAGCCGGGTTAAAATGACCCCCAGAAATATGACCCACTGCATAGGCCATGGTTAAAACCGTAAGTCCAAAAGCAAGGGAAACTCCTAAAAATCCTAATCCTAATGGGTTACCTTCTCCTCCAAAGTTAGCAGCTAATACCGCGCTACCACAGCCTCCCAGGACTAGCCAGAATGTGCCAAAAAACTCCGCTACATATTTTTTCATGATTCGATTTTTTGTCAATTTTGATTGAAATTGACTACAAACTAACAGTCCTTATCTCTGAAAAGGAAAGTCATTAATAAAATTTAAAGATTTGTTTTACATTAAGTAATAGTTGCCGTTATTTTTGTTAAGAAACCAGTTATTGTGTTCATAGACAAAAGTATTGGAGATTTATAGTAATTACTGCATAAATAATAAGTATTAATTTTTAATTAGTGCTGAATCCATTATTTACCAATACAAAATCGGCTAAAAATTTTATCTAAAACCGATTCTGTTATTTCTTCTCCTGTTATTTCTCCTAATACTTGAATGGCTGATCTTAGGTCAATCGTCCAGAAGTCAAGGGGTAAGTCTTCTGTGATGGTAATTTGTACTTGTTGTAAGGCGATTTTTGAACGGGTTAAGGCTGCTGCTTGTCTTTGATTAATAGCAAAATCTAGATTATTTGCGGTTAGTTTCTGTTGATTAATCCCTTGTAAAATAGTCGATTCTAAGGCTTCGATTCCCTGATGATTGGCAGCCGATGTCTTAACAATCCCTTTGATTTCTGGAGGAAATTGAGATAAATCAGGGGTAGCTAAATCAATTTTATTAATAACTAAAATGGTAGGAAGATGACGGATCGGTTGATAAATTTCACTATCTTCTACTGTCCATCCCACCGTTGCATCAATAGTAAGTAAAACGAGATCCGCTTGACTGGCCGCTAACCGCGATCGCTCAACTCCAATTTTTTCGACTTGATCCGTTGTCTGACGAATACCGGCAGTGTCTAAGACTTGAATGGGAATACCTCCCACCACTAACTGGGACTCCACCACATCCCTGGTAGTGCCAGGTAAGTCAGTAACGATAGCGCGATCGCTGCGACTCCAGGCATTCAATAAACTGGATTTTCCCACATTAGGACGGCCAACGATAGCCACTTTTAAGCCATTCCGCAATAATTCTCCTTGTTCTGCGGTCTTTAAAATGCTCTCAACTTGCTCTAAAATTTCCTCTAACCCCTGAGAAATGGCTTTTTTATCTAAAGGAGGTAAGTCGTCTTCAAAGTCGATTCTAGCCTCAATTTCGGCGAGGATATCTAGGCAATGATGGCGTAATTTTTGGATGGGTTGGGCGAGCTTTCCCTGTAACCCGGCTAAGGCCATTTGAGATGCTTGTTGCGATCGCGCAGAAACTAATTCACTAATACTTTCGGCCTGGGTTAAATCAATCCTACCATTGAGAAAGGCTCGCAGGGTAAATTCTCCGGGTTGAGCTAAAATGGCACCTTGTTCTAAACATAACTGTAACACCTGTTGAACGGGCATAATTCCCCCATGACAGTGAAACTCGATGACATCTTCACGGGTATAAGAACGAGGTGCTAACATCATTAATAACAAAGCTTCATCAAGCACTTGTTCCGTTTGGGGATGACGAATATAACCATAAAGGATACGATGGGATTCCCATTTTTGCTTTCCTGGGGCGATAAATAAGGTTTGAGCGATATTCAGGGCGTTATTGCCTGATAAACGGATAATTCCGATACTCCCTTGTTGGGGAACAATGGCTGTTGCGATCGCTGCAATGGTTTCTCCTTGGGTTATCATTTCTGTCATAAGCTAGTAATCATAATCTATTAAAAATATTAAATCCTGATACCAGGGGAGAAAAGCTTTCTCTTCCCTGACAAATAGTTAATTTTTTAGTTTAATCTGAAAATCATGGTTAATTATAGAAAGAAAAGATAAAATCAAACTATAATGCCAACCGAATTACAATTATTAAAATGTTTAATTCTCTGCCAAATTCTTTCTAATTGTTATCAACCCATTCAATTAATACGGTTTGATGAGACAAGAAAAGAGATATTCATTATTGCAGGAGAATTAGGAACAATTGAAATTACCATTTTTGAACAAGGACAATGGAGATATGATGTCACCGAAACCTAACTTTAAAGAGATGAGTCTTCAGGAACTAAAAAAATACGTCTTATCCCATAGAGACGATCAAGAAGCATGGCAAGAATTTACCCATAGAGATCGACCTAATGCTGTTTATTTTGACACAGATGTACCTTTAGCGACACAAAAACAAAGACTACAAGAACTCATTGAAAAGGAGAAGTATTCTAATGAAATCTAATCATTATACTCAAATAAGTAACCACGAATTTAAACAATATTTAATTAAAAACAAAGATAATCAAGAAGCTTTTTATGCCTATTTGGTTCGTAAACAAAAACAACCTAAAGATATAATGATTGGAGTCGATTAAGTAGATAACTTAACCACTGAACAACAAATTGAATTAATGACTCAATGGCTTCAAGAAAAATTCAATCTGTAGTGCGACTCTCTGACAGTTTCTCTTTAAGTTATAATTGTTACAATAACTGTGAAAATTAATTAGTTGTTTGATAAATCTCAAACTAAACTTTCATGTTTAAAGAAGAAAAACCTTTAGAAAGAGAAGCATTAATTAAAGAAGTTTGTCGTCGTATTCGAGTCGCTAGAAGTTACTGGGATGCTCATAATAATCGAGCTTGTCGACGAGAACGAGAACAGGCATTACTATTATATAATCGTTTAAGCAAGCAAGAAAAAGAAAAAATTCCTCAAGTCTTAAGAGTTTGGCTTCGTTATCGGAGTGAAAAGTATTTCGGTTCTCATCGTACCTCACCTGGAAAAAGAAAAAAGAAGAGAAAATAATTAATAATTGATCACTGGTAACTGAAAATGCGTTAACTTAGATAATGGTTCTTCAAAAATCGTTTAACATCATGGTTTATCACATTATTTATGACGGAAATTGTAATCTTTGTTCGACTTTTACCCAACTTTTAGCTAAATTTGATCAAGGTAATCTTTTTGATTATATTCCCATACAAGATGAAGCTACTTTGCAACAGTTCAGTATTACCTCAGAAGATTGTGAAATGGGGATGATTTTAATTGATGGTGACAACGAAAAAAGACGTTGGCAAGGAAGCGACGCAGCAGAAGAAATTGTTAATTTATTACCGTTAGGACAAGCATTTATTACTGCTTATCGTAGTTTACCAGGAATGAAATGGTTAGGGGATAAAACCTATGAACAAGTTAGGGACAATCGTTATAATTGGTTTGGTAAACGGGATAAAACTTATCAATCTCCCTATCCTTTTGGTTGTGGTGAAAGGGATAATTGTTCTGTTTCTAGTTAATTAAATCATAGAAGAAATGGCTTTAATTAACTGTTCAATTTCATCAGGTAACGTAAAATAATGAATACAAGCACGAATACAGTCAGGATCACTAATAGTTCTTAATAAAAATCCTTGATTTTCTAACTTTTTAACTAAGGTTATATGATTAATCCCACTATCCACTGTAAAAGAAACTAATCCCGCTTCTGGTGGTGATTTTTTTAGACAGTTAATAGCAGAAATTTCCGATAACCCTTGCCATAAATATTCACTTAGCTTACAAATTTGTTGATACCGTTGTTCAGAATTTGCCCAACTGTTATGAACAGCGATCGCAGCCCTTAATCCTTCATATTGAGGATAAGCAGATGTAGCAATTTCAAACTTTCTACCATCTTGTTTAAAATCAATGGGTTGTGCTTTTTCATCAATATTAATCCCTCGCCAACCAATAAACGTAGGATTAATTAAGTCAAAAATTTCTGGACGGATATAAAGTGCGCCTACACCAGCCGGTCCACAAAACCATTTATGTCCGGTAAACGCATAAAAATCCACCTCAGTTTCTGTTAAATTTAACGCTAATGAACCAGCAGATTGAGCAGCATCTGCTAACACTAAAATCGGGCGATCGCTTTCGGTATAATGATGACAAAGATGACTAATTTCTTTTAAGGGTAAAACTTGTCCTGTATTCCATAATAAATGACTTAAAACCAGTAGTCTTGTTTGTGGTTTTAAATATTCTTTAATCACCTCAACGGGGTTACCTTCATTTAAGGTGTTTAAGATGGGACAAATATCAATTTCTACGGCAAATCGCTGGCTAATTTCTTTAACTATAGCAATCACGCCCGGATGTTCACAATCGGTCATTAAAATGCGATCGCCTTTCTTCCAATCTAATCCCCATAGAGCAATATTACAGCCAGATGTTACATTTTCTGTTAAGGTAATTGTTGAGGCTTCAACCCCTAATTCTTGAGCAATTTCTGCTCGTAATAATTCTGTTTTTTGAGTAATCCATTCATTAACTTTAAAAGAAAAAGGACCTTGTTGTTGAAGAACATTATGAGCATCAATAATGGCTTCTAATCCGGAACGGGGTAAAGTTCCTTGTCCCCCAAAATTAAAATAGACTTTGTTCGTGAGTCCAGGAAACTCTTGTCTTTGTTGTTGGACTTCTGACAGGAATGCTTGGGGATAAATCATTCTTTGGGTAACAGGAATAGGTGAAAAAAATCAGTACAAAACTAAATTTGTCCTTATTTTAGTTTATGAGCGATCGCTAATTTTTGCAATACCACTAAAATACTAAAGAAGGAGTCAGAATCAATCATAAATTAATTGTTGTTCTGACTCCTTATGCGAAAGGCAGTTTACTTTTTTGAAAACTGTTACTTTTGCCTGTCTTGAGTGTGTCTTAGATTCGCTTTTGCTTCTTGTTTATTTTGACTATTTAAGCTTTAAACTGTTTGCTAATGCGTTTCATGGCTTCTTCGACATTTTTCCGACTATTAAAGGCAGAAATACGAAAATAACCTTCTCCTGCTGCCCCAAACCCTGATCCGGGAGTTCCTACCACATTAGTCGTTTGTAAGAGTTTATCGAAGAAATCCCAACTAGAAAGATTATGGGGGGTTTTTAACCAGATATAAGGGGCATTAACCCCACCATACACCTCAAATCCTGCGCTTTTAAGCTGTTTACAGATAATTTTTGCGTTTTCTAGGTAAAAGCTCACTAACGCCTTAATTTGGGCTTTTCCGGCTTCAGAATAAACTGCTTCTGCTCCCCGTTGCACAATATAAGAAACCCCATTAAATTTAGTGGACTGCCGACGGTTCCATAGTTTCCAGAGTTCTACCTCAGATCCGTCGGAAGCTTTAGCGGTTAACTGTTTGGGAACCACTGTAAAAGCGCAACGAGTACCGGTAAACCCTGCATTTTTAGAAAAAGAACGAAACTCGATGGCGCAGTCTTTTGCTCCTTCGATTTCGTAAATAGAATGGGGTAAACTATCATCGGTGATAAAAGCTTCGTAAGCAGCATCAAAGAAGATAATGGCGTTATTTGCCTTAGCATAATCAACCCACGCTTTAAGATACGCTTTTGTTGCTGTTGCGCCGGTGGGGTTGTTGGGGAAACAGAGATAAATGAGGTCAACTTTTTCGCTAGGAATATCGGCGACAAAGTTGTTTTCTGCACTGATGGGTAAATAAACTAAGCCTTCGTATTCTCCCTTATCGTTGGTGTCTCCCGTGTGGCCGGCCATGACATTGGTATCAACATAAACGGGGTAAACCGGATCTGTAACAGCAATTTTGTTATTTTTGCCAAAAATGTCGAGAATGTTGCCGGTATCGCATTTTGCACCGTCTGAAACGAATATTTCTGAGGCATCAATATCACATCCTCTACTTTGAAAGTCTTGATCTGCGATTTTTTCCCGTAGCCAACCGTAACCTTGTTCGGGGCCGTAACCTTTGAAGGTGTTGCGATCGCCCATATCTTCTACAGCTTTGATCATAGCGGTTCGGCAAGCTTCAGGTAAGGGTTCGGTTACATCTCCAATCCCTAGTTTAATGATTTTCGCTTCGGGGTTCCCTTCAACAAAGGTGTTGACTCGTCTTGCTATTTCGGGAAAGAGATACCCTGCTTTGAGTTTGAGATAGTTATCGTTAATAGTTGCCATATTCTAGGTGGTTACAAATGCCTTTATTTAGCTTACTCTGGTTTCGGTTGTTCAAACATCAGATAAGGAAGTTGTTTCATTCCTAATGCGTTATAGGTTTCTTGAGCGATAAGATTATCTTGTTCAACATATAATCGAAACCCACAAACATCTTCTTTATTACTAGCGAGTTCTTTAACAAACTCATACATCCTGCGATAAACGCCACGACGACGATAATTTTTTAGAACAAAAACACTTTGAATCCACCAAAATACGCCATTTCGCCAGTCGCTCCATTCTCTGGTAATCATTAAACACCCAACTACTTTTGAATCAACTTCGGCTACAATATAGAATCCTTGTGATGGGTTTTTTAACAAAGTATTGACCCCTGCTAAAATGACATGAGGTACTAAAACTTTATTTTCAGTTTCTTTTGCCATTGCTTGATTAAAATTGGCAATATTTTTTCCATCACTAGGTTGGGCTAGACGTATGCTTATAGTATCCAATTTTTAACTCAAATTAGTCCGTTTCATCATTTCTATTTTACTTTCTTAAGGAAACTAAAATTAAGTTTTCTTAGTTCAACGGAAGAAAAAGTGATTCAAATAAAGAGAATACTGACTCTACTTATTATTAGGAAACTTCTTATTTATTATTGGACTCTTCCCAGTCCGGACAAGCATCAGTATTAGAACCATAAGGGTGCATTCCACAAACAAATAAATGTTTACCATAGAGTCGTCCATGGTAATGAATACACCCGCGACAAGCAGGATGTACGTTATGAGTTGGTTCTATTTTTGGGGAGAGCATTAAATCAGAATCTTCATGGTATTCATGATAGTAGTAATAGCCCTGAAATTCTTCTTCGATGGAAATATCAGCCAGTGGGGTGAAAACATCATCAAGAAATTGATCAATTTCTCTTACGACATCGTTTTGAAAGTCTTCAGCAGCCGTTTCTACAGACTGGCCGACTTCATCGACAAAACCCTCTACAGCAACTGCTACGTTTTCCATCCATTCTGTTAAGTCTTTTTGCCAGTCTTCCATAATATTAATTCATTTAAAATGATCTAGTAGAAAGTATTTTGCTTAGTTATTGACGCTTTAATCGATTTAATTCGTCTTGTAAGGATTCAACTTGTTGTTTTAAATCATCTAAGTTTTCTTGTTTTGTTTCTTCGGTGTTGTTTTCATCATCTTCTGAAACAATTTCGATTAGACGGGGTTCTTTTTGTTTATTTTTTTCTTTTGTTTCTTGGTTGACTTGTTGAGCTTGTTGAATCATGTCATCAACATATTTCTTAGCTTCTTCTACATTCATTTCTCCCCTTGAAACCATTTCATCAGCAACTTTTTGCGCTTGGATTCTTAATTCTTGTAAGTTTATTTCAGCTTTTTCCCTCGCATAGTCAGCAATACCAACTCCAAGATAAAATGCTTTTTGTACTAAGTTTCTTAGATCAGCCATATTGTCCTCAACTTTAGCTTTTTTTTAAATTATAACATTAATATTTTAACTTTCTTTTTCGGCTAATTCTAACCATCTTTCTGTAGCTCTGTCAATTTCTTCGACTAATTGGGATAATTGTTCGGTTAGGGTTTGCATTTCACCATAATCTCTAGGAGGATTATTATATAAATTAGCTTCTAGTTTTTCTTTTTCTTCCTCTAGTAAAGGAATTTTTTCTTCTAAGTTCTTATATTCGTATTTTTCTTTAAATGTGAGTTTATTGGATTGCTTGGGTTGACTATTTTTAGTGGATTTTGATGGTTTGCTTTCTTGAAAAATTGCCTGATTTTGTAACTCTCTTTCTTTCTCTTCGGCTGCTTTTTTATAGTCTAAATAAACAGAGTAATTACCAGGATACTGTTTAATATTTCCTCCTTCTTCTAGGGCAAAAATAGTGTCAACGGTTCGATCCAAAAAGTAGCGATCGTGAGAAACAACAATAACACAACCATTAAACTCTTCTAAATATTCCTCTAAAACAGCTAAGGTTTGTACATCTAAATCATTGGTAGGTTCATCTAATATTAAGACATTAGGCGCACTCATTAATACTTGTAATAAAAATAATCTTCTTTTTTCGCCTCCCGATAGTTTATGAATGGGGGCATATTGTTGATTAGGAGGGAATAAGAATCTTTCTAACATTTGAGAGGCAGTAATCACACTACCATCGGCAGTTCTTACTAATTCTGCTACATCTTTTAAATAATCAATAACTCGCTGATTTTCATTAATTAATAAATCTTCTGAATGTTGATCAAAATAACCAAAATGAATGGTTGATCCGATGTCTACTTTGCCTGAATCGGGAGTAATTCTTCCTGTAATAATATTCATTAAAGTAGATTTACCGGCTCCATTTTTGCCAATAATTCCTACCCGATCTTGAGGACTAAAAATATAGGTGAAATCTTGAATTAAAACCCGATCACCATAAGCTTTATTAATGTTTTCTAATTCAATAACTTTCTTACCAATACGACGACTAGCGGTACTAATTTCTACCTTTTCTTGAGCTTGCCTAAACTCTTTATTTTGCATTTCACCAATACGATCAATACGGGCTTTTTGTTTTGTACTTCTCGCTTTTGGTCCCCGTTTTAACCATTCTAATTCTCGTCTTAATACCCCTGCGTGTTTCTTTTGACTACTAATTTCTGACGCTTCTGCGTCTGCTTTTTTTTCTAAGAAATAGGAGTAATTTCCTGAATAACCATAGAGATCACCCCGATCAATTTCAATAATACGATTGGTGACTTTATCTAAGAAGTAACGATCATGAGTAATTAATAATAATGCTCCAGAATAACGGTTTAAATAACTTTGTAACCATTCCACTGACATGGCATCTAAATGGTTCGTCGGTTCGTCCATTAATAAGGCATCGGGTTCTGATAATAAGCCAGAAGCTAAAGCAATTCTTTTGCGATAACCTCCCGATAAATCTCCAATTTTAGCGTCAAAATTTTCAATTCCTAATTGACTCAAAACAATCTTAGCATTGGTTTCTAATGCCCAAGCATCTAGGGTTTCAATTTGTTGAGTTACGGATGATAAACGGGACATTAAACTATCAGTTTCTTGAGGGTTATGAGCTAATTTATGAGAGATTTCTTCATACTCTCTAATTAGTGCCATTTGTTCTCCACAGTCAGCGAAAACCTGTTCTAAAACGGTAAGATTTTCATCCAAATTGGGTTGTTGGGGTAAATAAACAATTTTCGATCCCGAATTGATCCATAGTTCTCCCCCATCAATGGGTTCTAGCCCTGCTATAATTTTTAGTAAGGTAGATTTCCCCGATCCATTAGTACCAATTAAACCGACTTTATCCCCTTCGTCTAAACTAAAGGTTGCCTCTTTTAAAATTTCTTTGATTCCAAAATCTTTTTCAACTGATTGTAAGCTTAAAATCGCCATCTATTCCTTTCCTTCTTGTCCTATTTTTAATTCTAGCAAACCGACTGTTCCCACAAAAAAAGTATAGATACTATACTGTAGGGGATTTTTCTGTTGTAATCTAGTATAGTAAGCTGCAATAAGTGCTTCTATCCCGTGACTAATAAGGGCAATTCTATCTATCCAAAAAATCCAGTTTAAATCTTTCGATACTTGCCAATTATGAAACGTTCCATAAAGATTAACTAACTCCCAAATAATAGCCGTACTAATTAACCCAGTAGAAACTATTTTAATTAAGGTTTTAATTTTTTGAAATGAAGAATGATTAATGATTTTTGTTTCTATTTTTGAGTCCATTAATTTGATATGTTACACGACAACAATTGATTATTTTAGATTATCTTAGGCGCTAATCCACTAGAATTTAGGATTAAATAACTTAAGCTTAATCCCGATTTTGTAAAAAAATCTCTTAAACAATTATATGATAACTAACTTAAGTAAAATTATCCATCATTTCTTTCAGAGGACTATAGAAACTCTAATAGGAAAAAAATACATGAGATGGTATAAAACTATTAATTGGGAACAAGTCACTCGTTCTTATCAATCTGATAAAATTAGTTACCCCTCTTATTATACATCAGTTAACTATCATGGCATCCAAAACGGTTATCTTAACCCTATTGCTGCTATAACTTACGATATTATAACGCCTTTAGCTACTCTGCCAAGTGAACAATGGCTGCGTCAAAGTTTATTAAAAACAATCACCATAAAACCTATAAAAATTCTAGACTTAGGTTGTGGAACCGGAACAAACACGATAAACTTAAAAACTACATTTCCTAAAGCAGAGGTAATGGGCTTAGATTTATCTCCCTATATGTTAGCAATAGCAGATAAAAAATCTCGCATTAATCAGCAAGAAATTATCTGGAAACAAGGACTTGCTGAATCAACAGACATCTCATCTTATTCGTGTGATTTAATTACTATTTCTTTACTGTTTCACGAAGTTCCTAATAAAATTTCTCAAGCCATTCTTAAAGAAAGTTTGCGGTTACTAAAGCCAAAAGGACAGTTAATTATTTTAAATGCTAATCAACAGCGACTAAGATATCTTAAATGGTTAACGAAATTGTTTAGAGAACCTTACTCTTTCACTTATGCTCAAGGTAATATTAGAGAATGGTTAGAAAAAATTGGCTTTCAAACTATTAAATCCAAACCAATAGGAGGAATTTATCAAATTACCTCTGCTTATAAACTTTAAGAAAAAAGTAAAAATTATCTTAAAAATAAAAATTTTATAGATCCCAAAACCTAATAATGATATGATTAAGAGGATATGCTTCTCCATAACCTATTTTAACTTATCAAACTGAAGTCAATATGTTCTTTTTATTGGAAGTCGGTACAGAAGAATTACCCGCAGATTTTATAGATGAAGCGATCGCTCAATGGAAACAAATCATTCCTAATAGTTTAGAAGAAAACTTTTTAACTCCTGATAAAGTTGCTGTTTACGGAACACCTAGACGATTAGCTGTTTTAATTTCTGAACTTCCAGAACAACAAAAAGATCGAGATGAAGTCATAAAAGGTCCACCAGCAAAAGCAGCCTTTAAAGACGGAAAACCTACCAAAGCAGCGGAAGGATTTGCCCGTAAACAAGAAGTTGAGATCAAAGATTTGGATATTCGTCCTACTGATAAAGGAGACTTTATTTTTATTGAGAAAAAAATAAAAGGAAGACAAACGAAAGAAATTTTACAAGCGTTAATTCCAAATTGGATTGATAGCCTAGAAGGCCGACGGTTTATGCGTTGGGGCAATGGAGAACTAAGATTTTCCCGTCCGATTCGTTGGTTAGTTGCATTGTGCGATAAGCAAGTTTTACCCATTGAAATTATTAATGGAGATAGTACTATAACCAGCGATCGCCTATCAAGAGGACATCGAATTTTACATCCAGATACGGTTAGTATTGCTCAAGCATCGGACTATGTAGAAACCTTACGCTCTGCCTACGTAGAAGTTGACCCGAAACAGCGTCAAGAAATTATCGAAAAAGATATCGAAACCATTGCCAAAGAACTAAAAGGCAAAGCTGATCTCCCCGACGACTTATTAACAGAAGTCATTAATTTAATTGAATATCCTACCGCTATTGCTGGAAAATTCGATCCAGAATTTTTAAACCTTCCTACTGAAGTCATTACGACAGTAATGGTCAAACATCAGCGATATTTTGCCGTCAAAAAAACTGAAAATGAACTATTACCCAATTTCATCACCATTGCTAATGGAGATCCCAACAAAAAAGACATTATTGCTCAAGGAAATGAAAGAGTAATTAGAGCAAGATTAGCGGATGCACAATTCTTTTATACGGCTGATTGTGACGAACCCTTAGACAGTTACTTACCTGAACTAGAAAACGTCACTTTCCAAAAAGAATTAGGAACCATGCGCGACAAAGTTGATCGGATCATGGACATGGCACAACAAATTGCAAAACAGTTAGAAATTGACGAAAAAGAACAAGAAGAAATTGAAAGTACGGCCTTATTATGTAAAGCTGATTTAGTAACGCAAATGGTCTATGAATTCCCCGAATTGCAAGGCGTAATGGGACAAAAATATGCTTTAGTTAGTGGAGAATCAGAACAAGTTGCCCAAGGTATTTTTGACCATTATTTACCCCGTGGGGCTAATGATATCATGCCCAAAACCTTAACGGGTCAAGTTGTCGGAATTGCCGATCGCTTAGACACTTTAATTAGTATTTTTGGCTTAGGGATGATCCCTACCGGTTCTGGCGATCCCTTTGCTTTACGACGGGCTGCTAATGCTATTATTAGTGTAACTTGGGAAGCGAAATTACCCATTAATCTATCCCAATTATTAATACAAGGGTGTGAAGCATTTATGGCGGATCACGCAGATAAAGACTCTCCCTTAGAAGCATTACAAACTTTCTTAATTCAACGTATACAAACCCTATTACAAGATGAGTTAAACATCGACTATGATTTAGTGAATGCGGTGTTAGGTGAAGCGGATGCCGAATACACAGACAGAGCATTACAAAACCTTTTAGATGTCAAAGATAGAGCAGAATTTTTACAAGAAATTCGTAATAATGAAATATTAGATAAAATTTATGAAACCGTTAATCGTTCAACCCGTTTAGCAGCGAAAGGAGACTTAAATTATACAGAATTAGATCCCAGTGAAGTGGTGCAAACTGAGTTATTTGAAAAGTCTTCTGAACAGGAATTTTACAATGGTTTAATGGCTTTATTGTCTAAGACAACTCAAGCACAATCTCAGAGAAACTACCAATTACTAATAGAAGGATTACTAGATATTGTTCCTAAAGTTAGTGAATTTTTTGATGGAGAAAATAGTGTTTTAGTAATGGATGAAAATCCACAAGTTAGACAAAATCGTTTAAATTTGTTAGGGGTTCTCCGTAATCATGGACGAGTTCTGGCAGACTTTGGTGCTATTGTTAAAAGTTAACCTAAGTCCGAACTTTGCTATAGAAAATATAGCAGTTCCCTTGCTTGTAAGGTACAAAGGTTATCGCTTTGAGGCAGAAGGCAGAAGGCAGGAGTTACGTGTGCCTCATGAGTCCGAGAATTGCTATAACAGGTTTTTGAAAGTATTTCCAAGGCTCAAGCTCTAAAAATTCAATAACTGAAATTGTCCATTCTTTTTAATACTTTAATTATAAAGAATTATGTCTTTTAATTACATTAAATTAAATTAACCCATAGTTTCACTATAGCTTTGAAGCTAGAATAATAGAGTAATATCCTGTTAGTTAAAATTGTAATTATAAGCATGATATACTAAGATAAAGATCACAGATATTACATTTTTAAGATTAAAAAAAAAGCCCTAATCCTATCTTGACTCACAATTAAGGATTAAGACTTTCTGTTCCCTAACCTTAATTCACTCATTTTGGTAGTGAATCTGCGAATAACCAACATAACGAACTAAGCGTAAACTTGTCTGTACGTGAACGTACATAACGTCTGAAGCAGTTCTGTATTATTAGGATAAATTAATAGAGATATTTAAAGTCCTGTGAGTTGTAAATGCTTGGAAGAAATTTTCCAATTAAATTGAGGGGAATACCAACAATAATCAAGGAGAATTGTTAACGGAGAAAGGAAAAATAACGCCCAAAAAATAGCAGTCGGTAGATAGAGAGAATATTGAATCATAAAAGTTACAAATGCAATAGCGATCGCCCAAATAATCCGACTAAAATAATGATTCGGAATAGAACGGGGATCAGTTAACATAAATAGAGCAAATAATAATAAACTACCCGTCATTAAGTGATGGCTTAAAACGTCCCAACTCCAGCCTAACCAAATATTACGAATGGCCTCTAATAGGGTATAAAATCCTAAAAATATTGCCGAAGTGTCCCAACGGCCAACCCGTTTTAAAATCATGGCACCGGACCCTAACAATAGTAGCAAAAACCAAAGATCATTACCCCATTGTCCAGGAGATACCCAAGCATCTTGAGTCAAGGTTAAAGCTGTAATAATGCCAAAATTAGCAGGATTAAAAAAATGTTTGTTATTAACACGAAAAAGAAACTTACTGGCAATGGCTAAGCTTCCTGCTAAAATCATAGTTGTAGGCTGATTAGCCCGTAATAATAAACATAAACCCAAAGCCGTAATTAATGCACTGCGCCAAGATGCCATAAATAAGGGATTAATAATAGACAAATTTAGATTAATTGTTTCTTTATTTTTTAAAAAGTAAATACAAGAAGTTAACAAGAATTGTGTCAATAAACAACTAATAATAACGACAATAATCAATTCAGGTTTTAACGACCAATCACGGGTAATAATCCCTAACCCAAGAAAGCCACTGAGGAACAAAATTTGATAATCTCGATCATCTTGTAAAATCATGATAGATTCCTGTAGAGTAATGTCCCTTATTTTATCGATTTTAGAAAATCATGGTCAGTTTCGTATCATTTTCTTATTTTTTGCTTTCAAAGTAGCTTAATAAAAATGCGAGGTTAGCAGATTTTGTCCGCTAACCTTTTTCTTCTATATCTAGCTGATTTTTGGAATTAAACTTGTTCTGATACCAAATCCGCTTATTTTAGTAGAGTAACATTTTTTCTCCCTGCTCCCTGCTCCCTGCTTCAAGACTTAATACTATACTATCTAAAACGGATCTAGTATGACACTGGCTTACAGCCTTCAGTTGTCACTAATGACTCAAACCCCTTAATTGCTATATACAACTGTAGAACAACGTTACCCAAAAAACCCTTTTTTTGAACAGTGCCTTAAAAAAGGCAAGATTACCAGTAGCAAACCAACCACAGAGGAAGGTTCAGGAACGTTTTCTGGTTCAGCAAACAGAAAATCATCGGTTACCACCAAATCTACCCCATTTACTGGGTCATCTACTTGCCCAGGTATGGGATCAACAATTGGAGTTAAGACTGGTATTTCTCCGTCTATATCGAAAATAGAACCATTACCTAAAATTAGTTCTACACTGGTTACTATCGGCTTGTCAAAGAGTACCCCTAAAAAGGAGGGTTCGCCACTATCAGATGGCTCGACAAAGAATTTTCCCAAACTCTTTGAGCCATTAAAGTATTCAATACTGCTTGTTTCAGGTAGTTCAACATCGAGGAAAATTGCCCCGAACCCGCGCGTCGCTGCCTGAGTAAAAGTACCAGCTAATGTAAAACTTTGTTCGATTTCATTTTGGTTGTTTCCTTCGCCAATATGGGCGAAAGTAACAGGGGGACTAAATGCAGGAAACTGACCAGCCACGCTTGGGTTCACGCTCTCAAAGCCATCGTCACTAACAAAGTAAATCTCATCGTATAGTGCGCCTCGCCCTAAAAACAAATCTTCAGGAATGCCTACTGTCCCATTAACTGGAACTCCGTCCCAGTTAATCGTGCGAAACCCACCTTTTTGGGGACCTACAGCTAAAGTATTATCTGCACCACCAATGGCTTCTTTCATCTGTTCAAAAGCAACGGCCGCAGCGTCACCAGTCCCGCTAAAAACAGTGGCAGCTTGAACAGGGATATTAACTGTAACCATCCAGACAAAAATGGCTGCTTTGCCTAAGTGTTGAATTTTCATAAACATTAACTCCTATAAATAAATACCAAGTTACAAAGCGACTTAGTTTTTATCAAACCTTATAGCTATAAAATTTGATATGAACAATTATTCTATAAAATTTTACTCAAAAATTGGAGAAGACATAACTTAAAAAATAATTAATTTTAAACACAATCGCTTTAATAGAAAGTCAATACTACTTCAGTGAAAAAGCGATCGCATGACTTAAACAGACAAAACACTTCACTTATGAAAAAAGTTAAGAATTGGGAACAAAAAACACCAAAATATCAACAACAAGAGTTAAACTTTTCCAGATATGAAATATTATTTTAATTATGCTCTTTATATTATCAAAAAACTAACAAATTAAAACATGAGAAACTTCTCATCTATCTTTCATGACGGTTCATCTACACTTCATTGGTAGGTCATAAAGAAATGTTTTGCTATTAAGTAAGCAAAAACTTGACACCATTTATAACAAGTTTAGAGGTTATCTGTATGAATCTTTATCCTTTTAATTCTGAACGTCTTAACTCCATCAAAGCTGCTTACAGTACCCGTCGTGTGGATTTGAGTAAAATTGCCACAATCTTAAAAGGCAATGTAAAACCTCAAGTTGGGGATTTAGTTTTAGCAAAAATCGATAAAATTGGTCAACATACTCGTATTGAGTTGGCTTCAGGACGAAAAGCGCAATTATTCCCAGGTGATGAAATTATTGTTAGTTATGGTAACCGTTATGCCCCAGATCAATTTGAAGCCATAATTCCTGAAGATTTATCTCCTTGTCATTTAGTAGCAGCCGGAGGTTTAGCCTCAACCATGTTATCAAAACATACTAAAATTTCTTCAGCTACTACCATTACGCCTTTGGGTTTACTGGGGGATGGGAATGGAAAACGGATGAATCTCAAAGATTGGACTTTAGCTGCAACCAGTTATATTGGTCAACTTCCTCCAACCATAGCAGTTGTCGGTACTTCAATGAATTCTGGAAAAACCACCACCGTTGCCAACTTAATTAAAGGTTTACGCCTATCAGGACTAAAAGTTGGGGCTGCAAAAATCACAGGAACCGGCGCAGGGGGCGATATTTGGTTAATGAAAGATGCAGGGGCCAATCTTGCCCTCGATTTTACGGATATGGGTTTTCCTTCTACCTATAAACTCTCTTGTGAGAAGATAAAGCAAATTTTTCTCACCTTAACCCATTATTTGGCAGCCCAAGAAATGGATGTCATCATTTTAGAAATTGCTGATGGTTTGTATCAAGAGGAAACCGCAGCATTAGTTTCTTCTGCTACATTTCGTCAGGGAGTTCAAGGGGTTCTCTTTGCTGCTAATAGCGCATTAGGGGCAACTGCTGGACAACAATGGTTAAAACAATATCAACTGCCTTTATTGGGAATAAGTGGAACCCTTACCATGTCTCCTTTAGCCATGAAAGAAGCAGTTAACGCTACAGGATTACCTATTTTTACCCGTCAGCAACTACAACAAGCAGCCATAGAACTGATTTTACATCCACAGAAGAGCAATTACCCGTTTACCACAACTTTAGGAGATAACAAAAAATTTCAAATGTGTTAATTATTCTCTTAATTGCCTGATTTTGAACTGACGTTATGAACAAAACAAGACCCCTCCAGACGGCAAGGTGGGCAAAGTTTTCTACTCTATGAGTAGTCCAGATAAATCTCTAAATTTGCCCACCCTACAAAACTGCTTCTTAAACACTCTCTTATTGTGAACTGAAGTGATGAACAAAACAAAGACCCCTCCAGCTATTTATGGTCATCGAAAATGGCTATTAATTAGATTGATTATCAATGGGTTTGCCCAAACCCTAGCCACCCTAGCTAACGCAGCGATCGTAGAAATGACCTTTGATCGTTTGATTGTTGAGAGTCCATCTGATAGTTTTGGGCAATTTATTTTACCCATTATTCTTGCATTATTGGCCGCTATTGGGGCGATCGCATGGTTACGAATGACAGAACGCATCGATGCGGAGTCCCTTGGTCAAGAGTATGCGGACGAAATTCGTCTAACATTGTATCGTCAGTTAAGTCGTCTTAACCCCAGAACCCTGCAAAATCGAAGTCAAGGGGCAGTTTCCCTCCGTTTTGTTGGGGATTTAAACGCTATGCGACAATGGGTGAGTTTAGGATTGGCTCGTTTGACGGTTACGACTACCATTACCCTAGGAGTGGTTTTGGTCTTGACTTTCATTAGTTGGCCCCTAGGATTAAGTGTGACTGGGGTTTTAACCATCGGATTCTATGTATCTCTCAACTGTGGTCAACAACTACAAATGAGGGCAAAAGAAGCCCGTCGTTATCTGAGTCGATTGGCTGGTAATATTAATGAAAAAGTCGCAGCGATCGCAGTTGTACAGGTTTTTGGTCAATCTCATCGTGAAGAAAAGCGGATTGCTCGTCAAAGTCTTCAACTTAAGGAGGCTAGAATCGAACGGGCTAAAGTGGCCGGACAGTTACAAGGGGTGATGGAAGCTACTGCTTCTTTAGCGTCTGCCGTGGCTTTATTTGTGGGGGCAATAGAAGTCTCTGCCGGTCGAACCACACCAGGAACCGTTGTTGCTGTCATGAGTCTTGTAGGGTTATTAGTTCCCCGTCTACGAGAGGTGGGAAGAGTACAGGAATATTGGCATAATTTCCAAGTATCTTACAATAAAATTGAGGAATTCCTGAAAATTCCTAGCTTAATTACCGAAAAACCCCACGCCCCTCATTTAAACTTGAGAAAAGGACATCTAGCCTTTGAATCAGTAGGAGTAGCTGATGTATTATTTGATATCACCGTTGAGGCGAAACCTAGCCAAGTGGTGGCTTTAGTGGGGCCGAATGGGGCCGGAAAATCCACACTTTTAGGGTTGGCTGCTCGTCTATTTGATCCGGATAGCGGTACTATTCGTTTAGATGGACAAAATTTGGCTAATTACAGTTTATCTTCTGTTCGTCAGGCGATCGCTATGGCTGGACCAGATTTACCACTACTGAGAGGCAGTATTAAGCGCAATTTACTCTATCGTTGTCCTGATGCGTCTCCTGAAGAAATTAACCAAGTGTGGCAACTGTGTGGTATCCATGAATTATTGGCTGAGTTGCCCCAAGGAGAAGACACGAAAATATCAGAAGGGGGTAAGGGTTTATCTTCTGGACAGCGACAACGAATCGCTTTAGCTAGGGCAATATTAGGCAATCCAGCAGTTTTATTATTAGATGAAATTGATGCTAATTTAGATGTAAAATCTTCTGCTATTGTTGATCGTGTTATTAATCATTATTCTGGAACTGTTTTATTAATTACCCATCGTCCTGAACGTTTAGCGAATGTTGATGTCATTTGGTATTTAGAAAATGGACGGTTATTAGAAGCAGGAGAGTCCAAAAAAATGTTACAAAATTATTCAGTAACTCGTTTATTTAATTCTCAGAAACTATTGACAACATTGTCTTAGTTAGAATTCTGAGTCAAAATTAAATTAATCGCAGCTTTGGACATTTCTAAATTACTGTGATTTACCCCTTCTACTTCGATTAATTGCCATTGAAAATTAATATTTTCTTTCATAGCAATTTTTTTAGCTGTTTCATAAAAAAACTGTCCCCTTGCTAATCGATGTTTTCCTTGTTCATTTGCTTGAGGAGTTTGACGGAGATGTTTATCATTTTCATTTGTGTCTTTTGTTCCTAATAGAATAATTAATTTTTTAGTTAATATCTGCTTTAATGTATTTTTTTCTATCCCTGAATTACCTAATCCATAGGGAAAGGGTATTCCAAAATTGGGCATTGTGTACCATCCTGAATTAGCTGCGATCGCTGTTTCAAATCTTGCTTTTGGATTAAACATAACTAACCGATGCACAAATTGCGCTCCGGCTGAATGACCATAAATTATATAGTTTTCTGTTTCTAAATTTTGGTTTATTTTAACAGCATCAAAAATTCTTTCAATGGTTGTAAATGTCCATTGGCTATGATCAATAGGTTTTCCTGAACGTTGAAACATATTACCCTGTTGATAATGACGACTTTTAGGATAATATTGTTTAGAAAATTCAGGTACTAATAAAATAAAATTATTTTGTTTTGCATAATTAGCCCAAATATTTCGATATTCTCTCCCATTTCTTTCTACACCATGTAAAACAAAAATGATAGGAGTCAACTTTGTCAGGTTTGCAGGAAAATAAGACCAAACAGTAATCGGTTTTTCTGGGTTTTCGTTATAATCAGTAAAGATAAATTTACCTTTTTCTGGTGTTGATTTAGTTACATTAATAGATTGATATTGTAGCATTTTATAAAATCTTGAAAAAAGAATAGATTAATTTTAAGAAAAAGACATATTGATATTTTCTACTAAATCTTGAAAGCGAAAAGGTTTACTAATATATTTTTTGATATTATAGCTTTCTCCTTTATTTTTGACTTCTCTTTGATCTAAAGCAGTCATAATCATAACAGGAATTTGATTTCCTTCATTTTTTAAATGTTGTAAAAAAGTCCAACCATCCATAATAGGAAGTCCTAAATCGAGAAGAATTAGATCAAATTGTTCTGTCTGGGTTAAAGATAAAGCATCTTTTCCATTGGTCGCAACTAATGTTATAAAACCTTGCTTATTTAAACCTTTTTCTATGAACTGTGCTAAACGGGGTTCATCTTCAACAATTAAAATACGACTCATTGATTAATAAACTTTAAGAATAAATTATTCACTATCCTTATTTTAACCTGTCTTGTATGAAATAAGTATTTTTTGACACTTTTATTATTCTTATAATATCAATTTCTTACTATAAAGTCGAAAATTTTTCTTGCTTTGCAAAACTAGAATTTAAACGTTTAGCACCTTAGTTTATGCTATCCATTGATAACCAATACCCCGAATAGTAGCAATGGTGTTTTTTCCTACTTTTTTACGTAAATAACCAATATAAACATCAACAATATTAGAACCAGGATCATAACTATAACCCCATACATGATCAAGTAATTGTTGTCGTGTCATTACCTGTCCTTTATGAGAAATTAAAATTTCTAATAGGGTAAATTCTGTGTTCGATATTTCAACTAATTGATTATCAAGATAAACCTGACGACTGCGTAAATTAAGCACAATTTTTCCTGATTTTAACTCAGTTTGTATGGGGATAAAGTTATCAACTCGATTCTTGAGACGCAAACGAATTCTAGCTAATAATTCTTCAAACCGAAAAGGTTTTGTAACATAATCATCTGCACCTCCTTCTAACCCTGCTACTTTATCTTTTATATCGTCCCTTGCTGTCAGAATAATAATTGGTAATGTTAATCCTTGACCCCGTAATTCTTCTAATAGGATAAATCCATCTTTTAAAGGGAGTCCTAAATCTAATAAGATTAAGTCAAATTCCTGACTAAAAACCATCTCTGAAGCCATTTTTGCATCAGAAGCAACCTCAACGGTAAATCCATTTGCTTCTAAACCTTTCTTGAGAAAAGCAGCAATTCTAGGTTCATCTTCAGCAATTAAAATTCGATTCATAACTATTGATATATAGTAATTATGACAATTTTAAAGAGTATCATTAACTGGCAAAATAATAGTAAAAGTCGAACCTTTACCCACTTCACTAACACATTCTATCCAACCATTATGAGCTTCTACAATCGCTTTTACAATGGATAAACCTAATCCTGAACCTTCTATATTTTGAATAGATTTTCCTTTATAAAATCGCTCAAAAATGTGTTTTTTTTCTTCTGGTTCAATTCCTTTTCCAGTATCCTGAACCCAAAGCTTAAAGAAATTTCTATCCTGATTAGAACCAATAATAATTAGGGATGTTTCTGTTGTATTTTGTACAGCATTTCTAACTAAATTCATCAATGCTTGAATGAGACGTTGACGGTCGCCGATTATATTGATTGTCGCTTTATTTTCTAATAACCAATCACGGGAACCTAAACCCAACGCTTTTTTATAAATATCTTCCATTAAACAAAAAACATCGATAACTTCTTTTTGCAGAAAATCAGGTCTTTCAGACTTAGCTAAAAGCATCAAATCATTAACTAAACGATTCATTCGATCTACTTCATCTAATACCAATGCGATCGTTTCTTTTTGTTCTTGAGGATCATCTCCCATTAACTCAAGATGTCCTTGAATGATAGTAATGGGAGTTCTTAATTCGTGACCAGCATCATTAAGAAAATTTCGTTGACTTTCAAAGTAAGGATTCAGGTCTAGAAGTTAGGAATTAGGGAAGGAAACAAACAATTCGGATGACCGACTTTGGCTATTAATGACTTCTCGAAAAAATCAATCACCGAACGTTCTTGACGACGACAAGTTTGAATAACCGTCAATAAGTTAGCTGTTTGTTTAAATCGTTCCATGCTTCTTGAACCCCCACTAACTTTCCGTTTCGTGATGGCTAATCTTAAGGATCTTTCAGCAAGATTATTATCAGGGGGGATCTCTGGATGCTCCAGAAAATACCACCATTGCTCTGCCTTTTGCCGAAGGTTTCGCAAAAGTTTTCCGGCTTCATAACCGGCTTTAGGCTTCCATTCTTCTGTGGCTATCTTTATCTTATCTTTGAATTGTCTTGCCCAAACTTGATAACCATGCCTATTCTTATCGTTTTGCCAAATACGATAATGACGGAAAGCTTCATCAATTAATTTGAGAAAAGTTTGACCGATGGTTTTGTTATATTGACCTGGAGTTTTTATTAATCGCTGAAAGTGACGGCGTAAATGTGCCAAACATTTCTGTTGAGCAACAACAGTATAACCATTGTAAACTCCCAAATCATCACTACTTAAAACACCACCATATTCATGGCCTAACTGATCTTCTAATTCCTTACGCCCCCTAGTATCAGCAGCCCGAAACAGGCAGAAAAGTTGATTGGTAAATACCCACAACCATTCTTTGACTCCCTTCACTGGCCAGGGTGTTTCATCAACATGAATTGGGGGTTGTTCTACTTTGACCCACTTGGATAATTGTTCAACCGACGGATTAATGGCTGTTTCTACTCGTTGATTGGTGGCTACGATGGTCCCCATACCTATCTCAATTTGCCCTAACTCCCACAACATCTCTTGTTGCTTTTCATAAGGTAGATGTCCATAATTCCCTAACCATCCCAGAAAAGCTTGTAACTTCACTCCTAAATCTTGTCCTGGGACGGTCTTGGGCGACCAATTCGCTTTGGTCACTTCACCACAATGCCCACAGCGACAATGATGACGATGATATTCTACTACCTCAATGGGTTTATCTACCAGTTGTGCTACCTGCTGAGAATCAACTTTCACTGGTTCTATTAATAATTCTGTTTGACCACAGTGACTACATATTGATGGTTGCAAGATTTGAATTCTGTCAATTCTCCCAAAGCCTTTCCTTGTTTTTCCCTTATGTCCAGGTTGTCCCCCTGGTTTTCTTTTCTTATCCTTATCGTCTTCAGTTGTTTTAGCCTTCTCAGACTTTTTCAATAAGTCTGTTGATGGGGGTTTTGATGAGGTTTGGCTATCTAAATTACGACTGAGCTTTAATTTTTCTATTTCTTTTTGTAGCTGCTCGATAAGTTTCTGTTGAGCCAAGATAATTTGTACCAACCCAGATTTTGACAGTTGGTTTAATTCGTCTGGATTTAACTGTACTCCTGGTTCAGTTTGACTCATACCGTTACTTTAGCGCAGTCAGCCTGTTTGTCAATATTTGCCACCTGAATCCTTACCTTTCAAAAGCAAACTCAAGACGATTCATCATTTGATTAAAGGTATTTGTCAGATCATAAATTTCTCCATATCCTGTAACATCAATTCGTTTTTTAAGGTCAAATTCGTCAATTACATTGGCAGTTTTAGCGAGCGATCGCAAAGGACGTAATATTTTATCAGAGGCTAACCAAGCGAAAATAAAGGCTATTATTAACCCTGTAACTAAGACTGCTATAAATATGATCAAAATGTCAAAAGCTTCTGCTCTTTCTCCAGTTCTTGAGTGAATTGCCACAAAAAGTCCTTTTACTTTCTGATCAATAATAATGGGTTTAATAGCATATTTAAACTTATCGACTTCTCCCCAATATTGCTTTGGTTTTATAAGAGAGTTTTGCTCAAAACTCAGAAACCTTGTTATTAATGCTGATTCATTTTTAATATCTTTAGGCAAACGTTGCGGAACAGAACGATAAATATTTTGATCAACAATAGTAATTAAAGAATTATCGTCTTCAGGAATAACTCCATCTAAGAATTCATCTAATTTTTCTTTAATCTGCTCTGAATTAGTATCTTCTTGTGCTTCATTTAAGTGAATTTCTTTAAATCTTTCAAAAGATTTAATTTCTTCTTTGAGATTTTCCTCAACTCGACTATCAACTTGATAAAAAACAATTAAGTATATAATAGGAATGGAAAAACCAGTAAATACTAACATTAAGCTAACGTACCACAATAAAATTTGAGAACGGGCTTGCCAAAATAACCCTTTTTGTTTGATAATTTTATTTTTAGACTCAATTTGATGTATGAGAAATTTCTGTATCATTTATAAATTAATCCTAAAATAAATCAATGATGGGTGGTTTTTAGCTGTTTTAGTGTACCGACAAGCAGAGGGGATGTCAGTCCCAAAAAGAGAGTGTCTTAATGCTTTTTACGGTTCTTTTCTCGAACAAGAAGTGGAAATAAGTAGAAATAAATGTCTATGTTGAAGGGATTCATCAGTTCTCATAATTTGTGATAAGGAAAACTGATGTATAAAACTAACTTCTATTTCCTGAGTAGTATTCATAAATTTTTGGATTCACTGTCATAATTATGCTATTTAATCTAAGGTCATTTAATGAACTAATAAATAAGAAAGATTAAAAACTAGAGAATAACTATCAGTTTTTCATTATTTCAGTTTTTTGTACTGATATGGCATCATAGAAACGCTAGTATAGATAAAATAAATTCTCATTTCGTTAAATCTCTTGAAAAAATAATTTTATGGAACTTCCTGCCCCTAATAAATTAAATCGTCCTCTTCCGTGGATTTTAGCCATTATGACAGGTGGACTACTGCTGGTTGGAGGATTAACCTATAAAATCGCTAAAACTCCCGTTTCCGAAAATGAACTGGAGAAAATGACCGTCATCGCTGAACGAGAAACTCTGGCTGTGGATATCGAAGCCAGTGGAGTAGTAGAACCCATTGAAAGCGTCAATATTAGCCCCAAAAACCCAGGCCGGTTAATACAGTTACGAGTAGAACAGGGCATGAAAGTTAAAGAAGGGCAAATTTTAGCCTTGATGGAACACACAGAAGTTAAAGCGGAAGGGAAATACGCTGAAGCTAACTATAATCAAGCCTTAGCGGAATTAGATGCAGCTAAAGTTCGTATTCCTAGTGAAGTTCAACAAGCTCAAACCCGTTACGTTCAAGCACAGACTCAACTAGAACAAGCAAAAGCCAATCTAGAACAAGCAGGCCAGAGAATTCCCAAAGATATTGACCAAATTAAAGCGCAAATTGTATCAGCCCAGTCAACTGTTCAGTTAGCTGCTTCCCGTGTGAAACGTAATGAAGAACTACTCCAAGAAGGGGCTATCACCCAAGACCGATTTGATGAACTGCTTAATAATTATAATAATGCTCAAGCCAGTCTTATCGAACTTCAGACCAGGTTAGAACAGGCAAATCAGACAACTAAGCCAGAAATTGAGCAGTTGAAGCAAGAAGTTGTACAAGCGCAAGCAACTGTTGCTGAAGCACAAATTCAACTCGAAGAACGGAAAACAACCGCAAAAACCGAAATAGCTCGCTTAGAAGCTGCTGCTGAAGCTTCCAAAGCTCAACTTGAGCAAGTGGTCATTCAATTCCAAGATACCGCTATTCGCGCCCCATTTGAGGGGATTGTCACCCAAAAATATGCTAATCCGGGGGCTTTTGTTACTCCGACTACCTCTGCATCTAGTACCGCTTCGGCTACTTCTAGTTCAATTTTGGCTTTAGCAAGAGGCTTAAAAGTAGTAGCTAAAGTGCCAGAAGTGGATATTGCCATGATTAAACAGGGACAACCAGTGATGATTACCGCCGATGCTTTCCCCAACGAAGTTTTTAAAGGACAAGTGGTTTTAATCGCACCAGAAGCCGTTGTCGAGGACAATGTGACCTCTTTTGAAGTGACCATCGGCTTAGTAACGGGACGGGATCAATTATTATCACGGATGAACGTGGATGTGAACTTTTTAGGAGAAGAAGTTAAAGATGCTTTAGTGGTTCCCACTGTTGCCATTGTTACCAAAAATGGCGAAACCGGGGTGATGGTGGCCGATGAAAACGAGAAACCAAAATTTAAACCCGTTACCATCGGTCAAGTATTAGATGAAAAAACCCAAATTCTTTCCGGTTTAACCACTGGAGAAAGGGTATTTATTGACTTACCTGAAGAAGAAAAAAAGAAATCACTATTTTAATTAATAACTCCTATGAATTTTTTAGACAGTGTTAAAATGGCAACCTCCATGTTAGCTGCTAATAAATTACGCACTAGCTTGACTATGTTGGGGATGATTATTGGTAATGCGTCGGTTGTTGCTACGATTGGTATTGGTCAAGGGGCCGAAAACTTAGCCACTGAACAGTTAAATGAATTAGGTCCGACAGTCCTCTTTGTAGTTCCTGGAACCCGTAAAGCTCGACGTGCTACTCTAGATATACCGAAAACCTTAGTCTGGGAAGATGCAAAGGCGATCGCAGAACAAGTTCCCAGTGTTGCTGGGGTTGCGCCGGAAAGAAATCAACGACAACTAATTAATTATAAAAGCGAAAATACGAGTGCTTTATTAATTGGAACTACGCCAGATTATCCAAAAATTAGAAGTTTTCCAGTGGAAAAAGGTCGGTTTATTAATCAAATCGATATGCAAAGAAATAAAAGAGTTGCTGTTATTGGACAGGATATTGTTGACCGCTTTTTTAAACTTAGCAATCCCATTGGTGAATCCATTAGAATTAAAAACATTTCTTTTGAAATTGTTGGGGTAATGGCTGCAAAAGGCTCTCTAGTTGGCACTAATTTAGACGAAACCGTCCTAATTCCTTTGACGACTATGTCCAATCAAATTGTAGGTAAAACATCTCCCTATGGCTTGCAATTGAGTTGGATTAATGTAGAAGCTAAAAATGTTGATAGTGTGTCAGCTGCTCAATTTCAAATTGAAAACTTATTACGATTAAGACATCAAATAACCAATGAGGACGACTTTGGGGTAGAAAGTTCAAAACAGATGTTAGATATTGTGGGAAGTATTGCTACTGGATTAACAGTTATGTTGACATTTTTAGCAGGAATTTCTTTAATTGTTGGGGGCATTGGAGTGATGAATATTATGTTAGTTTCGGTGAGTGAAAGAACCTCAGAAATTGGACTAAGAAAAGCATTGGGAGCCAGTCGAAGTGATATTTTAGGACAGTTTTTAATTGAAGCGGTTATCATTTCTGTTTCTGGCGGAATCATTGGTATTTTAACAGGAGTAGGTTTAGTAACAATAGTGGGAGTTGTTTCTCCTTTATCCACTACCATTTCTTCTATTTCTATCATTGTTTCCTTGGCAGTTTCTAGTGGTATTGGTCTAGGGTTTGGGGTGATTCCTGCTCAAAAAGCAGCGAAACTTGATCCAATTGTTGCTTTAAGAAGTTCTGTTTAAGGAATTAATCAGTTATAAGTTAGTAGAGGTCAAGAAGATGGATTTTAAAAGATTACGAATAATTAAAAATAATGCCTTCAAATTCTCTAAAACGTATAAAACTTATGTTGATTACAGATAATTTACCTTTAAATCGTAATAAATTCATCCAAGAAGACCAGATACTAAACATTACAGGTGCAAACTGGTCAGATTACGAAAAATTTGACTCTCAAGACTATTCAGGTTATCGTGTTTCCTATTTTAATGGAGAAATAACGATTGTGTCCCCAGGACGAAATCATGAAAGAATTTCTGAAATTATTAACCGATTGATTATTGCTTATTGTGAAAAATATGATCTTCAAGATTTCCCTTTTGGACAAACAAGATTAAATGTATCGGGACAAACAGGAAGAGAACCAGATATTGCTTATGCTTTTGATTGTGATAAAAATTTACCAGATTTAGTAGTTGAAGTTATCTTTAGTAGTGGTGATATTGAAGTCTTAAAATCCAGTTATCAAAAGATTGGTATTCGAGAATTATGGGTTTGGAAAAATAATAAGATTACTTTCTACTATTTAGAGCAAAATAGTTATATTGTTATTGAATATAGTAAGATACTTCCTCATATTAAGTCAGAATCCTTTATAGAATATGTTAACCGAGGAATAACTGAAAGTCCCTTGCTTATCAAAAAGGATTTTTTGAAAATTATTTAATAACAGCTAGTCCCCAAAATTCTCTTATTCTGTCAAAATATTAAATCCTGCTTGGGAAAAATGCTTATCAAAGGTTAGAACTTTGTTAATATTTAATTTCCACATTATGATAAATGATAAACAATCAACTAAACCCCAAGTTTTGTCTTCGTATTGTTTATAGAGATTAAATGCTTCTTCAAATAACTGGGTGGTTAAATTAATAATATTGACATTATCAGAAGTATAAAAGTCTTCAATAATTTTAATCGCTTTAGGTTTAGAATGACGGACAACTGGATTACCTAATTCTAATAAAACTGCATTAGTTGTAATAAAGGAATATTGTTCATATTTTATAGATAAATTAATTGCTTGCTGATGATACTGATCTTGTTCATAAATTAACCCGATTACAAATCCAGTATCAATAAAAATCAGTTTTCTCATGTTTATAAATGTAATAAAAACTATGAATTATGGTCAAATTCTGATGGTTTATCGATTGTATTTTTTCTTAATGCTGCTATGATGTTTTTCTTATTATGCTTTAACTCATGTTCTTTTGATGAGAGTTTTAACAACTCAAATTCATTAATATCAGGAACTATATCTAAGTCTTTTTCATAGTCATAGATGAGCATTCCTAACACATCTAAATAGTCATATTCCTTTTCTGTCAATTTAGGTTTATCTAATAATTGATTAATTATTTTTTGAGTTGCTTCTAAATCTTCCTCTGATTTTATTGGACGAGGAGGAAACTGTTTTAAAAGTTCAATATATTCTTTTTGATTATACATATTTTTAGCTCAACTATACCTATGTTTATTATATCCTAAAAGGTAGTGTAAGAATCTTGCTGACTATAACACTACACATTAAAATTAGTATGTTATAATTAGTAGAAACAAAACCATTGAAGAATAGGAGTTAATTAGATGCCATCAGATCAAGTGATAGATATTGAGAAAAAGCTGCGTAATTATTCAGTTGAAGATAAACAATGGTTAGTTAAAAAAGTAACTGAGCAATTACAATTAAGTGATTCACAAACAGCTACAGAATTAATGAAAAGTTGGGATGATGCTTATAGTGATGGTTTAGATGAATCAGAAATTACAATGTTAGAAGCAGTGCGATGTCATCAGGGTAAATTATCTGAATAATTATGACAATTTTTCAAGGAGAAATCTATTGGATTGATTTAGGACAACCTATCGGATCTGAACCTGCTTATCTTCGTCCCTGTGTAGTTGTTCAAAATAATATTCTTAATCAGTCAAAAATTGGAACTGTTATTGTTTGTGCTTTAACCACAAACTTAAGACGAGCAAGAGCTATTGGTAATGTATTATTAAATGAAGAAGAAGCAAATTTACCAGAAAAAAGTGTTGTCAATATTTCTCAGATTTTTACAGTAGATAAACGTTTGCTTAGTGATCCGGTTGGGAGACTTTCAGAAGAAAGAATTAACGAGATTATTTCTGGTATTAAATTAGCTCTTGAACCTCAATCATTAGAGTGATGAAGAATAATATAGAATAATTTTAATTTATGAATTATGATAAAATTCTGATGGTGAATTCATTATATGTTCTCTTAATGCTGCCATAATGTTTTTAGGTTTATATAATAAGTAATTAACCCTTGCTTGAGTCTCTTCTAAATCTTTCTCAGATTTTATTGGACGAGGAGGAAACTGTTTTAAAAGTTCAACATATTCTTTTTGACTATACATATTTTTAGCTAAACTACTCTCGTTTTTATATCTCTCTATTATACATTATCGTAGGGGTTTAATAATATTAAATCCATTTAGTCTAGTCAATGTTTTAGAAACAACTCCTTTGATTCCAAGTTAATTGGACACGAAAACCTGGACTAACACAAGTTCTCAGGTTTGTTTTACCATTAGATTGAATGGCATATACTTTAATATAATCTGATCTATGAACAAAGAAAGTATGTTTTTTTAGTATTTTTTTCTCCAGATATCTTGCCATACATTAATATAATTTGGATTAAACTTTCTAAAAATTTCTGCTACTTTATTTTTATCTTGACTCAAATAATATTTATCCGTTTTTTCATTAAATTTTGTATGATAAGCACCGTTTGCATAGCATTCAGCAATACTTAGCATTAAATTAATTAGACTAGCTGAACAAATTTTAGGTTCACATTTTTCGTCAATATACCAAATTGGAAAATTATCTTTTTGTTGTTCATAAAATAAAATATAATACATTTCTTGATTATTTCCACAAAAAAGAGGTAAAGCATAATTTTCAAGTTCGAGATTGTTATTTTTCCCAATAATTTTAAAATGATTATCATGATTTTCCCGAAAACAACAAAATAATAAATCAGGAGATAGTTGAATATTCTCAGAATCATAATAAGATAGTTCTTTAACTTCTTTGGGAATTTTAAAAGGAAGATAATTAGTTAATATTTTTGAGTTTTTATCATCTTTTATTGAATCGGATGAAAAAAATGCTTCAGAATAGTTAATCTTAAGCCAACAATAGATGTCATAAAGTACATCTGAAAGTAATGATATGGAATTTAACCAAAAATATAAATTATTTTTGTCTGTTTCTTGACTAAATTTTTCGTAGTCAAGCCCTCTAAGTAATGCTATTTTTAAATCACAATTTTTTTCTTGAAAAAACCATTTAGTTTCCCATTCAGTATAAAGATATTTTCCATACTTCTCTGGGATCTCGATTCCACGACAAGCATAAATTTGATATCCATCAATAAATTTAACGGCTGCTTGTCCTTCTCTATGAAGACGAATCATTTTATCAAGATATAATTCAATGGGTTTTTCAATAACAAAACAAACATCTGTGAAAGATAGCATATAAGGACATTCTTCACATAAATATTTTACAGTATTCCAAATTTCTTGGTTACACTTAACATTTAGTTCTGTAATATAAAAATCATATTCACAACAATTACTAGCCATTAATTCACAATTAATTGATTTCCAAAAACAAAAATAATCATAAAGTATTTCATAAAAGTTGGAAGCTGCAATTGACAATATGTCTTCTTCATACAAGAAGATATCTCTAATTTCAGGAGACAAAACGTTACTAGAACGAAACCTACTAATTGATTCTTTATCAAGAAGTGAAAGCAATTCACATTTTAAACTGTGGTAATTACTGTAATCGTTAATTGATGGTTGGCGTTGATCAATATAATTTTTAGCTTGAAGTGGACTGTCACAAAAAACAATTTCAGGTTCTCCTAAATTCAAAATTTGATAGGATTTTTTAACTAATTATTTAACCTTTGAGCGATTAATAGGGTCAGTAGAAAAAAGAAATCTTCGCCACTTCTCTATATATTGGTAAACTAAAACTTGTGTATTCATAAACTTTTGGTCTATTTAGCTATCTTATAGAGCTATTATAATTGAAAAAACAGTCTATAATAAATTAATAACTTAACCTAGATTAAATGTAAATATGATTAACATCACCCTTAAACAAGAACAAGAAACATTTATTCAAGAAAAACTCAACAGTGGAGAATATAACAACATTGATGAAATTATTACCGAAGCATTATTATTACTAGAACAAAAAGATAAACACTATCAACAATGGGTTAAAGAAACTCAAGATAAATTGAATATTGGAATCGAACAATTAAATGCAGGACAAGGAATAAATAGCGAAATAGTAATTAATCGCTTAAAAAATAAGTATCATACATTAATTAAATAATTAAACCGATGAATGAGGAAAAAAGGCAGCAGGAGACAGATTAAAAAATTCAGCTAACTCTTGAATATGTCTTGTTGTTAATTTTCTTTTTTCATTGAGTACATCAGAAATAATAGATTCTGTTTTGAAAATAGAAACTAAATCTTTCTGTTTTAAGTTTCTTTCCTCTAACAAAACCTTTAATAACTCAACTCCATAAATATCAGGAACTATATCTAGGTCTTTTTCATACTCATAAATAAGCATTCCCAATACATCTAAATAGTCTGACTCTTCTTCTGTTAATTGGGGTTTATCTAATAACTGATTAACGATTTCTTGGGTTGCTTCTAAATCTTCATCCGATTTGATTGGACGAGGAGGAAACTGTTTTAAAAGTTCAATATATCTATCTTGAGTGTACATATTTTTAGCTACATTACTCTCATTGTGATACTTATCTATTATACATCATCCATCGTAGAGGTTTAATAGTATTAAACCCTAATCTATGTCATCGCTAACACATTTGATATACAATGATATTAATATTTACTAAGGAGTTTAATATCTATGACCTTTGAAGAAATACAACAAACCATTGAGGGTATGTTAGCAGTTCAAAGACAACTACAAGAAAGTCAAATGGAACTGAAAGAAAGTCAAATGAAACTACATGAAAGACAAATGGAATTGCAAGAAAGTCAATTTGAATTACGAGAAAGACAACTTCTGTTCCAAGAGACACAGGAACAAGACAGAGAGACATTACGAGCAACATTACAAGTTATAACTGAAGAAATGAACCGTTTTATTGAAAGGTCTAACCGTAATGAGAGACGCATTGAACAGTTAATTGGTTACAGTATTACTAATGAATCAGAACATCTTGATATTGAACAAAGGTTTAGAAAACTTGAAGCTAAATTACATGAATTACAAAGCCAAAAGTAGTTAATATTATAGTATGGACAACCCAAACCAACCCGACAATAACTCCCAAACCCCACACCCTGGAAAAAATAAGGGTGGTGGTTTACTCGTAATAAAAGACTGGGCTAATTATACCCTTTCCCCCGAAGGACCAGACGTATGGAAAACCCTATTTCATAAAAGTGCTTGTTTATCTTGTGCATGGGGAACCGGTGGCCAAAAAGGTGGGTTTACCAATGAAGTTGGGGAAAAGCTACAACGATGTGCTAAAAGTGCTGAAGCTATATCATCGGAGTTACAACCAGGAATAGAACCCCATTTCTTTGAACAATATTCTATAACAGACTTACAACAGTTAACCTCACAAGAAGCAGATAGATTAGGTCGTTTAACCTTTCCTGTTATCCTACGCAAAGGGGAAAGCCATTATCAACGGATAAGTTGGAATGAAGTTTATAATTTAGTTGAAACAGCATTTAAGAAACCTTCCGATCGCATTGCTTCTTATAGTTCCGGACGATCCTCTAATGAAGCAGCATATCTCTTACAATTGATGATGCGATCGCTTAATTCCAATAACTTAGC
The DNA here is from genome assembly GCF_000169335.1 of Crocosphaera chwakensis CCY0110. Taxonomy (GTDB): domain Bacteria; phylum Cyanobacteriota; class Cyanobacteriia; order Cyanobacteriales; family Microcystaceae; genus Crocosphaera; species Crocosphaera chwakensis. The sequence goes on from NZ_AAXW01000010.1 coordinate 96,494, forward strand.
AGATTGTTCTGATTTGTGCCATCGTCCCTCAACAGTGGGGTTAAAAACCGTCTTTGGTACAGGAACCTCTTTAGTTAGTTTAGAAAGCTTAAAAGCGTCTGACTGCGTGGTTTTGGTAGGTTCCAATGCACCAGCAAACCACCCTCGGTTGATGAATGAGTTGATTAAACTACGTGATCGCGGGGGAACAGTTATCGTTATTAACCCTGTCGAAGAAGTCGGGTTAAAAAAGTTTGGATCGCCTGCATTTCCTATCAAGTCTCTTATCCCAGGATCGGATATTGCATCCTTATTCTTACAACCTCATCCCGGTAGCGATCTCGCTATCTTTGTCGGGATACAAAAATCTCTCATAGAAAGAGGGTTAATACAACCAGATTTCTTAGAAAATTATACGGAAAATTGGCAACAAATAATACAACAGTCTCAAACAACTTCTTGGGAAGCTATAACTGATACTTGCGGTGTTTCTAAAGAAGACATTGAAACTGCTGCAACTCTCATCAGTGAAGCAAACGGTGTCGTTTTTGCGTGGGCCATGGGGGTGACACAACAGTTGCATGGTGTGGAAACAATTTTTAGTATCGCCAACACGGCCTTAATGACCGCAAATGTGGGAAAATTAGGTGCAGGATTAATGCCCATACGTGGTCATTCTAATGTACAGGGTTTTGGATCAATGGGAGTCACCAACATTCCCAAAAAAGCTATCCAAGACGCATTAGAAAAGTTATTAGGGCGATCGCTTAATCGCACACCAGGATATGACGCGCGATCGCTGATAGATGCAGCAGATGACAACAAGGTAGATAGTTTATTATGTTTGGGAGGAAATCTTTACGCAGCTAACCCCGACTTAACCCAAGCAAAACGTGCATTAGGCAATATTGAAACCGTTATTTATCTCTCCACCAAACCTAACTTAGGACATTTTCATGGACTCGCAGCAGAAAATACTCTTATTCTTCCTGTTTATAACCGTTTCGAGAACCCCCATAAAACGACAGTTGAGTCCGGAAATAATTTTGTTCGGTTGAATGATGAGGGGAAAACTCACTTACAAAACGCTGATCTCGTATCAGAAGTCGGTTTTATCACAGAATTAGCCTATCGTCTCTTAGGAGATAGTCCCGTAGACTGGCGCAAGTTACAAGACACTCGTTATGTGAGAAAACTTATTTCTGAAACTGTTCCTGGTTATGAAAAGATTGCACATATCGACGAAACACAAGAAGAATTTACCATTTCAGGACGAATTTTTACAGAACCAAAGTTTCCTACAGCGTCAGGAAAAGCGATGATGCAAGAGACTCCCTTACCCGCCATTACTTTACCCCAACCCGAAGCTTTTGGCGTGTCTGACCCCTTTTCTGGGGTAGTGGTTGCCTTAATTACCGGACGCAGTTACCGTCAACATAATACAATTGTTTATAGCAACGATGATCCCTATCGGGGTATGCCTCACCGTCATTGTATTTTAATGCACCCTGAAGATGTTCAAAAAGCAGGATTCAAAAATCATCAACGGGTAACAGTGCAAGGAGATGGGGGAAAATTAGACAATATTGAGGTTATTTGCGGTCAAATTAAACAAGGTGCAGCTTTAATGTTTTATCCTGAAGCTAATATTTTGATGAAAGCACATCTTGATAAGCGATCGCAAACCCCTGCTTATAAACGAGTCCCTGTTTTAGTTTATGCTGTTGGTGATTAGCACAACAAGCACAAATTTTGAGGTTACCAAACAGGATGTACTGGTTTTGCTTGAGTGAATTAGCTAAATATATGGTTACTAATCTACAGTAGACATATATATATCTGTTATTCTATCAAAGAATAGACTATCCATAAGCTGGTTTCACTAAAATACTATCTGTCATTAAAAGTAGAGAAACATAACTTACAAAAGAAAAGGAGTGGCGAGCTATGTTAGTCGTCCCTCTGAACCACAACGTCGTTATAGAAGAAATAGAAGTTTTTCTATTGGTTTGAAAGCTGATTCTTGGCTTAATTCATTATCATTTTTTGCTGAAGAAGTTCAACAATTGATGCGTCTCGTTCCTAGCAAACGCACTTATTATTCGAGAGGTCTCAGGACTGCAACCATTATTCAATCGGCTTTTTGACTTTCTGTGTAGGCCCTCCAGTCAAAAGACTTAACATCCCTAGTCCAATTAACCCCATAATCCCGGCAATAGGATTATTATCAATTCCTGTTATTAGAGGAGAAACTTTATTGGTATAATTGACCAAATCCCCTACATTTAGTATGTAATATCCCCACACTAAACCCCCATGTAGTCCAATACAAATTCCTAAACGGTTACCATGACCCATTTTTGCCCAAACCAATGTAATTCCTAATAAAAATAAGGCCGGAAATTGCGGAAACGTTCTAATAATTTCTTCTATCGGCTTTAAAAAGTGTAACGTGGCAAAAATAATTCCGTTTAAAAAAATAAAAAGTTTGGGATGATAATCTTTTTTGAGTTCTTCTAGTAACCAACCTCTAAAAAATAATTCTTCTGCTAACCCAATACCTAAAGCAGTTAATAAACCTTCAAAAACAATAACGGTAAAATTATCAGAAGGTGGGACAAATTTGATCCAGCCTAAAATGGCTTCTATAATAAATAATCCAAACGTGAATGATAAACCTACACTTAAACCATTGAGCAACTCAATACCATTCTTTCGAGTAAAAACTAATCCATAGGTTCGCCACCAATGATTAATTTTATAAACTTTTTTGTTCCAGATAAATAACAAAGCAATAAACTCTAGATAAAGTATTGCCATAGTTATTATCGTAGTTAAATTAGGATCATTTTCTAATAGTAAATAAAGAGGAACAGCTACAGGAAGCCAGAAAACTAAGAGTAAAATGATAAAAATTACCAGACGAAAAGGCGCTGGGTAATTAGCTATTATGGCAAAATTAAGTTTCAAGGATTCAAATTTAAGCTAAGGTTTCAAGTAATAATATTATTAGGAAATATTCAAACTATTGTTTCGAGTTTTTGAGATTGCTATCAATGTTACTCGTCTGGTTCAATGGTGCTAGTTAAACCATGATTTTTTAAAGTTTCACAGTAAAATTCTGCTGGTTCTAAAGCACAAGTAATCACCAAAGCTGTCCCATTAGTATGAGCTTCCATCATAATATCAACGGCTTGGGGTTGGGTCATTCCTGATACAGTTTGCATCAAGGTTTGAACCACATATTCCATAGAGTTGAAGTCATCGTTATGGAGCAAAACCCGATACCGAGGGGCAGGTTTACGAACAGTAGAAGTGGATGAAGATCGTTTTTCGATTACTTCTGTTGTCATTACTTTAGCTATCCTCCTTGTTTTGCATTATGTTACCAAAAAAAATATCTCTCTGAGCCAATTCACATATTGTTATTTTTGTCAATATAAATTCGAGTGTACTAAACAAAAAAATAGTACATTAGCTCAAAAAACCTAAAGAAAGTGATATAAAATAAGCCAGCAAGATCATAAGGTCACGAAGGAATAAGAGTTAGAAAGTCTTATTTTAAAAGTTGACATAGATACTGTAGATTTTCAGTCTTTATCATCATACCATAAAGGCGGAATCTCGTTGCTTATTGCAAGTAATTATCAGTGTCAGGAAATCTTAAAATATTGAATATTAAAAGTGTACGGGATTATTGAATAATATCTACTTATCAATTATTGGTTTAAACCGTTGCCAGCATTAAGATTGTATTAGTTTTCCTTGTTTTTGTTTTTTTTGGTACTTTTGTATCTTCTGATAATATTTCATCGGGTTTCGATAAGTTATAAAAGCTAATACAGAAGTGCTGGCTAAGAAGACAAGTAGAATTAAAGGTTTCCATGACCCAACAGTAAAAATAAGAGAAAAAGTGATAGCTGAAAGACTACTCATACCTAGGGCTGAAATAAGATAGAAACGATGAAAAGGTTGACTGAGAGATTGCCAAGTAAATTGACTCTTTTTTTTGCTAAATTTGATAAACTTTTCACTCAATGCTCCTAAAAAGATACCAAAAGACATAGTTATAGATACTTTAAGGAAATTATTGATAAACTGAATGTAATCTGAAGGAAAACTCTCATTAATATTTGAATAGAAGACTCCTAAAAAGGGTGATAATGTCATGAGTGATGCAACTGCTAATAGTCCTACACGAATATTTTTCCAGGTTATTTTAAATCCAATAAAAGCAGTAACTATAAACAAATAAACTGTTATTAATATTCGCAACCATTCTTGATTAATGGTTACGTGGAAAGTAATCAAGAAACTAAGCAACCAGGAAATTACTAACACAAAAAAATGGTGTTTAATATTAATTAAATTTAGAGGAGGTATGAATATTTTTAAAGCTAAAATATAGTTAACTTCTTCATCTTCATAAGTATGGAGACATATTTGACGTTCATAAACCCTATTTCTCATTAAATTTTGAGGATTAATGCTTAAAGTAGTTTGTGATTGATTGATTTCAAACTTAGAAGGATTGATTTTTAGCCAAGGATGAGAATCGACTTTACTAAAAGGATCATTAGGATGGGGTATAAATTCCCAAACTCCTGTTCTAACCTTTTTCGGAATCACTGTTTTAGTTTTTAATACTTTGATAATAGTTTGGTCTAGCTCTTTTTCATGTATTTTTAATCGTAATTCTTTTAATACCACTTCTTTGGTATAATCTACTTGAATAATTTTGAGACCATTATAAGCAGCTTTTGCACTAAAATAACGTTCTTTATGATTGATTTTTGTTAATTTTTCTAGCCAATTAATAAATGCAGAATTAATAGGAGGCAGTTGCTCGTGAAAGCTAAGGATATTATCATCATTAATTAGATGCTGAATATCTGTTGACCGAGTACCCGTTAGCAAACAAATTAATGTCATCCCTAAACCGTATAAATCCGTTGCTTTGGTTAACGTTTTATTATAAATTTGTTCAGGTGCCATAAACCCAAAAGTACCAGCAGCTACACTACTTTTACCTCTTTCTTGATTACCAAAAGAAGAGAGTCCAAAATCAATTAAATAAGTGTTTAAATTATCATCTATTAAAATATTTTCAGGTTTAATATCTCTGTGAATAATAGGTGGAGTTTGAGCTTGTAAGTAAATTAAAATATCCAGAATATTTAACGCTATTTTTTTGATATCTTCTGGTGTAAATGTTCTAGAAATAGCCAAGGATTTTCCAGAAATATATTTTTGTACTAAACAGAGACTTTTCTCAGTTTCAAAGGAATCTAAATATTGAGATATATAAGGATGGTTAAGAGATTTTAGTATATTGACTTCTCTTTCATAATCTTTAAAATTTTTCCATTCTACTGTTTTAAGAAACTTAAATTCTTTAATAATAACCTGTTCATTAAATTGCAAATCCTTAGCTAAATAGGTACTTCGATTATTTCCATGATGTTGATGTAAGGTTTCTAGGACTTTATATCTTTGATTCAAGACTATTAATTGATTATTCATAATTAACTTTGGATTCTTTTATGTTTAGATTGATTATAATTTAGTTTAATAGTTTGGTGATGATTATGATAATCTTTAATGGTTATTTTGATAGCAAAAACAATAAAAAAGATTATTAAAGTTAAATTTAATGCTGTTGGTGTACCACTAATAAATGGATTAAGTTTTATTAGCACGAAAGTCAAACTTAAAACTTGAATAATAGTTAATTTTAAAGCCGTTTTTCTTACTATCCCCGATTGTTCAATTTCTTTAAATAAAAATCCGATAGTTTGACCAAAAATTAAGCAACTTGATGTCAAAGAACCCACAATAATCAAAGCTGAAAATAAATCTAATCCCTGTTGATAATCTAACATCAATAGAGAAAATCCTCCTTTAGCCGATAAAAAAATAATCCCAGGAATCATTAACCCTTGCCAGTAAAACTTATGTTTTAACCCAGTTCTAATTCCTAAAATTAACCAGATAATAGCAGATAGTACATTTAAAAAACTTAGAAATAATAGACTATTTGTCTCTAAAGCATAAAACTCAGATGTTTTTGTTAAGTTATTTAAAATTATTGGGTTAAATAAAGTAATAATGAAAATGAAATTATAATTACAATAAATACTAAAAAAGAATAAAGGAATCAAAGAAGCCATTAAACAGCCAAAGATATCACTAACTTTAGGCAAAACTAATTGACCTGATTTTATACTTATGTCAACAATTTTAGGTTCTAAATCATTATTAATGGTTAAACTTAACTGACGATGATAAACGGTATTCGCAAGTAATTGAGTGGTATCTACTTCAATATCACAACTATGAAAGTTACCACAAAACTCTGGAGAAGAAAGCTTAATCCAACTTTGATCAGTATCATCATTTGGATGAGGAACAACTTCCCATTTTCCAGACATTAACGTAGTCGAAACCAAATTTTTTGCTTTTATAGTTTGCTTCAGTCTTTCTCCTAAAATCTTACCCTGAAACTCTAGAAAATTATTGCTTAGAATAACATCAGGACTGACATTAACATTAATTTTTAGCAACGCTTCTTTCGCTAAATGAGCAGATTGAAAACGCTGAGTTACTTTAGGTTCAACTAGCTTCTTTAACCACTGTTCAAAACTACGACTATAAACATGAGTATCAAGTTCAAAACTAAACTTTCCAGTCTCATTAATGAGTTTTTCAATTTCAATTGATGGAGTTTGAGTCACTAAACAGATTAGTGTAGAACCTAAACCATATAAATCGGCTGCCGTGGTTAACTTTTTATTATAAATTTGTTCAGGTGCCATAAACCCAAAAGTTCCGGCTGATACGGTACTTAATCCTAAATTATTACCGCCAATATGAGCTAAACCAAAATCAATTAAATAAACATTTAATTCCTCATCCACTAGAATATTTTCTGGTTTAATATCTCGATGAATAATCGGAGGAAGTTGAGTTTGTAAATAGATCAAGATATCTAACAAATTAAGGGCAATTTGTTTAAGGGTATCGGGACTATATTGATTGACGTGAGATAAATTTTGAGCCGGCTTATATTCCTGAACTAAACAAAATCCATCCTCACTACTAAACGAATCTAAGTAACGAGGAATTCCTGGATGAGAGAGATATTTAAGAACCGTAATTTCTTGTTCATGCTGTTGATATCCTGACCATGTTTCGTCATCAATAAATTCAAAGCATTTAATAATAACAGGAGTTTGATTCTTTACCTCAAACCCGTGATAAGTAATACGACCTCCTTGATAGTTATAACCTAACTGTTCAATCACCTGATAACCCTGTTCAGAGAAGTCAGGAACTGGGATCATTGCTGTCATAATATTTTCAACATAGAAAAACTATTAATGATAGAATGCCCACAAATTGCTTGAAACTTATACTCTTAATTCATGAAGAATTTTGACAAAACTTTAGGAAGTGCGATCGCTGATCACACTTCCCATGATGTTAATTTTTCAGATCATCCTTTTAGATAGGATTACGTTTATTGATTAAGGAAATAGCCCTGGTAACACTTTCAGGAAAAATAACCACTAACCCTCCTTTATCCACCTTATCTAAGCCATATTCAATGGCTTCTGTTTCGTCTAAAATGGCTTGATAATCTGCTTGATCGTTTTCGCTAAGAATACCATCGATAATTAAATCGGCTGCTTCTCCACGATCGCGTCCACGCTTGTCGTCATCTTCTTTAACCAGAATGCGATCAAAGACCCCCGCAGCAATTTTACCAAGGAGAACCAAATCTTCATCACGGCGATCGCCTGGTCCTCCAACCACCCCTAACCGTTGTCCTTTCCAGTTCTTAACAAACTCTCCCACCGCTTCGTAACCAGCTGGGTTATGGGCGTAATCGACTAAAGCGTGATAATCTCCTAAATTAAAGAGGTTCATTCTGCCTGGGGTTTGATTGGCTGAGGCTTTAAAAGTTCTCACCCCTTGGCGAATGTCTTCGATATCGACCCCTTGACAGAAGGCTGCTAAGCAAGCTGCTAGAGCATTAGCGATCATAAATGGGGCCATTCCATTCATGGTCATAGGGACATTAACCGCTTCTTCAATTCTTAGGGTAAATTGTCCTTCTAAGATTGAAATATAACCATTTTCATACACAGCAGCCATCCCATCCCGTCGGGTATGGTTTTGGATAACTTCATTATCAGGGTTCATCGAAAAGTAAGCCACTTTTCCTTTAACCTGTTCAGCCATCGCCGTAACAAGGGGATCATCAGCATTGAGAACCGCGTAACCGTCAGCATGGACAACTTCAGCCACCACTCCTTTAACCCTAGCCATTTGCTCGATGGTGTTAATGTCTCCTAACCCTAGGTGATCGGCCGCTACGTTTAAGACAATACCCACGTCACAATTATCAAAGGCCAAACCCGATCGCAAAATGCCTCCTCTGGCACTTTCTAACACTGCCACTTCCACAGTGGGATCTTTAAGGATCATTGCAGCACTATAAGGGCCTGTATTGTCTCCTTTTTCCACTAAATACTCCCCAATATAGACCCCATCCGTACTTGTGTAACCTACCACTTTACCGGTTTGACGATAAATATGGGCGGTTAAACGGGTAGTCGTTGTCTTCCCATTGGTTCCTGTAATAGCGACGATAGGGACACGACTGGGACTTTCGGGAGGAAAGAGCATATCCATGACTGGAGCGGCCACATTGCGCGATAACCCTTGAGAGGGGGCAACGTGCATCCGAAACCCTGGGGCTGCGTTAACCTCAACGATCACCCCATCCACTTCTTTGAGGGGTTTGGTAATATCGGGCGTTACCACATCAATACCCATAATGTCAAGGCCAATAATTTTGGCTACCCGTTCTGCTATCCAGAGGTTTTCGGGATGGATGTCGTCGGTGCGGTCAATGGCAATACCGCCTGTGCTAAGGTTAGCGGTTGCTCTTAAATAGGCGATCTCCCCTTTTTCGAGGATGGTATCAAGGCGTAACCCTTGCTTATCGAGCATTCCTAACACGGTTTTATCTACTTTAATCCGCGTTAGGACGTTATCATGACCGTCCCCTCGTCTGGGGTCTTCGTTGGTTATTTCGATTAATTCTTCAATGGTATGTTTATCGTCTCCCACCACATGGGCCGGAACTCTTTCGGCCACAGCCACTAATTTTCCGTTAATCACCAGGAGACGGTGATCACTCCCTTTATAAAATCGTTCTACAATGACGCTACGGGTTTTTGATTCTTCTGAGGCAAGATCGTAGGCTTCTTCTGCTTCTTTCGTGCTATTAATATCGATGGTGATACCCCGACCATGATTGCCATCAAGGGGTTTAATGACAATGGGATAGCCTCCCACATCATCGATGGCACTTTCTAATTCTTCAAAAAATTGAATAGTCGTTCCTTTGGGGACAGGAACCCCGGCATCTTGGAGGATGGTTTTCGTTCCTTCTTTGTCGCAGGCTAATTCTACGGCTAAAATACCAGAATAGTCGCTTAAGGTGGCTTGAATACGTTTTTGATGCACGCCATACCCTAGTTGTACCATCGCCCTAGCACTCAAGGGCATCCAAGGTATATTTCTGGCTTCTGCTTCAGTAACGAGGGTTTGGGTTGAAGGGCCTAGGGACGCATTGGCTTGTAAGTCTTGTAAGTCATTGAGATCCTGTTCTAATTCTCTGAGGGGATAGGTTCCGGTATCGACAATAGATCGACAGAGACGAACGGCTGCTCGGCCAGCATAACGGCCTGCTTGTTCATCTACATATTCAAACACCACGTTATAGACCCCTGGGGTAGCAGTTTCTCTGGTGCGACCAAACCCCACCGGCATTTTTGTTAATTCTTGTAATTCTAGGGCAACGTGCTCGACAATATGCCCCATGTAAGTGCCTTCTTTGACTCGTTCTAAGAAGCCTCCCCGATGGCCTGGGGAACAATAATGCTCGATTAAACTAGGGAGTACCTCTACCAAGCCGTCGTAAAAGCCAGGAATTTCGTTTGAGGGTTTCTCTGCTAGATCCTCCAAGTCGAGGCGCATAACAATCAATTTCTTGCGCCTAATACTCCAGTAGTTGGGGCCGCGTAGGGTCAGGGTTTTTAATATTTTCATACTCGCCGTTTCTTGAGATTCGCACTTGGAAGGATACAGAAGCTACATCCTAATGATCATGTCTCTTCATTAGGGTTGATATCTGTTCACGGTGAACAGTTTTTTATTTTTCTTTATTGTATGGAGTTGCTAATTTTAGCAATACATTCATGTTGATGAAGATGGTAGCAGTCACCGTGGGATAAGATGTTAAGTTTTAAATTGTGGAGACTTAAGGGATCAGCGGCCGCGATATCTCCTTGGTTTGTGTAGGTCATATCTCGACCATCAACGATAGTAACGGTTCCTTTGCCAACAATACGGATCAGGCCATCTCGTTCAAACATAGCGCAGGTATCTTCATCGATGCCGATCCCTAATCTTTCAGGATGGGTTGATAATGCACTGAGTAAACGGGCCATGCGGTTGCGGTTATGGAAATGTTGATCCACAATAATTTCAGGAATGATTCCCAATCCCATGGCCATATCCACTAAAGCACGGTTAGGAGATTCACCGCTACTGCCACCAGCAATCATGTGATGCCCCATAACAGCAGCCCCGGCGCTGGTTCCTCCTAGAGAGATTTCACCGAGTTGTACCCGTTGCCGAATTCTTTCCATTAATGGCGTATCAGCCAACAGTCCACATAATCTTAATTGATCGCCTCCTGTCATGAACACCCCGGTACATTCTTCGACGTACTCTTTAAAGTAGGGATCGTTACCCTGATCGCGATCGCGGATATCTAGAACTTTGACATATTTGGCTCCCATTTCTTCAAAAATACTTTGATATCTTTCCCCGATTAAGACCGGTTCTCTTGAAGCTGAGGGAATAATGGCTATGGTAGCATCGGTGCCACCTGAGCGAAACCAAAAGGTGTGCAGAATTTCTTTACCATGCACTTTGTCTTCTGCGCCACCAATGACTAAAATGGCAGTGGTTGTAGGTTGGGACATGGGGCTTGGGTGGGATTGAGTCTCTAATTGCAACATAATCTTATCTTTCAGCCAAAGAAGGTTCGGTACGGTCGGTCACTTAGTCACAGATTACTCCGCCCTTCGGGTTCGCCAGTTGCTCCACTTGGGGAGACCCCAAGACCGCACTGGACTCACCGTACAACGACGGAGCCTGCTGTGACCGTTGGTCATAAATAGGGATCAGAGCAGAATATGCCAACTTCAAGCCTTGGTACTTACTCAATTTTTGGCCCCGTTTCTCTGATCTATTCTAAGCTACACTAGGCTCTGAACAGTAAAATTAATATTATTTTTGGAACTTTATTAGGATAACCTGTGAAGATTGATGTCATTACGTTATTTCCTGATTTCTTTACATCTGGATTACAGTCTGGCTTACTGGGTAAGGCCTTAGCTAATCATATTGCTACAGTTAACTTAATTAACCCTCGTGATTTTGCCCCAGATAAACATCATCGGGTGGATGATATTCCCTATGGGGGTGGGGTAGGCATGGTTCTCAAACCTGAACCGATTTTTGCTGCGGTTAACTCTGTTCCTCGCTTACCTAGTACGCAAGTTATTTTGTTAACCCCTCAAGGTTCTCCGTTAACTCAAAATACTTTACAGGATTTGACGACCAATTATCAACAATTAATCTTAATTTGTGGTCATTATGAAGGGGTTGATGAACGGATTCGCTATTTAGCGGATCGCGAAATTTCTTTAGGGGATTTTGTGTTAACTTGTGGAGAAATCCCTGCCTTGGCTTTAATTAATGGGGTGGTTCGTTTGTTACCTGGAACTGTAGGAAAAGTGGAATCTTTAAAAGCAGAAAGTTTTGAAGATGGCCTACTCGATTATCCTCAATATACCCGTCCTGCTGTGTTTCAAGATTGGCAAGTTCCTGAAGTTTTACGCTCAGGTAATCATCAATTAATTGCTCAATGGCGACGAGACGAACAAATAAAAAGAACGCAACAACGTCGCCCGGATCTCTGGGAGAAATTTGAAGAAAGGAGTCAGGAGTCAAAATGATTAGTTTAATTATCAGTTAGTTCTAAGTTCATAAGTTCTTTATGGTTTCTCGTCGTACACTTTTCAAAATTTTCGGGTTTGGTGGTTTAGGTACTTTAATAACTTATTCTCGGTTTAAAAAGCCATCTCCTTCTTTTTATCAACAAGATAGTTTAAGTTTACCTTACGGTTTATCTGATCCTAAATCTGTTGTTGTTATTGGTGCAGGTTTGGCTGGTTTGGCTTGTGCTTATGAATTAAGTCGCCGTGGTTTTGAAGTAACGTTATTAGAAAAATCTTCTAATTTAGGAGGAAAAATTTCTAGTTGGACGATTAATGTTGGTTCAGATAGTTTCAAAATGGAACATGGTTTTCACGGTTTTTTTCCTCAATATTACAATCTCAAAAAAATAGTATCAGAATTAAACATTGAAAATAACTTTCACTCTTTAGGATTTTATTCGGTTCTTTTTGCTGATAACAAATATAATTATCGCCCTGAAAATTTCTATCCGAGTCATTCTGCTTTTCCGTGGAATATTATGGATCTCGCTGTTTGGTCAGATAACCGTTTAAACTGGGGCATTAATATTACTAAGTTGTCCCATTGGCAGGTATTTAAAGAGATTACAGGGTTTAAAATTCCTGATAGTTTTCAACGTTTAGATCATCTCTCGGTTCTTGACTGGTCAAAAATAGGATTTCCTCAAGGACTATATGATTTATATTTTCTTCCTTTTGCGAGATCGACACTTAACTCTCCTGATGTTTTAAGTGCAGGGGAATTATTACAATTTTTTCATTTTTATTTCTTTGGTAACCCGGAAGGATTAGCTTTTAATGGGACAAAAGATGACATGGGAACCAGTTTAGTTAATCCTATTATTGCTGCAATTCAAAATAATCAAGGTAAGGTAGTAACAGAAGGAAACATTAATGATATTATTCTCAAACATAATAAAATAGAATCGATTACTTACAACCAAGGAAATGAAATAATTACTATTCCTTTTAAAGTTGAAAAAAATACTATTTTAAGTAATCAAAACGAAACTTATTATGGTGCTGGCGATCGCTTATTTTTGGAAACAGATAAACAAGTCATTAGTTTACGCTGTACTCATCAAGGTTGTACGGTAAAAAAACAAGAGAATGGTACTTTTCTCTGTCCCTGTCATGGTGCAGTATATGATGAAAATGGAAAGGTAGTCAAAGGGCCAGCAAAACAAAATTTATCCCATTACGAAATTGTCAAAAAAAATAATGATTCTATTAACTTAATAAGTAACAATGCTTCAGCAAATAACAACTTTAAAACCATACAAGCTGATTATTATGTTATGGCTACTGATGTACCAGGAATACAACAGTTATGGACAAGGATAAAAGGAGAAAATAATGATAGATTAACCCAAAAAATTGAACAGTTAGCTGTTGCTGATCCCTTTGCAGTAGCTCGATTTTGGTTTGATCAAGATTTTGAATGGAAACATAGTAATTTTACGTCCCTTTCGGGTTACAAACTTACCGATAGTATTACTTTATATCATCGTCTGCAAACCCAATTTATTGAATGGGCAAAAAAAACAGGGGGTAGCGTTGTCGAATTACACGCATATTGTTACAAAGAAAAGGATTTTCCTACCCAAGAAATTTTATTACAAACCTTTGAACAAGAATTATATGAAATTGTTCCTGAACTATCAGAAGCTAACTTACTGCACAAAGAATTAGTTAATCAAAAGAACTTTTCTGGCTATCCTCCTAATAGTTATGAAAATCGTCCAGAAACTGTGACAGAAATTGATAATTTATTCTTGGCCGGAGACTGGGTAAAAATGCCGTTTCCTTGTGGTTTAATGGAAAGAGCGGTTAGTAGTGGATTATTAGCTGCTAATGCTATTTTAGAAAAAGAAGGTTTACAAAGACGGATATTATTAACTGTCAACCAAGGTATTAAATTAATTTAGCTTTATTATTGTATGTTTAATTGTAGACAAATCTACCCTAATTCAGATTGATTGTTGTTTGATTGGTGGGTTTAGCAAAAATGTTTAGTTGGATAGGAAGTCCTGAGTTACATAGCTGGATAAAAGTCAACGATGTTATCGATAAAGTTATACATCAACTTATACATACAAAACACGAAAGTTACGCTAATTAATTATTTATTATTGTCCTAATACGCTCAGCAAAATTTGTGTTAGTCTGTCATCTATCTAGAGGTAGAATTTGAGAGCATATAAAAAGTTTTTACTTTTAGATGAGCCTAGATTTTTTGAAAGTGTCATGTTACTGTAATGCAAAACTTATACATAAAATAAAAATTACATTGTTTAGCTTACTTTGTGCATTTTTTGATATATTACAAATTTGTGAATTTTTAGTTAAGATAAGAAGATTGTATGTAACAACTGACCTTAGTAAAACTAAAATATGTATATCAATATGTATTGGGTGAGAAATATTGGCTGAGAAATGGCTTTCAATTCATCAGTCTATCAGTCTATATGAGAATACCTTGAGCTAAAAAGAAATCTACCAAAAAGATATTAGTTCATATTTAGTCGAAACGGGTAATTACCATTAACAAAGAACTGCTCAAAACATCTATTAAATAAATGTTCTCATGTCATCATTAGGAAAATCTAAAAACCAAAAGTTTTTTATTATTGGCATTGGTGCCTCAGCCGGTGGGGTACAGGCGTTAGAATCCTTTTTTGATAGTTTACCCGATAATCCTAATGGGGCTTTTGTGGTAGTGCAGCATTTGTCTCCTAGTCACCCCAGCATGATGACAGACATTTTACAACGGCAAACTACTCTGCCCGTTGAACAAGTACAAGACCAAACCCTACTTGAACCAGCCAAGGTTTACGTATTACCCCCTCGCAAGACTATCATCCTCGAAGAGCGACGACTCCGTTTATTAGATAATCCCCCGAATTCTCCACCCAATGTCATTGATCGCTTTTTTGAGTCCTTAGTAGATGGTTGGGGGGAGCGAATGATCGCCATTTTGCTCTCAGGAACTGGTCACGACGGCACCAAAGGACTACAGGCCGTCAGTCGAGCCGGGGGCATCGCCTTGGTTCAGTCTCCAGAAACAGCCCAATTTACCAGTATGCCCAGTAGTGCTATTCCTTCGGGACTGGTTGATGAAATTCTTTCACCCCAGGATCTGGCCAAGACTGTCTATGAATTGATTCGCTTTTCAGATAACTTTCCCACCTCTAGTTTACAAGACTCGAATCTCATTGATCCCAACCAACTCCAGGAAATTCTAGAGATTCTATCCGAAAAAGAAGATATCGATTTTTCCCACTACAAAGTTAGTACCCTAAGTCGTCGTATTCTTCATCGTTGCGCCCTGACTCGCGAAGAAAACGTTAGCCAATATATCGAACGCTTAGAAACCTCTGAACAAGAGCAGAAGCTACTACGACAAGATTTATTGATCGGGGCAACCTGCTTTTTTCGAGATCGCGAGGTTTGGGAACTGCTCAAAGAGCAAGTGTTACCAGGAAAAATTTCTAAATTAAAGCCAGGCGAGCAACTTCGTATCTGGATTTCAGCTTGTGCCACAGGGGAAGAAGCCTATTCAATGGCTATTGTAGTCGATGAAGTCCTGCAAACTATCGACAAAACAATTCAGGTCAAGATTTTTGCCACCGATCTCGATAGTAGAGCCTTACAAGTCGCTGCTGATGGCGTTTATCCCGACACCATTGCCAATGATATTTCTCCGAAACGCCTAAAACGTTACTTCGAGTTCCAAGGAAACCAATATCGCGTCAAGCCATTGTTGCGAAAAATGCTGATCATTGCGCCCCAAGACCTCACAAAAAACGCAGGTTTCTCCAAAATGCACCTGGTGAGTTGTCGTAATGTTCTCATTTATATGCAGTCCCCACTTCAATATCAGGTATTGCGACTGCTACATTTTGCCCTAATGCCCCAAGGAACCCTAATATTGGGGACTTCTGAAACCCTAGGTAATATGAGGGACGAATTTACTCCCGTGAGTACCAAGTGGAAAATTTTTCAGAAACGGCGAGACTCATCCCTGTCGTCTCTTCTGGTGACTCGGCCTTCCCTTCCTTCAACTTTCAAATCTTCTGTCCCGATCAAGACTCGTCAGCAACGATTTGATAAAATTTTAGCCGGACTACTGAAACTCTGTTTACAAGATCGTCAAATCACGGCCTTATTAGTCGGTGCTGACAACGAACTTCTACAGATTTTTCATAACTCAGCCCAACTCCTAGAGCATTCCGTTGGCATAATGAGCCTAGATGTAGTTGAACAAGTACACCCGGCCTTAAAATTACCTCTCAGTACCGCCCTCCATCGAACCCGTCGTCGTAATGAAGAGTTGGCACTATATACGGGTATTAAACTAGAAAAAGAAGGCAAAGAATGGAACGTTACCCTGCGGGTTACGCCTAATAAGAATGGTCATGATAGGGAACAAATTTTAGTGGTGTTTGAAGTCGAAACTTCTTCTAACGCTTCAGTACAGCCCTTGCGGTTTGATGCAGAAGAAGAAGCAACCCGACAAATTAGTGAGTTAGAACAGGAACTCCAGCAAACCCGTGAAAATTTGCAAGTCACTATCGAAGAACTCGAAACCGCCAACGAAGAGCAACAGGCTACCAACGAAGAACTCCTCGCTTCTAACGAAGAGTTACAAAGTACCAACGAAGAACTACAGTCCGTCAATGAAGAATTATATACAGTCAACGCAGAACATCAGTCCAAGATTCAAGAGCTAACTCAGCTTAACGCTGATATTGATAACTTACTGCGGAGTACAGATATCGGTGTCATTTTTCTCGACAGACAATTCAATATTCGCAAGTTCACTCCAGCAGCCACACGAGCCGTTAACATTAAACCTTCGGATATCGGCCGTCCCCTTACGGACTTAACCAACAACCTAAACTGTCCCAACTTGATTGACATTGTGCAGCAAGTGGCAACAACCCAGGAACCCTACGAACAGGAAGTGACCATCTCTCCATCCCATGACTATCTACTGATGCGAGTTCATCCCTATCTCCAGAACGACAAAGACAGTGAAGGCATTGTTATGACCTTTGTGCAGGTAAATGAACTAAAGCAAGTCCAGCAACATCTAAAACAGGCTAACATCCTTCTCGAAAAGCTCTACGAAGCCAGCCCTGCTGGACTTTGCTTGTTTGACCAAGAGTTAAAATTTATTCGCGTTAATCAGGCGTTATCTCGAATTAATGGTGTTTCCATTGAGGGACATCTGGGCAAAACCCTGCACGATATTGCCCCTCAGTTAGCAGAGTATCTTGAAGGGATTTTACAACAGGTGATCAACACAGGGGAAGCCATTTGTAATATTGAAGTCAGAGGAATCATGCCAGCGACTCCAGAGGTTGAACGCTGCTGGATCGCCAGTTATTATCCCGTTGATTTTATCAATGATGGTCGGGGTGTTGGGGCTGTTGTGGTTGAGATTACCCAACGGGTTCAGGCCGAAGTAGCCCTACGCAATAGTCAGATGAGATTACAAGAAGCGCAACGATTGGCTAAAGTGGGTAATTGGGAACTAAAATACGAAGAAAATTTGACCCTAGCCACGGCCAAACCGGACTGTTCAAAGGAACTCTATGAGATTTACCAACTCGATCCCCAACCGTCGTCCCCTAGCCTAGAAGATATCTTAGAATGTTATCCCCCCGCAGATCGTCAGGCACTGGAGAATGCTTTTCAACTGTTGATCTTTCATGGTATTCCCTTCGGTTTAGATGTTGAGCTTCACATTTCTGAACAAGACATCCACAGTCTCAACGTGATCGGTCAAGTGATTCGAGATAAAGACGGTCAGATTCTCAAGTTCTATGGCACTGTTATGGATATTACAGAGCGTAAACGCATCGAACAAGAACTGGTACGTCGTAACCAAGCCCTCGAAGAAGCGATCGCTGTGGCTCAAGTGGCTGACTCGGCCAATCAAGCTAAAAGCGAGTTTCTAGCCAATATGAGCCATGAAATTCGTACTCCTATCAACTCAATTATGTTGGTAGGCCAACTACTAGAAGGGACTAAGCTAGATACCCAGCAAAAAAAATTGCTGCAAACCCTGACAAATAATAGCAATCACTTGTTAAATATCATTAATGATATTTTATCCCTCTCAAAACTAGAATCCCGTAGCCTAGAACTGGAGCATCGCCCTTTCCACCTTAACGAGATGTTCCAAGAGCTTTCTAACACCTTTACCCCACAAGCACAAAGCAAAGAAATTGGCCTCACGTTTACCATTGCTTCAGATGTTCCTGATGTTTTGATGGGAGATGACTTTCGCTTGCAGCAAGTGTTCAGGAATCTCATTAGTAACGCCATTAAGTTCACATCATCTGGTCAAGTGACTGTCAACGCAAGCTGTGATCGTGACTCAGTATCAGAGAAGTCTCAGGTCAATTTATACTTTACCGTTCAAGACACGGGTATTGGCATTGACCCAGCTAAACAAGAGGATTTGTTTCAGCCCTTTGTACAAGCCGATAACTCAACCACCCGACAATTTGGTGGCACAGGATTAGGGTTGACTATTTGTCGCCGTATCATTCAAACGATGAACGGAGAAATTGGTCTAGATAGCATAGTGGGAGAAGGTTCTACCTTTTGGCTAAAAATCCCTTTTTCTTTGGGGGATAATACCCGTGTTCCTGAAACAGAGGAAACTAACGATTCAAACCAGGAACAACAGACGACTGCACCGACTACTTTGAAAATTTTACTGGTGGAAGATTATGAAGATAATCGCTTTTTGATGTTAATGTTGTTGGAGACTTTAGGCTATCAGGCTGACTGGGTAACCAATGGTCAAGAATTTCTCGATCAAACAGAAGAACAGGACTACGATATTGTCTTTTTGGATTGTCAGATGCCGATATTAGACGGTTACGAGGCTATAAAGCGTTTTCGCCAGCGAGAAGAGGAAGGCAATCATACGGTGGTGATAGGACTCACCGCGCACGCTATGGAAGGCGATCGCGATAAGTGTTTAGAAGCGGGCATGGATGACTATTTGAGTAAACCTATCCTCATAGAAAGCTTAGCGAATTTGTTAGAAAAATGGTCTTAATCTAAGCTGTTGCTGTTACGCGAGAAAATAAGGCGATCGCTGCACTGATAAAAGCAGGGATATCATGAGGGTTACGACTGGTGACTAAGTTACCATCAATGACCACTTCTTCATCTACCCAGTTAGCACCTGCATTTTTCAGGTCTGTTTTTAGAGATGGCCAAGAGGTGATTTTTCGACCTTGCACCGCCTCAGCTTCTACTAAAGTCCAAGGACCATGACAAATGGCTGCCACTGGTTTATCTGCGGTGAAAAATGCTTTAATAAACTCAACAACAGACGGGTTAGTTCTCAGTTGATCAGGGTTAGCCACACCACCAGGAAGCAGTAATGCGTCATAATCATCAGGGTTAGCTTGATTTAATGCGACATCGACGTTAAATTCGTCTGCTTTATCATAATGATTCCATCCTCGCACTGTTTTATCCTTCGGGGAAATCAGATGAGTGGTTGCACCAGCATCATCAAATGCTTGACGAGGTTTTGTCATTTCAACTTGTTCAAACCCGTCTGTAACTAAAATCGCAATTTTCTTATTTTGTAGTTCTTTTGTCATGATTATTTTCTACTCTATTTAAGATTGTTTGTTTCTACTAAAAACAGCCTATCGAGTTCATTAAGATATATCCATCACACTTAAGATAGAGATTTAATAACTAAGAGATACAGCCATTGCTTAAAATGAGACTAGGAACATTAATTGAGTTAACAAAAATTATGACTTTGTTAGAACAACTAAAAAGTAAACTTGAAGTTTATAAACCGATACTTCTAGAAAAATACAACATCCATCAATTAGGCATTTTTGGATTAGTTGAAAATTGTAACAATAATCAAGAATTAAACATCTTGATTGATTATATTGAAGCTCCTAGTTTACTAGATTTGGTTGAATTAGAAAATTGGTTAACGGAAAAATTAACAATTACTGTTCATATTTTTACTAAAAATGGACTAAAAGGACAAAGACGACAAAGAATTCTATCAGAAGTATCCTATATATGACAAGAAGAGAATTGAATGAATATCTTAACGATATCCTAATGGCAATAGACCAAGTTCAATCATTGACTTATCAACAAAGTTTTGAAAGCTTTAAAAATAATTCAGTCAACTTTTTAGCTATTATTCAAAATTTAGTGATTATTGGAGAGGCTATTAAAAATGTTTCCAGTGATGTCAGAGAAGATTATCCTCACGTTCCCTGGAAATCAATAGCAGGAATGCGAGATAAATTAGTTCATGAATATTGGGCAATTGATGAACAAGTTGTCTGAAAAGTTATCACCAATAATATCCCGTAACTTAAAATAGATATTTCAAGAAAATAATGCTAAAATTATCTATATTTTTAACTAAGATGTAATCAAGAAATAAATTATGACAATTAAAGCATTTGTTACAGGAGGAACCGGGTTTATCGGTGCAAACTTAGTAAGACTCTTATTAAAAGAAGGTTATGAAGTTCGAGCTTTAGTTCGTCCCCAAAGTAATTTAGATAACCTCAAAAACTTAGATATTGAAATTGTTAAAGGGGATCTCAATGATATCAATTTAGTTGAGAAAATAAGAGGCTGTCATGTTCTCTTTCATGTGGCAGCCCATTACTCTTTATATCAAGCTGATAAAGATAAATTATATGAAAGCAATGTGTTAGGAACTCGCTCTATTTTAAACGCAGCTAAACAAGCTAATATTGAACGCATTGTTTACACAAGTTCTGTGGCTGCGATCGGTGTAGGAAAACCAGGAGAAATCGTTAACGAAAGCCATCAAAGTCCTGTTAATAAATTAGTCGGACATTACAAAAAATCAAAATATTGGGCTGAACAAGAAGCCAAAAAAGCTATCATTAATGGGCAAGATATTGTTATCGTTAATCCTAGTACACCCATCGGACCATTAGATATTAAACCCACCCCCACTGGCGACATTATTTTACGTTTTTTACGCCGTCAAATGCCCGCTTATGTCAATACTGGTTTAAATATTATTGATGTGCGAGACGTAGCGCAAGGTCATCTGTTAGCATTAAAAAAAGGTATGATCGGGGAACGTTATATTTTAGGCAACAAAAACCTAAGTTTAAAAGCCTTATTAGAACAATTATCCCTATTAACAGGGTTAAAAGCTCCTCAACAAACCTTACCTTTGTGGTTACCTTTAACTGTGGCTTGGATGGAAGAAACTTTATTCTCTCCTTTGGGTAAAAAACCGTCTATTCCTATTGATGGGGTGAAAATGTCTAAACAACCAATGTATTATGATCCATCTAAAGCCATTAATCAATTAGGTTTACCTTCTTCTCCCATTGAAATAGCTTTAAAAGATGCCATCGATTGGTTTAGCAATAATGGTTATGCTTAAATTAATTACTTTTTAAAAAAATCAAAATAATAGAATATTTAGTAACTAAAAAAATTATTATGTCTGTTATTGATGTCCATAATCTTAGCAAAATCTATAAAGTTTCTTCAAAAAAACCTGGATTCAAAGGAACAATTAATCATTTTTTCAAGAGAACTTATCGAGATATTATCGCTGTTGAAGATGTATCATTTACCATTAACTCAGGTGAAATAGTTGGCTTTTTAGGGGCAAATGGTGCAGGGAAAACAACTACATTAAAAATGCTAACTGGATTAATTCATCCCTCAACTGGTGAAGTAAAAATAGTTGGACATATTCCTTTTAAGCGTCATCCTAAGTTCTTAAAACAGATGAGTTTAATTATGGGACAAAAACAGCAATTATTATGGGATCTTCCTGCTTTAGATTCTTTAAAAATTAATGCTGCTGTTTATGAAATTCCTGACAAGATTTTTTACCAAAGATTACAAGAATTATCAGAAATGCTGTCTATCAAAGAAGAATTAACCCAACCGGTTCGTAAACTTTCTTTAGGACAGAGAATGAAAGCAGAATTACTCGCTGCTTTGTTACATCATCCTCAAGTTTTGTTTTTAGATGAACCCACATTAGGGTTGGATGTTAATTCTCAAGCTGCAATTCGTTCTTTTTTAAAAGAATATAATCAAAGATATGAAGCAACTATTTTATTAACCAGTCATTATATGGCTGATATTACTGCATTGTGTGAAAGAGTTTTATTGATTCACGAAGGACAATTAATTTATGATGGTAACTTAGAAGAATTAGTAGAAAAGTTTACCCCATATAAGGAGGTCAATGTTGAACTATCCTATCCTTTATCATCAGATAAACTCGCTCATTACGGACAAGTTGAAAATGTAAAAGGTCAAGAAGTTAGATTTTTAGTTAAACAAGAAAACCTAACAGAAACTATCGCTAAAATTTTAGCTCAATTAGAAGTCAATGATCTGAATGTCACTGAACCCCCTATTGAAGAAGTGGTTAGTCAAATCTTTTCTAGGGGTAATGTTGATATAATCGATAAACATTAGAAATAAAACAATATGATTGATATTAATACCTTAAAAAATCGCAGGAAAAAACTAGCTAGTTTGATTAATTTTCCTACAGTATTATGGTCAGGAAAGTCACCTTCCAAAAATTTCAAAGCTAACCATTATCCTTTTCGTGCTAGTAGTCATTTTCTCTATTTTACAGGAATTCCCTTAGAAAATGCAGCAATACGACTAGAAAATGATAAATTAGACTTATTTATGGATAATCCTTCTCCTGATAGTACCCTATGGCATGGAGAAATGCCAACGAGAGAAGATATTGCAAGAAAAATAGAAGCTAACAATGCTTATCCGATGAAAATATTAAAAGATAAAATAGATGGGGTTGCGACGATTCCCGTTCAAGACATTGTTACTTATGAAAAACAAAGAAAAATATTACAGCGTCCCTTATCTATTAATCAAGATTCAAAAGATATTGATCATCAATTAATGAAAGCTATTATAAGTTTACGATTAACCCATGATGAGATGGCTTTAAAGGAAATAAAAAAAGCGATTAATATTTCTGTTGAAGCTCATAAAAAGGGTATAAAATCAACTAAAAAATGTGCAACAGAAGCAGAAGTTAGAGCAGTGATGGAAAGTCATATAATGAGTCAAAATATGACTTGTGCTTATAATAGTATTGTTACTGTTCATGGAGAAATTTTACACAACGAAACCTATAATAATTTATTAGAATCAGGGGATTTATTACTAGCAGATGTGGGAGCAGAAAGTGCTTTAGGATGGGCTTCAGATATTACAAGAACTTGGCCAGTGAATGGACAGTTTTCTAGTTCTCAAAGAGACATTTATGATGTTGTTTTAGCGGCTCATGATGCTTGTATAGAAAAGATGCAAGCAGGAATAGAATATCGAGATATTCATCTTTTAGGAGCTAAAATAATTGCAGAAGGATTAGTTAATTTAGGCATTTTAAAAGGCAATCCTGAAACCTTAGTAGAAAAAGACGCTCATGCTATATTTTTTCCTCATGGAATTGGTCATTTATTAGGATTAGATGTTCATGATATGGAAGACTTAGGAGACTTAGCAGGGTATGAAGACGGAAGAACCAGAAGCGATCGCTTTGGGTTAGGATATTTACGATTAGATCGACCTTTAAAACCTGGTATGGTAGTTACAATAGAACCCGGATTTTATCAAGTTCAGGCTATTTTAAATCATCCTCAATTTAAAGAGAAATATAATCAAGTAGTTAATTGGGATAAATTAAAACAATTTTCTGATGTTAGAGGAATTCGTATTGAAGATGATATTTTAGTCACAGAAACAGGAACAGAAATATTAACCAAAAACTTACCCACTCAAGCTGAAGAGATTGAGGAAATTATGGTTGAATAGATCCAATACCTACTCAACTGCTCACTAAATTCACCCAAATGGATGACCCCTTATAATCCTTTATGATGAGGTCAGCTAATCCCCACTGTTTTAAACTGGTAGCTACACAAAATCAGCTAACTTTCTTAAAAGGTTGAGGAGAGTATCATTATGAGTCCCTCAGAACAAAATCAAAAACTGGTACGCTTTTTACAACAAGAATTGAACATTCCTGCTGAGTCCATTGCTTTAGTGCAACGTCATCCTGAACTACCTTATAGTTCTTTTCCTATGTTATTGTGGCGTTACGGATTAATTAGCATTACTCAATTAGACAAAATTTTTGATTGGTTAGATCATAGTTTATCCCGTTCAGCAAAACACTTTTAGATAAAAAAATACAATAAAATAAGACAATTAACATCACGTCTTACCCTTAAAAACAGGGAAAAATAAAAAAGTTAATGACTTCAATCGATGTTTGGAAACAACCCCCTTATTTAAAACCTGGTGATACCATTGTAGGGATTTCTCCCAGTGGAGCCATTAAAGACCTTGCTGCGGTAGAAAAAGCCAGAGAAATTGTGCGATCGCAGGGTTATAATCTAGCATTAGATAAACATTGGAACGCCCATTATGGTTATTTAGCTGGCACCGATGAACAACGTCGAGAAGCCTTATTAGAAGCATTAACAAACTCCAATTATAAAGCTATTATCGCTGTGCGTGGGGGTTATGGTGCAGCCAGATTATTAGAAGCAGAAGACTGGGAAACTATCTTTAGAAATAATCCTAAATGGATCATTGGTTTTTCCGATATTACGGGCTTACTCTGGAAACTAGCAAGGCTTAACATTTATAGTATTCACGGACCGGTATTAGTTAGTTTAGCCAAGGAACCAGAATGGTCATTAAAACGACTATTTAACTATCTTCAAGGTCATCCCTTACCCCCGTTACAAGGAGAAGGGTGGGGAAATGGCCAAGCGGAAGGATGGTTATTACCCGCTAACTTAACCGTCGCCACCCACTTACTGGGAACCCCCCTAAAACCCCCCTTAGACGGCGCAATTTTAGCACTAGAAGACGTAGGAGAACCCCCTTACCGTATAGATCGAATGTTGACACAATGGCGGTTAATAGGTGCATTTCGTGAGGTTAAAGGGATTGCCTTGGGACGGTTTAGTAGTAGTCACGCTTCTTCGCATAGCTGGACTGTAGAAGAGGTATTACGCGATCGCTTAGGGGATCTCGGTATTCCCATTGTTTCTGAGTTACCCTTTGGTCATGAGGGAGTTAACGCTATGTTACCCGTGGGGATGAAGGTTAGGTTAGACGGGGATCAGGGGATACTTACAAGGGTGTAGGGTATAGGGAGGGAGATTAAAACTATTGCCTTTTGCCTTTTGCCTTCTAAGAGAAAATACTGTCATTGTTAACGCATTAGGATAAGATGATAAAAAATTAATCAACTGCCGTCGTCAATATTGGGTGAGGAGTTAGGGTGTCGAATCGATTTCAATTCAAGGTGAAACAACAACTAAGACAACTATTGCTGTCAATAGCCGATAAATTAGAAAGTGATCCCTCGACAGCATCACCCGTAACCACAGAAAAACCGAAAAAACGAAGACGGTTTAGACGACGTAAAAAACGAGAGAAAGGACAAAATAACAATATTCTCACGCAAAGAGTAATTTCTCCTCTACAAAAAATAGTTAGTGTGCGTCGTAGTCGACGGTTTTGGTTATTGTTAGGAGTCAGTTTAGGCTTAAGTAGTGGAACGATCGCCCTAGGATACGGTATTTATCAGATAGAAACTAGCATCACCGAATCAGTCGAAGATGTCTTAGTGTATGCTCGTCCCGAAACCTTGACGATTGAAGGAGCAGACGGAGAAATCTTACAACAAATTGGCCCAGTGAGCCACGAAAAATTAAAAATATGGCAGATTCCTGATACGGTACAACAAGCCTTTATTGCCAGTGAAGATAGTCGCTTTGAAAACCATAGAGGGGTAGATATTCAAGGCATTATTCGCGCTGCTTTGTCTAACTTCCAAGCAGGGGAAGTGGTAGAAGGAGGAAGTACCATCACCCAACAGTTAGCGAGAATCGTCTTTTTAAATCAAGAGCGCAGCTTTACCCGAAAATTTAAAGAAATGCGCCTTGCCCAAAAAATTGAAAATAACTTTAATAAACAGCAAATATTAGAACGGTATCTTAACTTAGTTTACTTAGGCTCTGGAGCCTACGGTGTGGCAGACGCTGCTTGGGTCCATTTTAGTAAACCCATTGAAGACTTAACCATTTCAGAAGCAGCCACTTTAGCTGGTATTGTTCCAGCACCAAGTCTATACTCTCCTTTAGAAAATAAAGAAGCAGCCAAAAAACAACGGGACTTAGTGTTAGAAAGAATGGCTAAAGAAGAGTTTATTACTGAGTCTGAGTTAAATAATGCGATCGCTTCTCCTGTAGCTGTTAACCCCAGTCAACCGAAACGTTTTGCTAGAAAAGCTCCCTATTTTACTGATTATATTCAACAACAACTGCCTAACTACGTCTCCCCAGAGGTGATCCAAGCAGGAGGGATCACCGTTGAAACTACCCTCAATAGTCAATGGCAAGAAGCAGCCGAAGAGGCGATCGAAAACGCCATTCGCTATGGTCGTTGGCAAGGGTATAAACAAGCCTCATTAACCGCCATTGACCCTCGTAACGGACAGATAAAGGTGATGGTAGGAGGTAACGACTACGAAAATAACCAATATAACCGTGTTACTCAAGCCAAACGCCAACCCGGTTCGACCTTTAAAGCCTTTGTGTATGCTACAGCGATCGCTGCTGGTTTTTCTCCCTATCGCACCTTTACAGATGCTCCTTACATTGTTGATGGTTATCGCCCTGAAAATTATGGGGATCAATACAGTGGGGGACAGGTTTCAATGCGTCAGGCCATTGCTTCCTCTTTAAACGTTGTCGCAG
The DNA here is from genome assembly GCF_000169335.1 of Crocosphaera chwakensis CCY0110. Lineage (GTDB taxonomy): Bacteria > Cyanobacteriota > Cyanobacteriia > Cyanobacteriales > Microcystaceae > Crocosphaera > Crocosphaera chwakensis. The sequence continues at coordinate 123,438 of NZ_AAXW01000010.1, forward strand.
TGCAAACCTTAGTGCAAGTGGGTTGGAACCCCATCATTAATATAGCGCAACGGATGGGTATCGAATCCGAACTTAAACCTACCTATTCTTTAGCTTTAGGAGCCTGGGAAGTCAACTTATTAGAACTTACCAACGCTTACGCCACCTTAGCTAACGAAGGGATTTATCAAGAAGCTCATGGCATTAGTCGTATTTTAGATCGTCACGGTAAAGTGCTTTATCAAGCTCAAGCGGATACTTTACAAGCGATCGATGCTAACACCACCAATATTATGACTTGGATGTTGCGAGGGGTGGTGACATCGGGAACCGGAACCCCTGCTAGGCTCGGAAGAAGACCCGTTGCCGGCAAGACAGGAACCTCCGATCAAGCCAGAGATTTATGGTTTGTGGGCTATATTCCCCAATTAACGGCCGGGGTTTGGCTCGGTAATGATAATAATAAGCCTACGTGGGGAGCGAGTACCACCGCAGCAAGAGTTTGGGGCGAGTTTATGGAAGAAGCAACAGAGAATATGGACATTGAGTCTTTTCCTGACTTACCCCGTTTAGATGGACGCAAAGGAAGCATCAAAGCCGAACCCCTCAAGCCTAAAAAAGCTTATTATCAACGAGTTGCCCCCCCTGAACCCGAACCCGAACCCCAAGCCCGTAGAACAACTCGTCGTCGTTATGCCCGTCGTTCCTCTACCACAGCACAACGTTCAGCCCCTCCCCGACAAAGAACGGTGAGTCGTCCTCCTGTTCGTTCCCAGACAGCAGCAGCCCCAAAACCTGACCCTAAGCCCGTTGAAACCGTGGAAGCATCCCCTGCGCCAGAAGTATCGAATATTGCCCCTCCCGCTCCTCCTGCAGCTAGGAAAACGGAGTGAATAGACCTTATCTCGTTACTATGGTTCACATAATTTGTTACGCCACGAAAGGTATGTGGAATTTGGGATCAAAGTTATATTGCTCGTTTTGTTTTGAAGTCGGTCAATTTTAGTCAATTTAGACAGTTTCAAAACCTCCGACCCACCTTCAATTAAATTCAAGGTGGAAAGCGGAGGTGCATTCCGTACTTTTAGGCTATCTATAGTAAATAAAGTCCTAGAAATTCCTAGAATTTACTTAGTTCTCTGCTTTATTCTCGTTAGCAAAATAAGCCCAAGTCCCTAATGTGGCAGCTAATAACCAGCCAAATACTAAAACTAAAACAACAGGTAAAAAATCAGTAGTCATAATCGAGCCTCCGATAAGTAAAAACACTTATCAATCTTCGTTCATTCACAACATAGCAACTCCTCAACAGCAATTGCAATATTTCTTAACGAATTGACTAAATTGTTAGAACCTTTAATATTTTTCTCAGAAAACTGTTAATAAATTCTTAATCTTAGCTAGAATAAGATTTAGCTTGTAGGACTAATTTTTACAGTATTTTCCATTTTTTCGAGAAATATCTACCCATCAATCTTACTTAAAAAAATATCCTTAGATGAGTTTTTTAGATATTCTTAAATCCGCAATTCATTTAGTCATGAAATGATAAAATAAGTAATTCATTAATTTAGTTCAAACAGTTTTAGCTCCTGATTTCTTAGTTGAATATACTACTTCTGAATGATGGAACTGATTCTATAGATAGTCGCTATACAGAATTTTTTGAGTATTAAGAAATTACTCAATTATCTTTAGAAGCTAAAAAATCAGGTTTTGATGGAATTTTTATTGATTGCTTTCGATGCCTATTCTTGACCCTACTTTAACTGCTATTTGCCAACTTAAATCTCTTATTCGATGCAATCTCGTCTCCAGTCGTCTTACCTATCATCCAATTTCACTCAGGGGTTCTGGCACAGTAGTAAAATAAAACAAATGAATCAACTGTTGAGCCAATGGCTATTAAACGTAATCAAAACCCCAATAAGAACAATAACACCGATAATACTGAAGACAGGGAACTATTAAAAACAACACAAACAACTCAAGACAAAGATAATTTAGAAGAGAGTATCCGTCCCCATTCGTTTGATGAATATATTGGACAAAAAGACCTCAAAGATGTTTTATCCATCGTAATAGAAGCGGCCAAAACTCGAAATGAACCGATGGATCATCTTTTACTATATGGACCTCCTGGCCTGGGAAAAACCACTATTTCCCTAATTTTAGCGTCAGAAATGGGAGTAAATTGTAAAATCACAGCAGCTCCTGCTTTAGAAAGACCAAGGGATATTACAGGACTGTTAGTTAATTTAAAACCAGGGGATATCTTATTTATTGATGAAATTCATCGCCTAAACCGTTTAACCGAAGAATTGCTCTATCCTGCTATGGAAGATTATCGTCTTGAGATTACCATTGGCAAAGGACAAGCAGCAAGAACCCGTAGTATTCCCTTACCGAAATTTACCCTAGTGGGAGCAACCACTAAAGTCGGTTCCTTAACGTCTCCTCTGCGCGATCGCTTTGGCCTTATTCAACGGTTGAAGTTCTATGATCCCGAAGAATTAGCGTTAATTATTAAACGAACGGCTAAATTATTAAATACTTCTATTACTGAACAAGGGTCCCAAGAAATTGGCCGACGATCCAGAGGAACCCCTCGTATTGCTAACCGTTTATTACGAAGAGTTAGAGATTATATACAAGTCAAAAAATTTGACACCATTACCCAAGAATTAGCAGCAGAAGCCTTAAATATTTATCAAGTTGATCCCCAAGGGTTAGACTGGACTGATCGCCTCATTTTAGAGACGATGATCACACAGTTTGACGGTGGACCAGTGGGACTTGAAGCAGTAGCAGCAGCTACAGGAGAAGATGCAAAAACCATCGAAGAAGTTTATGAACCCTATTTATTACAAATTGGCTATATCAACCGGACCCCCAGAGGAAGAGTGGTAACTACTGCTGCTTATCAACATTTAGGAAAAACAGGAGAACAACAGTTATCAATTTTCAGTGAATAGTGGTCATGAATCAGCCATTTATTGTAATTAAGATCATAGTCATACTATAAAATTCAAATTATTATAGTTTGAAAACTTTTTAAAATTCATTTTTATATGAAGAAATTTCAATGAAGCTCACATCTAAAGTCATCATTTCTGCTCCTCATATCGTTATTCCTAAAACCTATTGGACTCCTTTATTGGGAGAAGTTTTACGAGATGCTGATTTAATTACAGAGGCACAACTACAGATAGCATTAAGAGATAAACAAGAGTATAAACATCGAAAAATTGGTGAAATTGTAGCCTTAAGAGGATGGTTAAGACAAGAAACCGTTGATTTTTTTGCAGAACAATGGCCGAACTGTTTACAACAAAGGGAAAAATATCTGATCGGCGAATATTTACAACAAGCTGCCTTATTAAATAAACAAGATATTGAAAATATATTAGATTTACAACAAGACCTTAAGATTAAGTTTGGAGAAATTGCTGTTAGTCAAGGATTATTGACACAAAAAACTTTAGATTTCTTTCTTCAGAATCTCTTTTGTCAGCCTTCTCAGAATACTTTATTTATAGCTTAGTTTTAATAAAAAACCTCCTACCTTTAAGGAGGTTTTTCTTTTGAAATAGAATTTTGAATTAACTATTTTTAGGTTCAACTAAGTTATTTAGGCCATCAATAACTTTTGCTGAAATAATTTTATCTTTTTTGGTAAGGTCTTCTAAAACATCTTCGCCGTCAACCAGATAGCCAAAAACAGAATAACGACCATCCATTAAATTGAAACCAGGAGGGGTTAATTCGCTGTCAAATTTGAAGAAGAAAAATTGTGATGATCCTCCATTGGGATCTAGACTAGGACGGGCTAAAGCCACAGCCCCATAAGCATTAAAAGGAAGCACTAATTCAGGTAAGTAAATTCCCATTTCTTCGAGGGTAGCCCCATAAATCGGTTCTTGGTCGTCTTTTACTCTTACTTCTAAGGGAACAGCACGGTATTCTCCTGTTTCTGGGTCAATAAACCCTTCTTCTTCCCCTGGAGGATTACCCGTTTGTATAGCAAAACTATCTTCTAAATCAATAAAAGATAAACCATCATAGAAACCTCGTTGAACTAGGTCGATGAAGTTTCCTCCGTTGACTGGGGCGTTATAACCATCAACGACAATAGTGAGGTTTCCTTTGGTCGTTTCTATCTCGACGGTAGCTCGTCCTTTTAACTGTGGTAAGTCGGCATATTCTTCAGGAATTTCAAAGGGAAAGCCTTTAACCATTAAGCTTTCAATGTTGCCAATATTATCAAGAACATTCCGTCTTTTAATCCAAACCTCTTCTTTATCTTTGTTTTCGACTGCTTCTTGCAGTTCACTGACTCCTGTTTTGATATCCTCTAAAATGGTTTCTGCTTGAGATTGGCGATCGCTAGGAACTCCATCAAGAATTTCATCGCTGCGTAGCGTTAGCACAAAAGAAGCACGTTTAACGTCTTTGGCGATAGGCGGCCAGCGTTTTCCTCTGAGATGATTGGAAATATCTTCAATCGCGTCTTGAACTTTGCGAATGGGTTCGTTATCAATGGGTAGGGCATACCTCAAAATAGCTTCAGGGTCAGTAATAGCATTTCCTTGGGCTAAAACACTAATTAATACAGAATTTGTGCCTAATTGATTCCAAGTTGCTCCACATAAATTGATAGAAAGAGTCACTACGATCATAGCGACTATGGTTTTTTTGCACCAATATTTCAGTCGGGATCGGACATTAGACCAAAAACTTTGTTGTAATTTCATTAACTTTAAGGATTACGATGAATGATCATTTTCACTGTTTTTATTTACCATAATTTGAGGTCTTATTGATACCCCCTATCGTATGAAGTCTTGATTATCAGTTTACAATAAAATAATATTAATTAATATTGATTACATTTTTAGGAAGTTAAACTATGGCAAGAGGTCTGTTTTGGTTATCGTTATTAGTTGTCTTTTTTATCTTAGCTTGGAGTGGTTGGAATGAATATCAAAAGTTAGAAGCTTATCGTCAATGGGCTGAAAATTTTGATCAAGCTAAATATGATATTTATGCCATTATTGGTGTTAAAGGTAAAGAAATTACTTGGGGTAAGCCTAGTCGTTCTATTCCTAATACTTTACCTAAATTTTTGTTAACTGATGTTGACAAAATAGAATTATTAGTCAATGATAAATCTGTTGATTTAGGTAACTTACCCAATAAAGGTAAACCTATTATACAGTTTAATTTTATCAATAAAGATCAATCTTCAATTAAAATTCCTTTTACTGAAATTGATTTAGCAGCTAAGTGGGTCAAGTATTTAGATAATTTAACAAAAGTTTAACGTCTAACTTCATTAATGTGGTGTGTTTTCCATGAGTTTAAAATCAATTATTATCTTTTTAAGTTTAACTTGCTTATTTATCGGTTGCACTAACCCAAAACAAGGAATCAATCAGGCTGAAAATAATTGCCCATCTTCTCCAGGATCACCTCCTAAGTTTAAGGTAAAAAACGAGGGAGATTTTTTTGAGAAATTAAAAACATTAAATATCGAAGTTTCTAAGAATATAATAACCTTTCAAACACAAGACTATGATTTTGTTTTTTGCAATAGTGATAATACTTTCATTACAAAAAGAGGAACTTATCAACCTGAAGAAAAGCCAGCAAAAAATTATGAAGAAGCCATTGAAGAATTAAATAATCCTTCCTATAAAATTATTAATTGGCAAGATAAAACCTATCAGTATCGAGTTATTCTTGATCCTAATCCCTTTCCTGATTTTGAGGTTGAATCTGAAAAAGTTATCTTAGAATTAATTACCCCAGAAGCAGAAAAACCGCAAAAACATATTTTATATACATTAGAACAGGTGAAAAAGCAGCAAGCTGGCATTCAATTAGGTGTACCAGAAGTTACTGCTAGTGTCATTAATAATAATCAATTTTATTGGTCGGTTTCTTCAGAACAAGGAGAAGGGAACGGTGGAATTGCTACTATTGTTAACTACGATCCACAAGAGAATTCAATCAATCTTATTCAGCCTTCTCAAATCGCACAGCAACAAATTAATGACTTAAAAATTAGTAATAATACCGATACTACATTCTGGTTAGCCACTCAAATCAGTGGAGAAGGGAACCCTTATTTACCAGGAATGGGACTAATTTCTTATAATACTAAAAGTAAATCATTAAAGTCTTATCATGCTCGAAATAGTAAATTAGTTGGAATGATTCCTTATAAATTAACGATAGAAGAAGACAAGATTTGGGTAGCAACTGGTAATGGAATATGTCAAATAAAATGGCAAGAAATAGACCAAGAAAATAGTTGGAAATGTTGGGAATTTAAGTTACAAGCTGAAATTCCCTCAGGAGGATTAGAAGTTTATCAAAGTTTATTAAGTTCTACTTCATCAACCACTATAAATACTGATGAAAACAATAAAATAATTGAGGTTTTATGGTGGTCACCTCAAGATTATGAAGCAGATAAAGGTCGTTATGAAGTGGTTTATAATACTCCTTTTTCAGTGACTTTAGATGATAAAGGAGCAATGAACTGGAAAGAAATATATGATAAAGAATACAAAGTGCATTCATGGGAAGCAATGGTTTATTGGCCGGGAAAAGATTGGTTATGGAATGGGAATAGGTTTATTCGTCCTTTTGATGGAGTATCGTTAAATTATTTTGGAGGTGGGCCTGGAGGTATTAGTAGCTGGAAAAACCCCGAAAAACAACGCCCTGAAATTTATGCCATCAGAGGTGATTTAGATTTAATAAACCTTACTAAAAATTCTACCAATGTTAAATATTATTCAGGATGGGTTGAGGATAGTTTATTAGACCCATACCTCACGATAGTTCCTACTGAAAAATTAACAAATATTAAACCTAATCCTTTGAAAAAATTCCCGAAAGATTAGCGTTTTTTGAACAGCTAGGTCAAAATATTAACACCTATAAACTATTTTGAAAGTCTATAATAAGTTTATACATCGCTAACATTAAATATAATTGCGAATTTCTAATTAACAGGTTACTTACAAACAAAAAAAATTAGATCAAAGAAGACGAAATATTTAATTAGTTGCTTGAAATCAGTTCAATTTTAGTAGGGTTAAATTTTGTAACAGTCAAAAATTCTCTTTTAATGGCATGAACTAAACTATAGGTAAGACAAAAATTAGTCTTGAGAAAGCATCTTTTGTCAATGGGAAGTGAGTTGGAAGATAATTAAAGTAGTAATCACTAATAAGAAAGATTAACACACCTGCCATTGAGAGAAGTAGAAACTCAATAATTGATCAACAAATAGGGGTTTCAAACATGGTTAATCTTAATACATTGAGAACAGTTTTTTTTCATCCTTCTCAACCCAATCTATCCTTATCTTCTCAACCTAGTTATTCAGGAAATACCACATTAGAAAAAGATAGCGAAGAAGCCATTATTCGTCCTACCTATGGGTTAGAAGACCTAGGACTTTATAATATTGGTCGGGTTTATCGTAATTTACCCATTGCTCAATTAGTTGAACACGCTTTAATTCGGGGAGAAGGTACTTTAGTTGATAATGGTGCTTTATTAGTAGAAACGGGTCAATATACGGGTCGTTCTCCTAAAGATCGCTTTATTGTTAAAGAGTCCAGTAGTGAACAAGAAATTGACTGGAATCAGCATAATGTTCCCATTTCTGAAGCCAAATTCAATCAACTCTATCAAAAAGTTATTGCCTATCTGCAAGGAAGAGATATTTATATTTTTGATGGTTATATCGGAGCCGATACCAATTATCGTTGTGGGGTGCGTATTGTTAACGAATTAGCCTCCCAAAACCTTTTTGTTCATCAATTATTTATTCGACCCTCACCCGAAGAATTAAACAATCATCAAGCAGATTTTACCGTTATCGCTATCCCTGGATTACATGGTGATCCCGAAAATGATGATATTCGTAGCGAAGCCTTTATTGTAGTTCATTTACAAAAAAGATTAGTCATTATTGGCGGTTCTCGTTACTCAGGAGAGATAAAAAAATCCGTTTTTTTAATGATGAATTATTTCATGACCAAGCGGAATGTTTTACCCATGCACGGTGCAGCTAATATTGATAAACGGGGTCATACTAACCTCTTTTTTGGCCTATCAGGAACTGGAAAAACCACGCTTTCTGCTGACCCAGATTGTCATTTAATTGGGGATGATGAACATGGTTGGTCAGAGTCCGGAATTTTCAATTTTGAAGGGGGATGTTACGCTAAAACCATCCGATTATCCCAAGAACACGAACCGCAAATATGGGCTGCCATTAAGTTTGGAACACTCTTAGAGAACGTTATTGTTGACCCCGAAACCCAAATTCCTGACTATGATGATGGTCGGTTAACGGAAAACACCCGCGCTGCTTATCCCTTGCGCTACATTCCCAACTGTTGCCCTTCTGCGAGGGGAAACCATCCGAAAACCATCTTTTTCTTAACCGCCGATGCGTTTGGGGTGTTACCTCCCATCGCCAAATTGACCAAAGAACAGGCCATGTATCATTTCTTGGCCGGATACACCAGTAAACTGGCCGGAACGGAACGGGATATTACCGCCCCTCAAGCCACCTTTTCTGCTTGTTTTGGTCAATGTTTCTTTCCATTATCCCCGACCGTTTATGCCAAGATGTTAGGAAAACGACTCGATCAACATCATGAAACTAACGTTTTCCTAATTAATACTGGTTGGTCTGGTGGTCCTTATGGAGTCGGTCATCGTATTTCCATTAAGCATACGAGAGCTATGGTTACAGCAGCTTTAAACGGACAATTAGATTGTGTTAATTATCATCCCCATCCCATTTTTAAAGTTTTAGTCCCTGAAAAAGTCACAGGGGTTCCCCATCGTATTCTCGATCCCCAAAATACTTGGGATGATGTCGAAGCTTATCAACAACAAGCTATCGAATTAGCCCATCGTTTTGAGGTTAATTTTAAACAATTTCACGATGTTCCGGCTGAAATTATGTCTGCTGGTCCCGTGGTTAGATAAACTGATAGCACCCGTTATTTATATCTAAGCGATCGCTATTTTTAGGTGTGAATGATAACAGGCGATCGCTCAATACTGTGGTGCAAAGGAACACGCACCAAGAATTTTCATTTTTAGTATCAGTGGAAAACTCCTGTAATCTTAAGGACTTTGTAATAGTAAAGGCAATTTATCCTCTCCCCCGCCAATAATAATCACCTTAGAGTTTTCAGACTCCGCTAATTTTTGGGTAGCTTCTATGGCTTTTAATTTAATTAATTGTTCTGTTAACCCTTGAGATAATAATCGTTGTGAGTCGGCTACCCCTTGGGCTTCAATTTTTTTCCGAGTGGCTTCCTGTTGCGCCTTTTCTAATTCAAATGCGATCGCTTGTCGTTCTTTTTCATTGATAAACTCTTGTTTTTGACTGGCTTGTTCGGCTTCTAATTTTTCTTCGATGGCTTTTTGAATTGTTTGCGGTAAGATGACATTTCTTAATAGGCTTTCATCCACAATAAACCCCAAAGGTTTTAAACTTGTATTGAGTTCATTTCTTAATTTGTCAGCGACAATCACTCTTTTTTCCCCATAAATATCTCTTGCATCGTAACTAGCCGTAATTTGGCGAATAATTGAGCGAAAACGAGGAATTAAAATTTCTTCTTCTTCTGTACCAATGGTTTTATAAACCGTAGACGCTTGTTGAGGATTAATTTTATATTGTAAACTTACATCTAATTTTAGATTTAACCCTTCTCTTGAAGTTGCATCAACTGTTTCTTTTATATCTTGTAAACGAGTGGAAAATTTGGTTACTTTTGCCAAAGGACTAATCCAATGTATCCCAGAGGTTAAAGGTTGATCTTGAACATTACCAAAAATTTCTACGACTCCTACCTCTCCAGCAGGAAGAACGACTAAAAAGCGGAATATAATATGATAAATAGAGGAAAAAGCTGCCAAACATCCAATTAAAAAAGCAATGTTTTTTACTTTTTTTTGATGAACTGCTCCTCCTAAACTAGGATTTTGAAAGGCAATTAAAAAAGCCACTAAAGCCGTAATAAGAGACAAAATAACAGACATTTTAAGCCCAATAGATAAACAATATCTTTGTTTTCGTAAACTAGCAAAATATCGGGAGATCATCACGATGTCAGGTTCAACTTCGATCTAAACTTTAGCTCCCCCTGGAAGGAATTTATGGGAAGAATAGGCAATCCTAGATAGCCCACAAATACCTATTTGATGACAGTAAAACGTTGCTTTTATTGTTGTTTATAGTTTACACGATAATACATTGAGTCAAAAATTAAAATTTTATAACAACATAAATTATAATACTTCACTAAAGAGATTTTATAGATTCAGAAAAAATTTTACAATTGTTCAACGTCTTTTTCAATTGTTTGTTGATTGGCAATTGTTCAATCTTCCTAATTTTAAAAACTATAATGCTTTTTTACGATTCATTTAGACTGACGATAAAGCTGTTTTTTCCTAGTATTTTTAGGCAGTTAATCAGAAATTTCACACCTAAGTAAACCCATTAAGCCATAAAACACACTTTCTTAGGGTTATTTTTGTAGAGTTTACGGTTTAATAGAGATTAGGAAAATTTAGAATATTGAGAGGAGTTAATCAAAAACAGTGTTTGTACTCAATGGTTACGAATATGTCTTGGGTTTTCTACTCGCTTGTAGTTTAATCCCCATTCTCGCCTTAACCGCCTCCAAAATTTTACGGCCTAGTGGTGGTGGACCAGAAAGACGCACCACTTATGAGTCAGGAATGGAACCCATTGGCGGGGCTTGGATTCAATTCAATATCCGTTATTATATGTTCGCCCTCGTCTTCGTAGTATTCGACGTAGAAACTGTCTTTCTCTATCCCTGGGCTGTTGCCTTTAGTCGCTTAGGTTTATTAGCCTTTGTCGAAGCTTTGATCTTTATTGCCATTTTAGTCGTCGCCCTGGTTTATGCCTGGCGGAAAGGCGCGTTAGAATGGTCATAAAACTTAGCAATTATTATCAATCGACGATTGTAGTTAATCATTGAATCTCTTATGAGTCCGAACCCAACCTCCGATCTATCCGCCCTTGAGCAGTTGCAAAAGGAAAAAATCCTTAATCCGGCTGCTCGTGGCCAAGTTACTCAAGATTTGTCAGAAAATATCATCTTAACCACCGTAGACGATCTGCATAACTGGGCAAGATTATCCAGTTTGTGGCCTTTGTTATACGGAACCGCTTGCTGTTTCATCGAATTTGCAGCCCTTATCGGCTCTCGCTTCGATTTTGACCGTTTTGGTCTCGTTCCTCGTTCTAGTCCCCGACAAGCGGATTTAATCATCACGGCAGGAACCATTACGATGAAGATGGCTCCAGCTTTGGTGCGTCTTTATGAAGAAATGCCTGACCCTAAATATGTTATCGCAATGGGTGCTTGTACCATCACCGGTGGAATGTTTAGCAGCGACTCCACAACCGCCGTTAGAGGTGTCGACAAACTAATTCCCGTCGATGTTTATATTCCAGGTTGCCCTCCCCGTCCTGAAGCCATTTTTGACGCTATCATCAAACTGCGTAAAAAAGTCTCCAATGAGACGATCCAAGAACGGTCTAAGGTAATGGAACAAACTCACCGTTACTATAGTACCCCCCACAACATGAAAGCGGTTTCCCCCATTTTGACTGGGAAATATTTGGCAACCCCTACCCGTCAAGCTGCTCCCAAAGAATTGACAGAAGCGATCGGCATGGAAGTTCCCCCCGCTTTAGCATCTCAAAAACAGAAAGAGGAAGCATAATATGGTTGATGAAAATACACAAGATAACGCCCCAGAACAAGAAGAAGAAAGTGCGATCGTACAAGCTGGCCCAGTTTCAAGTTGGTTAACGGAAAATGGATTTGATCATGACTTACTTGAACCGGATCATCTAGGGATAGAGTTAATTAAAGTTTCCCCCGACTTTTTGATCCCCCTCTGTACTGCATTGTACGCCTACGGATTTAATTATTTACAATGTCAGGGTGCTTATGATCTTGGTCCTGGAAAAGAACTGGTTAGCTTCTATCATTTGATCAAAGTGAGCGATAACTGCGATCAAGCTGAAGAAGTTCGCATTAAAGTCTTTTTATCCAGAGATAACCCCCATGTTCCTTCGGTTTACTGGATCTGGAAATCGGCAGATTGGCAAGAACGGGAAAGCTATGATATGTATGGCATTGTCTATGATGGTCATCCCGATCTTAAACGCATTTTGATGCCAGAAGATTGGGTGGGTTGGCCCTTACGAAAAGATTATGTTTCTCCCGATTTTTACGAGTTACAAGACGCTTATTAAACAATGAACAGTTATCAGTGACCAGTGACCAAAAACTGATAACAATTCCTTAAGACTCCGTAATATTTCCCCTCAAATCAGTTAGTTTGGGGGGCTTTTTTAATAACCATACCCGAACTGTCCCGTACCATTAGACCCAAAAATCGCTGTAAGGCTTTCGGCGATTTCTCTATGGGGAAGTTCAGCTAATTATACGTTCAGTCGGGCAATACTCAACATACAAGTTCACTTATTTAAGAATTCTTATTGATAAAATTCCATTCTCCATTTTACTTGTTACATTGACTGCGGTTGGTAAATTAGTATTTACTTGTACAGGTGAAATTTGCTTTCTTCCTCTCGTGCCTTTTATCGTGGCAGTATAATACCAATTATCATCTCTAAGATTAGTATTAGCACTTGTATGTCTAATATCAGTGAAAGTTGTTTGACCTGAAGTACCAGATATATTAAAAGTTTCTTTTGGCAGTGAAATTCTTTCTCTCTTTTCTGGAATTATAGTTCGTCGGCGTCCTATCAAGGTTAGATCATACTCATGCCATCCACGACCGTTACAATCTTTATATAAAATAGCTCCAAAAGGCCCTCTTACAGTCGTATAACCGCATCCTTTAAGTCGTGTACGAACAACAGCCCTATTCCCCTGAAAGTCAATTCCCTCAAGAGAAGTTCCACAATTAGCTGAGATTTCTGTAAAAGTTTTATCAATAATTTCCCATCCTTTTTCTATCAAAAAATCTCTTCTTATAGTTTCATTAACACCACAGTTCTCATCTATTACTTTTGTTCTTCGTTGAGGAAAATTTTGTATATCTTCTTTTACCTCTTCAGGTGTAATCTTTTCATAATTTCCCTCTATATAACCCTCAATATTATACTTAACTTGAGGTGTTAACTTTACACTTGTTTGTAAAGGACTATTAATTATTGAATCTCTAGCCCAACAAACAACAGGTATTACAGTAGTTTTATATAGAGTAAGACTAATAGATAATAACTTGCTATCATCCAAATTATTTAGTATTTTTTCAGGAATTGCAATTGCTATTTCATTATTATTTCTAGCTATAATATTTGTCTCAATTCCATCAACTTTAACTTTAGATTCAGATCCTATATCTAAAAAATTTCCTCTAATTTTTACAAATGGATCATCATTATTTACAATCACTTCATCAGGTTCTATATAAACTATACGAGGTATTTTATTTCGACAAGGTAATGAATATAAACTATTATAAGCTGCAATATCTCCTTCAAAAATGGCTCGTCGAGCTTCCTTTCCAGCCCCCTTAATTATGGCTTCTGTAGCATTTTCATTTTCCTGTATAACTCTTCCTATATCTTCAAAAACCTTCTTCTCAGTTTCATTTAATTGTCGAATTGTTTTATCTAAACGATTACCAAAAGTTTTGTCAATTTCTTTAATAACTTTATTAGCATTATTTTCTAGCGAATCCCCAACTTCTCTAAATTCACCTCCAGCATCTTTTATAACAGAACTTAATCTTTCTAAAGAATCCAATAAAAGCTTTCTAATTTCTGCTATGCTTATATCCCCAAGTAAAATATTCTGTAAGATGCCTGGAGACTGAGCATAAGTTCCTGCTGTATGTAGGTGAAAAGGAAATATAAATGAAGAAGAAAAAATTATTATAAGTGTTGTAAATATAATCATAGCTATATTTTTAAATTTTCTCCTAAACAATTTTTTCATTTTCCTTAGTTATGCTTCAATATCTTTGAATATTCACCAAAAAGACTATCACAAGTTTTTTGTTAGCAATTTACTTTATTAATAAAACTTAACCCATGATTATAATCATACATCCTGCATTATTTTTTGTTCGTTTACTATCACAACGCCATTTTGAATATATGTATATAATTATACATATATACCGAATATGTATGTAGCCAGGGGACTCTCCAAGACTTGATAAAATAGAGAATTGTTCTTGATTTTTTTCAAAAACAAGTCATCAGTTCTTTGCTCATAGCTGTATCTCCTTCGTGTTCCCTGTTTCCCTTCTCAATTGTGCAATTTATTTTGTGTACTTAGTTCTGTACTTGGTTAATTTTTTTCCTAAGTCTAAATCAAAATATCCTTTATTATTAATATCGCCCTTGATAATTTTAAAAGTATTGTTCGGTTCTCCTAGATGATTTAAAACCAAACTAGCTAAAGAAAAATCTTGATTTTTGGTGTAATCATGTAAAGTGACAACTGTTTTTAAACCAGCATCCGAAGCAGCTTGTAACCCATGAAAAGAATCCTCAAATACTAAACATTCATCAGGGGATAACTTCATCTCATTTAACACATATTTATAAATATCAGGAGCGGGTTTTTTATTCGGAACAATATCCCCGGCTGCGATCACTTCAAACCACTCAGGATTTAAGTGTTTTTCAATTAACGCTAAGGCATTCGGTAACGCGCTAGTAGTTGCGATCGCTAATTTTATTCCCTTCTGGTGAGCCTCTTCAATTAGTCTTTTTACTCCTAAGCGTAATTGAATTTCTCCTGATGATAATAAGTTCCGATAATGGTTCGTTTTTGCTTGATGAAGTTGAGGAATTAAACTGTCCAAATCTTCTATAAGATCAGGATTATATTGTTGTAAATAATATCGAATCCTTTCTTTTCCCCCAGAAATTTCCAGTAACTCTCCGTAGACGGTTTCTGACCAATTCCAGTTTAAATTCACCTCAGCAAAAGCCCGATTAAACGCAATTCTATGGCCATCCCTTTCCGTTTCTGCTAAGGTTCCGTCCACATCAAAAATTAAAGCTTTTAACTCTCTCATAATCAACTGGTTGAACGTATTAAATAGATTAATTAGATTAATATTTTCTCCCCACACTCCCCACTCCCTGCTCCCTCTGCCTCCTCTGCCTCCTCTGCCTCCTCTGCCTCCTCTACTCCCCACTGCCAAATTAACCTAGTCCTTCAACCACAGGATGGAAATAAAAGGCTAACCCAATTACCGCATAAGTTGCTAATAATAAAGTACCTTCTAACCAATTAGAACGGCCATCCGAACTAATAGAATTCGTAATTAAAACAGCCACAGCTACAGCTACTAATTCAAAGGGATTAAAATCTAAATCCATCGGTTGTCCTAATAACCAACCCGCAATAACTAAAACCGGAGCAACAAATAAAGCAATTTGTAAACTAGAACCCACTGCCACCGACAGCGATAAATCCATTTTATTTTTCATCGCTACCGTAACTGCCGTAGCGTGTTCTGCTGCATTGCCGATAATGGGTAATAAAATCACACCCGTAAACAAAGCAGTTAACCCTAAAGATGAAGTAGCTTCTTCTAGGGAATTAACCAATAATTCAGATTCAATGGCAACCCCAAGGGTCACTAATAAAAGGATGGTAATCCATTTCGTCAAATTAACATTTGCTCCATCTTCTTCGGCAGATTCATCTTCTGCTGCTATGCCAACTTCATATAAATAAGCATGGGTTTTCATTGAAAACAGTAAAGTTAACCCATAAACCAAAATTAAAACAACCGCCACAGCAACAGATAAATTCTGTAAGGTTTGTTCTTCAATGCCACTCGACGTATATTGTACCGCCGTCGGTAATAAAATAGCGATCACCGCTAGATTCATTAAAGACGCATTAACATTGGCTGCTAAGGATTGAAATTTTTGTTCTTTGTAGCGCAAACCACCCAATAACATAGCAAAGCCCATCACTAACAATAAATTACCAACAATTGAACCGGTAATGGTTGCTTTAACCACACCAATTAACCCTTCGTTTAACGCTACTAAAGCTAAAATTAATTCTGTGGCATTACCAAAAGTGGCATTTAATAACCCTCCTAAGTTCGGGCCGACAACAACAGCAATTTCTTCTGTCGCCTGACCCATAAAAGCAGCTAACGGCACAATGGCTAAACCGGCTGTGATAAAGGTAATCGAAGCTCCCCATTCTAAGTATTCAGAGGCAATAGATAAAGGGATAAAAACTAACAAAATCGACAGAATCGCACTTTTATTGAACATAATAATACTCATCAATGGGCTAAGGTTCTTAAATCCCTTTTTTAGTTTAGGTGATCAATGAACTTGACATATTCTCTTAATGTAAAGTTATATGATAAAACGATTACAACACTTTTAGAGTTTAACCATGAGTCAAGCCAACCGCCAGCCAACTCGAGATAAACACAAAAAACCAATGCCTGTTGTAGTGTACGAACCCAACAGTCGCGTCAGGCACCCTATCCAGCTATTACAAGAAATGTGGTACGATTTGCTCGCTTCTCGTGAATTAGCATGGCAATTATTTCAACGAGACATTCAATCTCAATATCGTCAGTCTTTACTGGGTGTACTTTGGATTTTTATTCCCCCTTTAGTCACCGCAGTGGGTTTAACTTTCCTCAGAGAAGCCAAAGTCTTGAACTTAGGAGAAACTCCTATTCCTTACCCTGTTTATGTGGCTCTGAGTATGACTCTTTGGCAAACTTTTCTCCAGACTTTTAATAATACGATGGGAGCAGCCCGAAGTGCTAAATCAATGTTGATGAAATTAAATGTACCTCCCGAAGCGTTTGTTATCTCAAAAATCGCACAAACTTTATTTAATTTTCTCATTCAACTAATTCCTATTTTTTTCCTGTTTGTTTGGTTTAAAGTAGGAGTAACTTGGACAATTCTTATCGCTCCAGTTGCTTTCATTCATTTGATTTTATTTGGAACAGGACTGGGATTAATCTTAAGTCCATTTTCTTGTCTTTATGGTGATGTGAATAAAGCAATTGGTTTTGTGACTCGGATCTGGTTATTTGTGACTCCTGTAATCTATCCTCAACCCAGGGAGGGATTATGGTCGATTTTGGTGAAAATTAACCCTGTAACTCCTTTACTGGTAACCACAAGAGATTTAGCTACCACTGGAGAAATTTCTAATGCAGCAGGTTTTTGGATTGCTAGTGCTGTGGCTATTATCATGACATTGGTCGGATGGATGTTTTATCGCCTATCTTTACCCTTTTTAGTGGAAAGAGCTTAATTAATTATTGGGATGAATTGAAAAATGTCTCATGGTTATAACATCACTTGAATCAGAAAAAATTGAGAAACGACTTGAAAAAAATCAAACTTACAAAGCCCATTTTTAGTATAATTGCTTGATGAGTTGCCCTTAAATAAATTATTATTAAGAAGCCCAAAACAAAGCATCACACCACTAACTGGTGAGATGTCAAAAATTAAGTATAAAAAATCCTGCCTCTAAACATAGCAAGGTCGGGATATCAATCCATCAAATATTGACTACAGGAAAAATTTTGTGACAGTCAGAGTGCGTATCGCCCCTAGTCCAACAGGGAATTTACACATAGGAACCGCCAGAACCGCCGTTTTTAACTGGTTATTTGCTCATCATCACCACGGCAAGTTTATTCTTAGAGTTGAAGATACCGATCAAGAGCGATCGCGTCAAGAATATACGGACAATATTCAATCAGGACTGGCCTGGTTAGGTTTAACCTGGGACGAAGGTCCCTTTTTTCAAACCCAACGTCTCGCTCTTTATCGTCAAGGGATTCAAACTTTGCTAGACAAAGGCTTTGCTTATCGTTGTTATTGTACCCCAGAGGAATTAGAACAGATGCGAGAGGCTCAAAAAGCCAAAAATCAAGCCCCTCGCTATGATAACCGTCATCGTCATCTCACCGAAGAACAACGCCAAGCTTTTGAAGCAGAAGGGAGAAAACCCGTCATCCGTTTTATTATTGATGATGATCGCGAAATTGTTTGGCACGATCTCATCCGAGGCAAAATGACCTGGAAAGGTAGCGATCTTGGTGGGGATATGGTCATCGCTCGTGTTGCTGATGATCCTGATCAACCGTTCGGACAACCTCTCTACAATTTAGCAGTGGTCGTTGATGATATGGATATGAAGATCACCCACGTTATTCGAGGTGAAGATCATATCGCTAATACTGCTAAACAAATTCTTTTGTACGAAGCACTTGGGGAAACAGTGCCAGAGTTTGCCCACACCCCCCTAATTTTGAACCAGGAAGGGCGTAAATTGTCCAAACGAGATGGGGTGACTTCTATTGATGATTTTCGGAAAATGGGTTTTTTACCCGAAGCTCTCGCTAACTATATGACTCTCTTGGGATGGACTGCCCCAGACTCAACTCAAGAGATTTTTACTTTGACTGAAGCAGCGCAACAGTTTAGCTTAGAACGGGTTAATAAGGCTGGTGCTAAGTTTGATTGGGATAAACTTGATTGGATTAATAGCCAATATTTACACAAAATGTCAGGGACTGAATTAGTGGATTTATTGGTTCCTTATTGGCAAGAGGCAGGTTATCCTATCAATGTAGACAGCGATCGCCCCTGGTTAGAAAAAATGGCTACTCTTATTGGGCCTAGTCTTACTCGTTTAAGTGACGCAGCTAAAGAAAGTGTCTTATTATTCGGAGAAACAGTAGATTATAGTGAAGAAGCTATAGCCCAAATGAAACAAGAAGGGGTTAAAGAGCTTTTACAAGCTGTTTTAGACAAGATTGAAGTCTCTTCTCAATTAACTGAAGATGAGGCTAAAGATACCATCAAACAAGTGACAAAACCTTTAAAGTGAAGAAAGGGTTAGTCATGCGATCGCTTCGTGCCGGTCTATGGGAGATTACACGGACTGATTAATTCATCTTGGTTCTATGATGACAAGATGGGATAAAGTCGTTGAGTCACGGTTGAGTTAT